>CAYUJE010000093.1:1793-20898 GCA_964444865.1 uncultured Pirellulaceae bacterium | reverse complement strand
GCGCTCGCAAAGCAAAACATCTTTTCAGCCGGCGGAGCCGAGCTTTTGGACGACGTGTTTCATGTCCCAGGGGGCCATGAACTGTCCTTTCTTCACGTTGACGGCTTTGCCGGTTTGGGCAGCGGCGACGAGCAGGTCGGTTTGCCGGGCGAGGAAGGCGGGGATTTGCAGCAGGTCGCAGACTTCAGCCACGGGCGCGGCCTGGTCGGATTCATGAATGTCGGTCGTCACCGGCAGGCCGGTTTCTTGCTTGACTCTCGCCAGGACTTTCAGGCCGGCTTCGAGCCCCGCGCCGCGAAAGGCGGAGGCACTGGTCCGGTTGGCTTTATCGAAGGAGGCTTTGAAAACCAGATTGACCCTTTGGCCGGCGACAATCTCCTTGAGCCGCCGGGCGATAGAGAGGCATAACTCCTCGCTTTCAATCACGCAGGGGCCGGCAATCAGCAGCAGCGGTTGGCCGGGACCGCAGGCGTAAGGACCAATTTGTGCGGGATTATTAAGGGCGTCGTGCATGAATTGTAATTGATCTTTCGTAGGATGGGACTCCAGTCCCGTCCGTCCGTTTTCTTAGGACGGGATTGGAGTCCCATCCTACTTTTCCACATACCCATTCTTCTCCGCCCACTCGCGGCGGACGATCACGCGCAGCCGGCCGGGGAGGGAGCGGACCGTCATCGGCAGTTCGCCCCCAGGGTCGCCATCGAGCTGGTAGGGGACCGGCGACTCCGCTTCCACCCGCATCTCGGCTGCCTCCACCCGGGTGAAGTCCTCCAGTGATTGATGCTGGCCGAACATCACCTCTCCCAGGTAGAGGAGACTGCTCCAAAGCGAACCTTCCTTGAACGTGCAAATGTCGAGCAGGCCGTCGCTTCCCGAGGCTCCAGGGGCCAGGTTCAGCCCGCCGGCATACCGCGGTAGGTTGACGATAAACACCCACCGCCCTTCAACGCTGGCACGCTTCAAACCAGGCTGCACACTTCGGTCCGCATAGTTTACGCGTACCAAGGGGTAGTCGTAATTACGTATGGAATCAAAGATTGGTTTGACATAGGAGAAGTGATTGATGTTCCCCGTCCGCTCGCTATGCAGTCGCCGGACCACGTCGGCATCAAATCCACACCCCGCCATGAGGGTGAAAAGCCGGCCGTTGGCCTCGCCGGCATCGAGTTGGATTGTGCAGCCCGCGACGATTAGGGCCGCAATCTCCGCAGGCTCTGTCGGGACCTCCAAATACTTGGAGAGCAGGTTCTCCGTCCCCAGCGGCAGGATGGCCAGAGGCATTTCCGGCGTGGTGTGCTGGGCAATGAGCCGAAATGTCCCGTCCCCCCCGGCAGCCACCACTGCCCGCAAACGGCCCTGCTGCGATTTCTGGCGAACGATGGATTCGACTTCCTGAATGTCCGTCAGGACCTCGACATTCAGCCAGTTCTCCCGCAAGGCTTCTACCAGGCCATCCACCAACCCACCCTTCGCGCCGCTGCCGGCCTTGGGGTTGACCGAGATGAGGACGTCGGTGCAATGGCTCGGAAGATAGCGAAAAACTGGGTTCAAAGGGTCGCGCTCAAAATGGAACACCGTGCGGCAGGATGTGCCACGGTTTTCCCTTGATTCGTTGCAAAACAAAACAGACGCAAAAGGGGGAGTGTTTCCGCCTGATTCCTTAGTTGTAGCCGAAAAAACTTTTTTTGTGGCGTAAGCCCTTAATTACTCGGCAGTTAAAGAGCAAGGCATTCGCGAGCAAAAAAGTTTTGCTCCGTTGGCGCACTTCGTGCTTTAGAGAGGACCGGTCACACGCAAGTGTGGCCACGGAACAGAGGACCGTGGGGGCTCTGACGGAATTTGCGGCGTGGTTGCCTTGCCCCTGGCCATCACCGCTCACCAAATCGTATTTGGGACGTCAGAGCCCCCAACTTTTTTCCTCGCGCACCCGCGTCACGCGGGCATCGCACCATTCTACGTTCCCGCCGCTGCGGGGAAAGCTCTTCGCTCGCCCCAAGTCTTGGCCCTACCACGCCTTGACGCCTCCCGCCTGGATACCGTACGGTAAGGGGTCCACCGGGATTTTTGCGCGCCAGCATAGCTTCAATTGGCAGAGCACCGCTTTCGTAAAGCGGGGGTTGTGGGTTCGACTCCCACTGCTGGCCCTGATTTCAGATTCTGCACAGGAGCCTCCGTTACATGTCCACAGCCGTTCTCGTTGACGTCCGCGATATCGTCCTTTCCAACAGTTCCTTCGGACCCCGCGAAATCACGCAGCTTTCGCAGGCGATTACCGAAGATTATGCCCAGTTCGGCGTCCTGCGGGATTCCGTCGCTGAACTGGAAACGCGGGAAGACCGCACCCCGGCCTCGGCTGTCCGCTTGGGGGTTTGTTACTTCCTGCTCGGCCGTTATCGGATGGCCTTGGAAACGCTGGGCGCTGCGGATGGCGGGGCGCTGGCCAATTTCTACATCGGCAAGACCCGCTTTTCGCTCGGGGATTATCCCGAAGCGATTAAGGCTTATCAGGCGGCCAAAGTCGCCGGCTATAACGGGGATGATAGTGCTTTGGCGGTGGCCGAAGCCCTCCGCTACAACAAGGACCCCAAGAAGGCCCTCGAAACGCTGGACAAGCTCTCCGGCGCGGTGGAGCAGACCGCGGAATACCTTTACCAGCGCGGGGCCACGGTGGCCGCCCTGGGGGGCGGGACGCCGGAAGTTTGTGCCCTCTATGAACGGGCCGTGGAAGCCGACGGCAAGCATCCCGGGGCTCTCTTCAGCCTGGCGACCGAAAACGACCGCCGCGGCAACGACGAACTGGCCCTGCAATTCTACCAGCGGGCAGCCGCGACCTTTCCCGCCAACGTGGGAACGCTGATCAACTTGGGGATCCTCTACGAGGACCGTCAGCAGTTTGACCGGGCCCAGATGTGCTACCAGCGGGTGCTGGAAGTCTACCCCGATCATCCCCGGGCCCGTCTCTACATCAAGGATGCCTCCGCCTCCGGCAGCGGCTGGATTGATGAAGAAGCCCAGCGCCGTAACGACCGGCTGGCCCAGGTCCTCAGCATTTCGGTCAGCGATTTCGAACTTTCCGTCCGCAGCCGCAACTGCCTGACCAAGATGGGGGTGCGAACGCTGGGCGATCTCACCCGCACTTCGGAAGCGGACCTGCTCGCCAGCAAGAACTTTGGCGAGACTTCGCTCGTGGAAATCCGGGACATGCTCGCCAGCAAGGGTCTGGAACTGGGCCAGTTTGCCCAGGACAAAGGTGGCGGTGTCCCCGAACCGGTCATGGACCTCTCCTCCATGTCCCCCGACGAACAGGCGATGCTCGAACGGCCCATCTCGGACCTCAACCTGTCCGTGCGAGCCCGCAAATGCATGGCCCGCCTCGGCCTCACCCTCATGGGCGAACTGCTGCGGAAATCAGGGGACGACCTGCTGGAATGCAAGAACTTCGGCGTCACCAGCCTGAACGAGGTCCGCGAGAAGCTGACCCTGATGAATCTTAAGCTGCGAGGGGACTGAGTTCGCGATCGGCGACCGTACAGTTCATAAGCGAATCGCCATGTAGGTATTTCGTTTTTCCGCGCCGTGTCGCGTGCCTGAACAATAAAATGATTCCTCCAAGAGCTTCCAGCCCCTGAACTATCATGCGACGCGGCAGTTAATGCTAAGCGGTAGCAATTCAATCCGCTTAATTCGTAGAATGAGGATTATAATTCCAGCACGAGCAATCAAACGATGGGGGAGCGATGCGAGTATTCATCGGCCGGTCGGGCGAATTGATCCGAATTCGACGGTTGATCTTGTTGGCAGCGCTTCGCTTGGTCTGTGTGGCACTGCTGGCCGTTAGTTGGCTGACCGTGCCCTCAGTGGTTGTCGGTGATATAGCGCCAGACCCGCTGAGTGGCGGGGTCAATTTCTCCGGATCGACAGACCAAGTTGAGATGAGTGAGGAGGCGGTGACTCTAAACGTCACGGCCACGCGCTGCGATACAAACGGGCTCTTTCAAATGAAGAACCTAACCGACGCCCCCGTCACGATGGAGGTCGGTTTTCCCTTTGCCTATCCGGACGATCTACGAGATTTCAAAGTTAAAGTCGATGGCAAGACTATCGAGAACGTGGCTGACAAAAGCGTGGGGAAGCGCCAGAAGTGGAAGGTCTGGACGATGACGTTCCCCGCTGGCAAGGTCACAGCGGTCGAGGTCGACTACTGGAACAAACTCACCGCAAAATACAGTTGGGTGTCAGGAATTGATTCGGTGCCGAATATGCTGCTCGGCGTTTCTCCGCTTAAAGCGAAGCCGACAGGGCAGGCCACTGAAGAGGAACAACGACAATTCAACGAACTGGCCGCAAGACTGCAGCATCGGGAGGTTCGGTACATTCTCAAGACAGGAGCTGGCTGGGCCGGAAAGATTGGCAAGTGTCGTATCGAGGCGAAGTTTGGCGGATTTACCTGGGACAATCTAATCACACGGTTTCCCTGGAAGAATGAGTCTCAGGTCCGCGACCCGCAAATCCATCGAGAGCGACTGGTCTGGGAGTTGGTCGATTTTGAACCGAAAGACGATATCTTCTTCCAGATTTCGCCCCACATCACACGTCGGGAACTTTGGGAACTCATCGAGGTCGCGCTCAAGAATCATCCGCATCATCCGCAGTTGACTCTGTTGTATGGCGAATTCTGTGAGTTTCCTGTAGAGAAGCAGCGGCATCAGAGAATGATGGACGACATGCTCGCATCATGGTCGACTCGGCTGGCAATCGACGGTCCCGATTACGTCGATAAGGAACATGCGCAACATTCGTTTCGTGTCTGGTTCGTCGTTCGCGATCTGACGATCTACCGACGTAACAATGAGTCGCTAAGTGAGGCCCGCCGAAAGAAACTGCTGCCGACCATCAAGGCACTCGCTCAGCGAATGCAGTCTCAATTGCCGCCGAAGGGCCAGGCAACAACCGACCGGCTCAACAAGAACCAAGTCACAACATTCCGCTTGGAATCTCAGAAGGTGCTTGAATGGGTGGAGGAGGAGAAATGACCGTGATCAATCGGTTGATTCGTCCAATTAGCCCAGGAGCTCCGACCTTCGAAGCACTCTTTCGGAGCGGACAATGAATGGGCTAAAGCCTTTTCGCATTCACCGTGAGACGGTAGGTCCGCTCACGGAGTGAGCGGACTACTCAGGAATAAGCGAACTGCTAATACGTCTCGCGGAAGCACTCTCGGCCGCTGACGCAGGACTGGCGGTTGACGTAGTCCCGGTCGGGGCCGAGGGAGTTTTGCGTGGAGTTGCACCAGCAGGCACCGGCGTTCGATTCGGTCGTGGACTCCGTCTGTCCCAGCGTGCCATGCACGTACATCGACTTGCTCCGCAAATAGATGCAAGCGGAACCGGTGATTTGGGGAAGTTGGTCGTCGTGGTTGATGATCATCGGCATGATTAGAATCCTCCCGTTTCCTGGCCGGCAGCACGCAGGATGGCGCGCTTCACGGCAGTCTTGGCGAGTTGCAACTTGTAGGAATTGTGACTGAGCGGATTGGCCGAAGCGATGGCAGCCAGGCCGGCGGCTTCAGCAGTTTGTTCGTTGACCCTCTGGCCTGTGATGGCGCTCATCGCTTCGTAGGAAATCCAAGGGGTGGGGGCGACCTGGCCCAGGATGATTCCGGCTTCGCGGACGATGCCGTCTTCGATCCGGAGCGAAGCGGCCGCGGAGGCGAGCGGGAAATCGGGCCCTTCTCCCTGGCGAACTTCATAAGTCGCGCTGGCGAAGTTGCGACATTCCGGCAGCACAAAGTGCGTGAGGAATTCGCCGCGAGCGAGGATGTTTTCTCGCTCTCCTTCGTGGCGGGGAACACGGAAGAGCTGCTCGATGGGGATGTACCGCTCATCCTCATTCGCGGGGCCAATCACCCGCGCCGTCGCATGCAAAGCAATCAGTGCCGGGGCGATGCGGGAAGCCGAGACGAACTTAGCCGGGCCGTCGTTGGCAAAAATCGCGTGATACCGGCTGTCCCCTTCTTCCACCGCGGTGCCGCCCGCACCCAGCAGGCCCCGTCCGCCGCGGAAGTACCAGCACTGCGGCCGCTGGAGGACTTCGCCGCCGATGGTTCCCTGGCACTGCAACTGCATGCTGCTGATGCCTTGGATGGCCTGACCGATGGCGGGGTAAGGGTCGAGATACGGATGGGCGAGGACTTCATCCAGCGTGACCGCGGCCCCAATGGCGATCGCGCCGTCGTCGAGCTGCTCGATGGTCTTGAGGGACGGAATATCGAGGATGTTCACGACCAGATCGGGCGTGATGATCATCTTTTTCATCAGTCCGACGAGATCGGTACCGCCGGCGAGGATTTCAATCTCTCCCGGCTCGGCGAGGAGAGAGAGAACCTCTCCCTCGGTCGTCGGCGAGGCATAGGCGAAGGATTTCATGATGGGTCTCCGTGAGGAGTGGTAATCAAAATGGGAAATCTCAAATCTCAAACAAATCGGAATTCCAAATGCCAAAAGCAAGAAACCGAAGAGTTCTTAATTCTCAATTTCCCCCTATTGAATTTGTTTGAGATTTGAAATTTCTATATTCTCTTGGGCAGGCTGGAAGCCTACCCCACTTATTTCTTTGCCAAAGCCGCCAGCACCCGGTCGGGGGTTAGCGGCAGGACGGGGACGCGGACGCCAAGGGCGTTGGCGACGGCGTTGCTGATCGCTGCACCTGGGCTGATGACCGGAGGTTCACCAAGGCCAATAACGCCGCGAGAGCGTTCGCTTTCGGGCTCGTAGAGGTTTACCACGATTTCGCCGATGTCTCCTAGCCGCGGGAGGCGGTAGTCCTTCATTTCGGCATTCAGGACCGCGCCGGTGGTTGGATCTTGAATCCGAGATTCGAACAGGGCGTAGGCGATTCCCATGATGACCGAGCCGTAAATCTGGCTTTCGGCCTGCGTGGGGCTGACGACTAGGCCCATGTCCTGCACGGCGACAAACTTCAGCATCTTGACGACACCCGTTTCGCGGTCCACCGCGACATGGGCCATCTGCACACCGCCGACGGTGACGCTGGAGAGCGGGCTCTTGGTTCCACTCTTGTAGTTACCTATCACTTCCAGCGGCTTCATGCCGATCAGGGAGCAGGCTTCTTTCCAGGTGAGGCTCTTGCCGCCGGCACCGACAATCTTGCCGCCAACGGCCTTGAGAGCGGCCGCTTCCACGCCGAGTTTAGCCGCGGACAGATCGAGGAGTTTTCTCAGAGCGTCCACGCCGGCTCGGCGATGCGATTCGCAAACGCCCCCGATGGTGGTGCTGCCGCCGGAAGGTCCGCTGACGGGATACTTCGACGAGCCGATGTTGATCTTGATGGCTTCCATGGGGAGGCCCAGAGTCTCGCCCAAAACCATCGCACACGAAGTGCGGGTGCCGGTCCCCAAGTCCTGTGTGCCGCAGAAGGTCTCAACGCTGCCGTCGGGATAAATCTTCAGCAGGACACTGGAGGAGTTGGCACTGCCGCCCCAGGTGTGGAGAGCCATGCCCAATCCTTCCACCACGGAGCCTTTGGCCTTGCCTTTCCCATGGGGATGCCATTTGGCCTTCCAGTCCATGAGTTTGGCGGCAACTTCCATCTCTCCCGCATAAACCGAGGGCTTGGCCCCGGAAACGAGAGGAGCCTCGTCGGTGCCGAGGTTTTTCAGGAAGATGTCGTAGCTGTCCGCACCCATTTTGGCGGCGATGTCGTCATACGCGGTTTGCGTGATGGCGCAGGCCTGCGGATGGTTGGGAGCCCGCCAGGCCCGGTTGGGAGCGGCGTTGTTTTTGATATTTGTCGCGGTCCGGCGGAAGTTCTTGGGAGAGAAGACATAGGGAATGACCCCGTGGCCGACGCCCGAGCCGTTCTGCGTGGCACCGCCGGAGCCCCAATGTTCGCTGTCCCAGACGTTGACGATACCGTCCTTGTCGGCACCCAGGCGAACCTTGATGTAGCCGCTGGGGCGATTGCCGCCGAGCTTGAGTTCCTGGTCTCGGTCGAGCATGAACTTGACCGGGCGGCCGGTGGCCTTGCTGATCCGAGCCGCCGCGATGGCCCAGTAATCCGGGGCGAATTTGCTGCCGAACCCGCCGCCGATATAGTCGCAGTGGACCGTGACATCGTCGGCAGTGATTTTCAGGCCGGCGGCGAACTGCTCGTCGGTGCCGGAGACGTTTTGCGTGGAAAGATGGGCGATCAATTTCCCATCGACCCATTCGACCGTGCTGCCATGCGGCTCCAGGCAGCAGTGAGTGATAGTATCGATGCCGTAATACCCTTCGACGACATGGGCCGAGGCTTTGAGCAGGCGTTCGATTTCCTTGGCAGCGAATTCTTTTTCGTCGTCGTCATCGCCGGCTTCTTTTTCCGTCTGCGTCTTGCCGCCGCCGGGAAACGTGCGGCCCGCCTTTTTGGCCCCTTCTAGATTGTCTTCTTCGACAAAGACCGGCAGCTTTTCGTACTCCACCTTAATGGCGGCGACCCCTTCGGCCGCGGCACCTTCGCTTTCGGCGGCGACGACGGCGAGAAGTTCACCCTGCCACTCGATTTCCCAATCCTTTTTGTCCCCCATCGGCTCGGGTTTAAGAACCTCGATTTTCACCACGCCGGGCAGTTTCTCGGCAGCGGCGGTGTCGATGGAGATGATTTTGCAGTGAGCGTGCGGACAGCCAAGCCCCTTGGCGATGAGCTGATTCTTGAGGTTGATGTCGTAAGTGTACTTGGCGGTGCCGGTGGATTTGGGCATGCCATCCGCGCGCTGCATTCGTTTTCCGAGCAGTGAAGTCTTATCCTTCGCGGGCCAGGCATAAATGTCATCCGAACTGGTCACGATGGTTTTTTCCTCAGCCATTGGCCCCTCCCTTCACGACCATCAAGGCCGCATGAATGACGTTGGCATAAGTGCCGCAGCGACAGATATTGCCGTTGAGACCCTTCCGCACTTCTTCTTCCGTGGCCTTGGGGTTCTTATTAAGAAACGCCCGCGTCGCCACCACAAAGCCCGGCGTGCAGAAACCGCACTGCTGGGCATCGCAAGCGACGAACGCGGCTGGAACCGGGTCCTTGGCGAGGCTTTCGACCGTGGCGATTTTTTTGCCGACACAGCGAACCGCGAGTTCCACGCTGGCGGAGGCCGGTTTGCCGTCGATCAGCACCGTGCTGGCCCCGCTGGAGGCATCGCTGCTCACCGGCTTGGCACCGGTCAGGTCGAGCTGATAGCGGAGAACTTCCAGCAGCGTTGTCCGGGGCTCGGCTTTCACCTTCACGTCTTTGCCGTTGACGTTCAAAGTGAGAGCTTGTTCCCCAGCGATGATGCGGGTCCCTTTGGCTTCCTGGGCAATTGCCTGAGTCTGCGAAACAATCGCCCCAGCCGCGGCCACCGCCCCGGAGCCGCGGAGGAAGTCGCGGCGACTGAAGCCCGAAGGGGGCTTGGTATGCGTGCGATCCATGGAGAATTCCTTTGTACGAGCTATGTCCGCCT
This sequence comes from uncultured Pirellulaceae bacterium, assembly GCA_964444865.1. Classification (GTDB taxonomy): domain Bacteria; phylum Planctomycetota; class Planctomycetia; order Pirellulales; family Pirellulaceae; genus SXOA01. Next base: position 11,405 of record CAYUJE010000093.1, on the reverse strand, counting down.
GAAGCGGGCCAGTCGGTCTACCGGCTGGCGATTATACGGCCTGGGAAAATGGAAACAATCAAGGGTGCGGGTTTTCTTCACGAACCCGACTTGCCCAGTAGCAAAAGAAGGTTTTGCACCTGCGAGCGGAGAGGACGTGCTCAGGCGGAGCGTGGGAACAAGTTGAAACTAACTAATCGCAATCGTCTGCTGCAACGGCCGCAGGACGTTTTCCACGATGTAGTTGTCGATGATGTCGCGGCAGGCTTCGGCCAGGCGGTTCATGGCGGTGACGAATGTCTCCCCCGTTTGCAGGCTGCCGTAGCGGCGGGCGGTGAAGTAGACGCTCAGCTGTTCTTCAGGGTATTCCTTCATCCGCACATGGAAGGCGCTGGTGCGGCTTTCGATGGAAAGGCGGCACTGCGTGCGGCAATCCTCATCCAGGGCGAATTGTATCGACGGCTCCGCTGCCAGGATCGTCGCGCCGGGAATATGGGTCATTTTGTCGAACGCGGGGAGCACTCCCAGCGCATCGGCCAGCAGTTGGTTGTGATTCCCCCGATAGTTGAAATCGAACCCGTACATCACATTGAGCGATTCGCAGTCGAGCGGGCTCATGGAGAGCATGAACGGCACCATATCGAGGATCAGCGCATGCTGCCTCAGGGCCTCTTCCGGGTTGGGAGGATTCACATAGCCGGAGCAAACGCGTCGGTTTTCGATGCTGGCCCAGCGATATTCTCCCTTGTCCTTGTCCTCCTCCAGGACAAACTCTCCCCGTTCGCGGCTGTAGAAATTCCGCATGCTGGGATAGGACTTTTTGACCTGCTCGAAGAAGTGCAGCACCGTTTCGCGGCTCTGCGGAAGTTCCATCTCCGTGTTTAGATTCATGTTGACGTAGTAGTCGTCACTCACGGAGTTATACCGGCCCATGCGTGGTTCCTTTCGCTGGTCGAACGGCCCGCTGATTCTGTTCCTTCGTCAATATCGTATACTGACCGCTTGAGGACACCCATTATAATTTGCATGGCTGGTTTTCAACAGGGTCTGGTTTCTAACCTGAATTCGCACAAGGAGTGCTGAAAAATGGCGACATCAACCACAAAGCGTGGGCGCCGAGGAGCTATCAAACAGACCCGAAAATCTGCAGCGGGTTCACCCGTCTCGCTGGAAAATGAACAGTGTTTTGCATTCCCTACGGAACTCGGAGCGGTAGCGATCGCCTGGCGCGGGAATGTGGTGACCCGCATTTCCATCGGGCACAGTTCCGAAACAGCCGCCATCGCTTCGCTCTCGTCGCGCGACGCGCACCCCACAAGCGAGCCGTCGGAATTTGTGCAGGAACTTGCCCAGCGAATCCAATCCTATGCAGCCGGTGACAGAGCCGTCACCTTCGGGGATGTGCCGTTGGAACTGGCTCATCTTAGCCCTTTTCAAAAGAAAGTCGTGGACCGCTGCCGCCGCATCGCCGCGGGACGAACGCGGACTTATGGCGAATTGGCAGAACTGGCCGGCTATCCCGGCGCGGCTCGGGCCGTTGGTTCGGTGATGTCCCGTAATCGCTTTCCTATCGTCATACCCTGCCACCGTGTCGTCGGCTCAGCGGGCTCTCTCGGCGGCTTCTCGGCGCCGCAGGGAATTTGCCTCAAGGAACGGATGCTGAGTCTGGAAGGTGCCGAGATCGGGCGGCCCCGGCGACAAGTGCGTAAGGCCAAATGAGCCAACCGCTTGCACGCACAAACCGCCTTGACACCCCCCGCGTCTCTCCTAAGATACAGACACGCCTTGGGCTCCGCCCATTCGCGCACCCATAGCTCAATTGGATAGAGCATCGGTCTACGAAACCGAAGGTTACAAGTTCGAGTCTTGTTGGGTGTACTTGAAGCCGCTGCGACGGATGTCGGGCGGCTTTTTTCGTCCCCAAATTGCTTAAAAAACGGGCAGGATTTGGCTTTTTGCCCCTCGTCAGGGTCGGCGGGCTCCCCTAGACTTAAAAGATTGTCTTTTTCTCTTGCCTGGAGCCTGTCCGTTGCCCCGTACGTACCTAGACCAACCGAAAAAAGCCGAGCCGAAGGGGACGTACGCGTTCGTCAGCCTGGGGTGTCCGAAAAATCTGGTCGATAGCGAGCGGATGCTCGGCCTGCTCAAAATAGACGGCTACCAACTGGTAAATGAGCCGGATGGGGCGGATTTTGTGGTGGTCAATACCTGCGGGTTCATTGAGCGGGCGCGGACGGAGTCGTTTTCGGCCATTGACGAAATGCTGGCCCTGAAAAAAGCGGGGGGGATCAAAGGGGTGATCGTCTCGGGCTGCCTGGCCGAGCGGCAGAAAGAGGATTTGCTGATCGAACGGCCGAGCATCGACTATTTGGTAGGTGTGTTTGGGCGCGAAGAAATCACCCGCGTCGCCGATCGGCTGGTCGGCAATTTAGAAGAGCAACGAACCGTCTTTCAGCCCGCCCCGATTCGGGCCCTGCCGGATACCGAGCGGCTTCGCATCACGCCGAGGCATTTTGCTTATCTCAAAATCTCCGAAGGATGCGACCGGCTTTGCACGTTCTGCGCTATCCCCAAGATGCGCGGCAAACATGCCAGCAAGCCGATTGAAGCCATTATCAAGGAAGCCGAGCAATTGGTGGCCGACGGCGCGCGGGAAATCATCATCGTCGCCCAGGACACTACTTATTACGGCATGGACCTCTATGGCGAACCGCGGCTGACGGAACTGCTCCGCAAGCTGGAAGAGGTGCAGGGAATCGATTGGCTGCGGCTGATGTACTTCTATCCGATGTACATCACCGATGAACTGGCAGACGTGATTGCGGGCAGCAAACGGATTGTTCCGTACATTGACATGCCCTTGCAGCACATCAACGACACGATGCTCCGCCGAATGGCTCGCCGCGTGACGCGCAGCGAAACGGAAAATCTCATCGGTAAGCTCCGGACGCGGATTCCCAACTTAACGATGCGAACGACATTTATCACCGGCTTCCCCGGCGAGACCGACGAGCAGTTTCAGGAAATGGCTGGCTTTGTGCGGGAGCAGAAGTTCGAGCGGATGGGAGTCTTCACCTATTCCTATGAGCCGGGAACGCCCGCCATCAACCTGGACGATCACCTGCCTGAGGAAGTGAAGGAAGCTCGCCGCGACGAACTGATGCAGGTGCAGCAGGAAATCTCGTTCGCCTGGAACGAAGCTCAGGTCGGCAAGACACTGGACGTGATCCTCGATCAACCGGTCGAAGGGGAGAACAACGTCTTCGTCGGCCGCAGTCAGGCGGACGCCCCCGACGTGGACGGCCTGGTGTTCGTCACGGGTGACCGCTTCAAGCTCAAGTCCGGCCAAATTGTGCCGACGCAGATTGTCGCTTCTCAGGAGTATGACTTGGTGGGTGTGGCCGCGGCGCGGCCAAGATAGATTTTCCCTTGATCATGGGCTAAGCTGTTGACTATGGCTGAAATCCTTTGCCCCAGTTGCGGTAAGCGTCTCCGGGTGAATCCGCAGTCCAAAACGCGGCGGATGCGGTGCCCGGTTTGCCAGTCGGAGATGGCCCTTTCGATCAGCGGCGAGAATGTAACGGCGAAGATCCTATCATCGGGTGTCCTCTCTGGCGCTCCGCCGCTTCCGCCTCCTCCCCCGCCGGCCTATGCGGCCGCACCTGAGCCGGCGGCAGAAGACTCGCAGGTGTATGAGGGTTACCTGGTCGACGAACAACCAGCCGAACCGACGGCGCAGCTTCAGGAGCCGCCGCAGCCGGTGATTCAACTTTCGGTGGTTCCGCGAAGTTCCTCTCGCTCTACCTCTTCGGAACGGAGCAACCTCAGTCGGAATTCTCATGGCAAGGATAATTCGTCCGCTCTTTGGATTGGCGGTGGAATTGGCTTGCTGGTTGTCGTCATCCTGGGGATCGGTGGATTTCTATTGATGGGGGGACTTTCCAGCGGCAAGGGAAAACCGGTGGCCCAGGTGAAGAAGAAGGCGCAGGTCCCCGAGGACGATTCGCCTGAAGTCACCACACCGAAGAATAAACTCGTCCCGGCAATAACTCCGCCTGCCGCAGTTCCCGCCGAGACCGAAGCACCCATTCGATTAGATAATTCACCTCCCCCTGCTGAATTCACCACGCCTGCGGAAACGACTCCGCCTGCTACGCCGGCTCCGGAGGCAACGCCCACGCCGCCGGAAACTCCCGCACCCGAACCGCTCTCCACTCCTGAAAAGCCAGCACCAGAAAATCCCGCACCCGCGAAACCTTCTCCGGAAAAGCCTGCCCCCGAAACTTCCGAGCCTGCCGCGGAGCCCGCCAAGGTTCCCCCTGCCAAAGAGAAAACCAAACCCGGCAAAGCTGCTCCCAAAACGGGGCCGAAGAAGGTCGAGCCTAAGAAAGGTGTCGCCAAGGGTCCGCCTCCGGCGACCGCGGATTGCGAAGTCTGCCGTGCGCTCGGTCTGGTGCCGCTCAAAAATCCGCAGCCCTATGTCTGGATGGAAGGGCAGCCCGTCCCCAAGGGGGTGCAGGCCGTTCGTGAGCAATTCTGCCCCAATTGCAAGCCGGATGCGGACAATGGTCAGCTCGCCGCGATCGAAGATGTGCGACTGAAGACGGCAATGGAGGTGCATCTAGACTGGGAGAAGAAAACCAACTGGCAACTGGTGCGGGCCGAAACCCGCCGGGCCGCGCTGCACAGCCAGTTGCCTCCGGTCGATACCCAGCGAGTGGCCTTGGCCTTGGAAGCCATGAACCAGCACATTGAGGGCCTGACCGGTTCCATCGAACTGACCAGCACCAGTCCCGCCAACTGCAATGTCATCATTCTCTTTCAAAAGCCCAACTACACCCAGTTTGTGAATCTGCTCAAGGTGGATCCGGTGCTAGGGCCGGCTCGTCAGGATTGGTCGCTAGTGGGGGAAGTGGCCGGTTCGTGGGTAAAGGACACCATCTTCTACCGCTATACCCCTGAGGGTCCGCCGCCTGAGCACCAGGCCATCGCCCTTGTGTCGTCTTATCAAATCCGCGGAGCCACCAGCTACAAAGACCCCGCCTGGCTCAACGTCGGCTATGCATCGTACTGCGAAAATGCCACGCTCCATGCCAATCGGGTGAACTCGTTGGAGTATGCCCTGAACAACCTGCAAATCGACCCCGACTGGTCCCTTGCCGTCCGCCGCCTGGCCGCCGCGGGAGGACTCAGACCCTGGAATGACATGTTCCCCAAAATCCTGCGGGACTATCAGGCCGAGGACCATCTCACCGCCTACGCTATGGTCTCCTTTCTTATCCAGTACAAGCCCCGCAAATTCCTCGACTTCGTCAAGGAAATCAAAGCCGGCCTGGGGGCCGCCGAAGCCCTGGAAAAAGCCTACGGCGAAAAAGTCCCCGAACTGCAACAGCGCTGGGTCAAGGCGCTGGGTGGCGGAAGATAGCGCTTCGCTACGCTCGCAAGACGGGTCACCTCGAAAAGTTATTTGCGCCGCGTTCTTAACTGAAAATCACGTGGGACTTTTCCGCATCCATTGCATTGGAAAATGATGCGGGCGAGAGCATCGCCCTTTGCGAAGCAAAACGACTCTGGTGTGGTGCGAATGGTTTCCTCGATCAAAGCAATCTCGCTAGTATCGTGAACATGTCGACGAGTTCGATGTGGCTATACAACATAAAGTATTGATGATGTGACTAACAAATAGCAGTCTTTTTGTTCGCAAAAAACCATCTGTCCTGCGGCGCAGGAAGAGTCGCGAGAATTTGTCAAGACGCAGATGCGCAAAATTCGCAGAGGCGAAATCGCGATGCTATCACGGCGAAAAAATCTTTTTGTTGCCTTGCTTGACAATTCACGAGACCTTAGCACAATACGCCTTGTTCGCTGAATGTTGTGTTTGCGTTGGGTGAAACAAATTGTGAAATCGTTCGTACCTTTTTTCGCTTAGGCGTCATAAGGTAGAGTGAGCCAGGATTCCCCAGGGCAATCGACACGAGAGTTTTTTCCGTTCGGATCAGAACACTTTGGCGCGCCGGCCCGGGAGCAGTTGGCGCTAGCGTTGCGAGGGTTCTCCCTTCGCAGGTGAGAGAGACTATCGAAATAATCGGCGCTCGTGGTGCGCGCCGGTAACGAGCGAGTTTTTCCACGAGTATTTTTCAAATTGATTCGGAACCCGGATAGCCAGGCGGGGTTTGTCACTAGCTTCGCCGAGAGACTTTCATTCAATCGATCAGGAAAGGCCAAGAGCAACTGGGGGCGGCGACTGAACGTGGAACGACAGTCGGCGACCAACGTCGAACGGGCGCATGTCGAGGAACGGAGACCCCCCCGCCTTTTGAATTCCGCGCAGGACTCGCGCGGTCGGCTTGATTGGGGACTGGAAGAACGGACGCTCTTCCGGCCCCATTTTTTGCCCCGTAGCCGCACGCGACCCGCGTGCAGGCTTCAAGGTTCGAGCCACAACTGCGGAAGCCGACACGCGGGCCGCGTGTGGCTACGTATAATACGGTCATGGCGACCGCTCTCATTGGACTCGGCTCAAATCTTGGCGACCGGGCTGCTGCGCTCGGGAAGGGGATAGAACTGCTGCGGGAAGAATCGCAGATTCGCGTCGAGGCGGTGAGCAGTTTTCGAGAGAGCAAGCCGGTAGGTGGGCCGGAGCAGGGTGAATTTCTTAATGCCGCGGCCCGGCTGGAGACATCGCTTGCACCCGAAGAGTTTCTGGCCAGGTTGTTGGCAATTGAGGACCAGGTCGGCCGAGTGCGAGCCGAGCGCTGGGGACCGCGGGTGATTGACCTGGATTTATTGCTCTATGACCGGGTGGAGATGAAGACGCCCACGCTGGAACTGCCTCACCCGCGGATGTGCTACCGACGGTTCGTTCTGGAGCCGGCAGCGGAAATTGCGGGGGAGATGGTGTGGCCGGTGAATGGGTGGAGTGTGAAAAGACTTCGTCAGAATCTTGACGACTCTGCGAAGTATGTCGCAATTGCCAAATCAAACATTCTCGATCTGCATGAGATGCTCATATGCCTCGAGATTGCTCTCAACGGACAGATCCTAAGAGAGTCGGTAGAGGAAGAAATGCTACTGCGAAATCATTTAGAGAAGCTCACGCAACTGATCGAAGAGTCGAATTGGAAGGGGGACGGAAAGTGGCGCATAAGTGACTTCTGGTACGACCAACTCCTTGTCCAATTCCAATGCCAAACTGGAATCCATCCCGGCGCGAAAGTTGCGATCAGCCTTTGGGAAATTGCGAGACAAGAGATAGTCCAGCCTCGTCTCGTGATCGTCCTTGAAGATCCTGTTCACTGGTGGATTCTGGCAAATGACACCCGTCCTTCTTCGCTGGCCACCGAGTTCATCTTCGACGTCAAACCGGAACATTCGGCGGCGCACAAGGACTTTTACAGCAAAATGCGACAGTTCTGCCGCCGCGCTGATTGCCCACCAACACTCTGGCTCCCTTCTGAGGATTTGGACTATGTCGAGCACGAGGTCCTAGCCGCCATGCAGGCGATGGAGTAGAAAAAAGTTGTGGCGTCTCCTCGTGTGATTTCGACAATTTCGGAAATGCGTGCTGCCGTGCGCGAATTGCAGCGCGGAGTGAAGACCGTGGGACTGGTGCCGACGATGGGGGCGCTCCATGAGGGGCATTTGAGCCTGGTGCGGCGAGCCAAGAGCGAGTGCGATGTGGCGGTGGCGACTATTTTTGTGAATCCGACGCAGTTCGCTCCGCACGAGGATTTTTCCAAGTATCCGCGGACGCTCGAATCTGACCTGGACTTGGTGGAGAGCGCGAACTGCGACCTGGTCTTTGTACCCACTCGCGAGGAGATGTATCCGCCAGATGCTTCCACCTTCGTCGAACCGCCGCAAGTGGCGACGCCTCTGGAAGGGGTTTTTCGGCCGGTCCATTTTCGGGGCGTCGCCACGATCGTTCTCAAATTGTTCAATATCATCCCAGCGGACAGGGCCTATTTCGGCCAGAAGGATTTTCAGCAGGCGCTGGTAATCAAGCGAATGGTGGCGGACTTGAATGTGGCCACCCAAATCGTCGTTTGCCCCATCATCCGTGAACCGGATGGCCTCGCCATGAGCAGCCGCAACCGGTATCTTTCTCCCAGTGATCGGCAGCGGGCACTAGCGCTGTCGCGAGCCTTGAATCTAGTTCAGGAACTAGCGAGCCACGGCGAGCGAGAGGCGAGCGAGCTCACGAAGAAGATGCAAGCCGTTTTGGAACAGGCCGGAATCGAGCGAATTGACTACGCCACGATCGTGAACCCGGATACGCTGGCGGAAGCGACGCGGCTGGATCGTCCAGCCGTCGCCCTGATTGCGGCCTTTGTGGGGACGACGCGGCTGATCGATAATTGCCTGCTGCCGGGGCCTGATGGTCAGACACCTGCAATTCAAGGATGAGAAATTGCGTTCGACCCTGTTTTACATCCCGTATGAATGGAATGGCTTGCCGGTCGTCGGTTTCGGCTGGTTGCTCATCGCCTGGGTCATCCTTTGCACCGGCATCATGGCCTGGCTGATTCGGAAGCAAGGCTGGAATCAGGAAACGGCCAGTTACCTGCCGTTTTTCGGCATCGTTGCCTTCATCATCCTCTTCTTCCTGCCGAACATGATCGAGTTTGCTCCCGGCCCAGTTCCCGGAGCGAAAATACCCCTGGGCATCCCCATCCGCGGCTTTGGCGTGATGATGATGCTGGCGATGGTGGCGGGGGTCGGCCTGGCGATGTACCGGGCCTGGCAAATGGGAATCGACCCCGAGGCGATCACTTCGCTGGCGATGTGGATGATCTTTCCCGGCATCATCGGGGCCCGGCTGTTTTTCATTATTCAGTACCACGACCAGTTTTTTCGGGAGGGGGCGACGTTCCAGGAAATTCTTGGCTCACTGGTGGATGTCACGAAGGGGGGGCTTGTTGTTTACGGCTCCGTGCTGGCCGGCGTTCCCTTCGGTATTTACTATCTCCTCCGCCGCGGCTTGCCGGTGCTGGCCACGCTGGACATCATCGCCCCCAGCATGGTGGTTGGTGCCGCCCTCGGCCGCATTGGCTGCTTTCTCAACGGTTGCTGCTATGGGGGCGAATGCGACTGGCCGGTGGCGATGTCGTTTCCGCCGCGAGCCGCACCGTATTTGCAAGACAGCCCACCGTACCAGCGGCAGCATGAACTGGGGCTGCTGTATGGAATGAAAATTGGAAAACAGGATCCGGACCAGGCGATTATTGAACGAGTTACCGCAAGTGGTGCCGCAGAAAAGGCGGGTGTCCAACCTGGCGAGAGAATTGCGTTCATCAATGGGAAAAAGGTCGAGTCGTTTGACGACGCCCTCGCCAGCTTCGGCCTATCCAATGGTTCCGTAGAGTTGACGACAGCGGCGGGCAACGTCCATCGTATTGTACGCGGCGACTGGCCCGGCCGCAGTCTTCCCATCCATCCGACACAGCTGTACGCGGCTCTCGACGCGGCACTGCTCGCCTGGTTGCTGTGGCTGGCGTATCCATTTCGCCGACGGGATGGAGAGATTTTTGCCTTGCTCATTACCGTTCATCCCATTTCGCGTTTCCTCCTAGAGATGATCCGCAGCGACGAACCTGGGCAATTCGGAACATCGTTCACGATTTCGCAATGGAT
>CAYUJE010000093.1:0-1693 GCA_964444865.1 uncultured Pirellulaceae bacterium | reverse complement strand
AATCCCTTTGATCTGACAGGCCGTGTGGCACTGATTACCGGAGCGGGTGTCGGCATTGGCCGAGCAACCGCGGAAGCACTTGCCGGCGCGGGGGCCAAAGTTGTCCTCCATTGCCATCGCAGCCTGGCCGGAGCAGAAGAGACGCTGGCGGAGATTCGTAAGCACGGCGGCGACGGGTGGATATTTTCCGCCGACCTCGCGGAACCGGCACAAGCCACCAAGTTGGTGGATGACGCTTTCGCTGCGGCGGGGCGTCTGGATATTCTGGTCAATAATGCCGGCTCGGTCTTGGAGCGGGCCAAGATTGAGGATTGTTCGCTAGAACTTTGGAACCAGGTCCTTAACGTCAACTTGACATCCGCCTTCCTGGTGACGCAACGTGCGATTCCCCATTTACGCGCCAGCGGAAACGGGTCCATCGTCAACAACCTTTCCCTTTCGGTGCAAACTGGCGGAGCCAACGGCGCGGGAGCCTATGCCGCTGCGAAAGGCGGCCTGCAAGTCTTTACCCGCACGCTGGCCCGCGAACTGGCTCCTGCGGTGCGCAGCAACGCCATCATGCCAGGCGTCATTGAAACCCGCCATCACGAAGAATTCACCACCCCCGAGCGGATGGCCCAATATCGCAAGGAAACCCCGCTGGGCCGCAACGGCACGGCGGAAGAGGTCGCCGCAGCCGTCCTGTTCCTGGTCAGTGACGCGGGGAAATTTGTGAATGGAGCGGTGGTGGATGTGAATGGAGGAAGGTTTTTGAGGTAATGACGAAGCCCGAATGACGAATGGCGAATGGAAGGGTGAATGTGTCCTCAAATTCGTCATTCGGGCTTCGTCATTCGATTACGTTTGTTTCGCGTTTGACGGTTGCCCTATCATTTCCGCGTCCTATCTTTCCTTATGCAACTAGTCATCACCGCTGTCGGCCCCGATCATGTTCGTCTGGCGGACCCGATCATTCATTATGTAACTGGGCTGGGGGCGAATATCGCCGAAATCCAGATGTACGACCATGACGAGGAGGCTCTCTTCGCCATGCTCCTCCGGGTGCAACTGCCGGCTGACAAGCTGGCGGACGTGCGGCAGGCGATGGAGGAGATTGCCCGCGAGACAAAACTTTCTATACGTGTCTGGTCGCCGGAAGAGCGGGCGGAGAAGCCGCGGCTGGCGATTTGCGTCACGTACCGTCCCGAGCCGCCGCTGGCGCTCTTGAGGGCCATTCGCGATGGGCAGATTAAAGCGGAAGCGGCAGTCCTGATCGGCAATCGGCCCGCCTGCCGCGGCATTGCGGAGCAGTTTGGTGTGCCATGGGAAATGGTGGGTGACAGCGAGGGGCGAGCCGACGAAGATAGTTTCGCTGCCACGCTCGACGGCTATGGCGTGGACTACGTTGTGCTGGCCCGTTATATGCGAGTCCTCTCCGCGGCCACTTGTTGGAAATATGCCGGCGGGCGAATCATCAACTTGCATCATGGCCTGCTGCCGAGCTTTCCCGGCCTGCGTCCCTATCATGACGCCTACGCCGGGCGGATGCTCACCTACGGGGCGACCTGCCACTTCATTGTGCCGGAACTGGACGCGGGGAACCAGATCATCCAGCAGTCCACATTCACCGTGCCGCCCGGCACAAAGCTCGAAGAAATTATCCGCATCGGCCAGGAAGACAACGAACCCCGCTGCCTCGTTGAAGGAGTCCGCC
>CAYUJE010000092.1:0-21058 GCA_964444865.1 uncultured Pirellulaceae bacterium | reverse complement strand
GTCGGCAAGCAGGCCCCGGCGTTCAAGATCAAGGATGCCTCGGGGAAGGAAGTGAATCTGGCCGACCTGACCGCCAAGGGGCCGGTCCTCGTCCGCCTCACCTGCGGCTGCTCGGGGTGTGACAAGGAACTGGCGTATTTCCAGAAGATCAACGAAGCCTACAAGGCCCAGGGGCTCACCAGCCTGCTGGTTTTCAAGGAACCGGATGACAAGGTGGCCAAGTATGCCGCCGAGAAGAAGCTCGACATGCTCTATGCCGTAGATTCCAAGGGAGAAGCCTGGAAGGTCTTTGAAACCAAGACCATGCCGACCAACTTCCTGATCGAAAAGGGGGGCAAGATCATCTCCATCGCCAGCGGCTGCGAGCCGAACGGCCTGATCGCCAACATCGTCTCCGAAAAAGCGGCCAAGACCGTCGGCGTGGCGGCGGTGGATGTGCAAGGGAAAAAGGCCGAAGTGAAGGTCGAGAAAAAGTAAAGGTTTGCCGAAAAACCTCCCTTCAATCCTCTCTCCAAGGGAGAGGGGAAGTTTTTTGAGAATTCTTGGCCACAACCTGTTGACTGTGCCAACCTGGACAACTAAACTTTTGTCACCTGCACGGAAGATGCGTCCCGTGGCGGCAATGGTTCCTTGGCGACTGGGTTGTTTTGCATTGTGGGAAACAATCTATGAATCACCCCAGAGCCTCTCCTTTTGGGGAGGGGGGTGTTGCAAAAGTCCTGATAGTCCGCAGCGCAAAGGCTGACCGCTTCAGCAGTTGTGTTTCCCGGGTTGGGGATTACTTCAACAAAATAAAAAAATTCGCACCGGCACCGCGGCGCGACATTTTGAACGGTGCGGGAGTGTCATTCGCTGGAGAGTTCTGTAGGATGGATTTTCTCCTCCAAAGTACCTATTTCCCTCTCGTGCCCAACTACGATGTCTCCGGGTTCCCAACCACTGCCGCATCCTCCGGGCACCATCGCGGAAGGGGTGCAGATTGTCCCGGAGTATCGCCTGGAGAAGCGACTGGGGAAGGGTGGGTTCGGGGAAGTCTGGAAAGCGATTGGGCCCGGTAAGGTTCCCGCCGCACTGAAAATCATCCTTGTCAAGGATTCTGAAGCGGGGCAGCGTGAGTTTCGTTCGCTCGATCTCCTCCGGAATCTGCGGCATCCGAATTTGCTGCCGATCCAGGGGTACTGGCTGCTCGATGACGTCGGTCAGGTCATTAACGACGACCGCCCCCCTTCCACGCTCGTGATTGCGATGCTCCTTGGAGGCAAAAACCTCCGCCAGCGACTCAGCGAGTGTCAGCAAGCCGGGTTCCTGGGCATTCCGCCGGACGAATTGCTGGAATACATGCGGGACGCGGCCAAGGGAATTGATTTTTTGAATCGCCCGATTCACCAGTTGGGGGACCGATTGGTGGCGATTCAACATCGCGATATCAAGCCGCAAAATTTGATGATCGTGGGTGGCGGCTTGATGGTGGCCGACTTTGGGATCGCGGGAGTGATGGAGTCATCGCACGTCCACACCGAACATGCCGCGATGACCTATGCCTATGCGGCACCCGAGTTGTTCGACCATTCGGCATCGGCCTGGACCGATCAATACGCTCTGGCAATCACCTACTGCCAACTCCGCGCCGGCCGATTGCCGTTTGCCGACAAAATCACTTCGACACAGATCATGTCCGTGCATATCAAGGGGACGCACGACTTTTCCGGCCTGACAACCCCGGAAATCGAGGTCCTGAAGAGAGCCACAGCGCGGATTCCAGAACAGCGATTTGCCAGTTGCCTGGAATTTGTCAGCAGATTGGAAGCTGCCGTCCAAACTGCCGATTCGGCTCCGACCGTCCACATGGAACGGCGAAGCGACCAGCACAATTCTACACCGAAGGGCGATTCCGCGGAAACAGAGGGGACAGCGGCATTCACCCCTTCTTATGCGGAGCACTTGCACGCCACCAAGGACTCGACGCGCAACAAGACCGTCCCTGTGCAGTCGAAGGACTCCGGCCGACGAAGTTGGCTGCTGGGTGGATCGCTTGCCGGACTGGTGGCGATGGGTGTGCTTGTTGCCGGTTTGATCTCCTGGCAACAGGGAGTTTTTGATCCCCCTCAAGCGGAAACGAAAGTCGAAAAGGAAGTCGTAGTCCAATCAACCCCTCCTGTCCCATTTCCGGAAAATGGGGAAGGAAAAACCAAGACTCCGCCGAAAACGATACAGCCCGCGCCTACACTGGACGACCTGCTTCAAAGAGCCCGCGGGCGGGCGACTACGTCTCTAAACGATCATTTGTACGACGATGTCGTTCTGGCGCTCGAACCGGTGTTCCAGGCCAACCGTCAGGAGTCTGGCGACTTCATGTTGCGCGGCAAGGCCCGCCTCGCGCTGGCCGATGCCGGCACGACGCCCGAAGAGAATTATCAACAAGCCGCGGCGGATTTTGCGGCTGCCAACTCTCCGCTCTTCCAGGGAAAGGCATTGGCGTGTTTGGGGACCTGGCTGGTCAAGTTTGGAAAGCCGCAGCTGGCCATCCCCCAATTGCAAGAGGCGCTGCGCTTACAAGGGAAAACGCCAGCCGATTTTAGGTTGCAGCTCACGCTGTGCGAAGCGCATTTGGCCGCCAAGGATGCCGCGGCAGCAATGCAACAAGCCGAGAGTGCCTTGGAAGAACTCGGCGACGAGGTCGATGGCCACCGCGAAATTGCCGCCCGGTTGCACTTTACCGCGGCGCTAGCCGGAATGGCCCTGGCGGAGGGTCCGCCGCCGAACGCTCAAGCAGCGGGTTGGGATCAGAAGACGGAGAAACATTTTCAGCAGGCAATTGCCTTGGCAATGGCAGCGCAGCTCGACGATTTGGCGATCTGGCAAAGCGAGCTCTCGGCTTTCCGCAAACTTCCGCGGATGATCGCTCGCGAGGAAATGCGACTTGCCGAATTGCGGATTGTCGAGCTGACCAAGGAACTTGAAAAATCACCCGACGATTCGGCGCGGCTCTTGGAACTGGCGGAACTGGAGAAAAAGACTGATCGAGAGAAGCCGGCTGCGGCGCATTTTGCCCGGGGCTACGGTTTGCGGGCGATTGAATTGGCCGGCATGAGAAAGCTGGAGGAAGCCACTCAGGCGGCGTCACAGGCGGTGCAGCACGATCCGAATCTGGCCATTGTGCAATACGCACAAGCCGTGGTCGCCATCCAAGCCAATCGCCATCAGGAAGCGCTGCCGTTTCTGGATGCGGCGATTACCAAGACTCCTGACGGAGACGCAGCGCGGTGGCGATATCTGGCGACGCGTGGCCGTACTCTCGCCGAAATTGCGGCTGGCGGTGGTACCAGGCAGGATTGGCAGCGGGCACGCACGGATTTGGAAGCGGCGATTGCGACATTTCCCAATGCCGATGCTTTGTTGGCGAATCGTTCTGCCCCTGCCCCTGCGGCAGCGGCTTCACGCGGCGAGTTGGCCGGATTGTATTTCTCGCTGGGGTCCTCGTTGCGGGCACTGGCCCAATTGGATTCGCGGCCCGATACGGGATTGCTCGAAAAGCAGGACCAGGCATTTCTTGCAGCTCGAACGCTCGATGAGAAAGATGTTCGTTATGCGCTGGCGGCTGGGCAAAGCTTGCTGCAGCATGCGCGGGCCGTTGCATCCAGCGAAGCGGCCAGCTTGCTAACCAACTCCGGCGAATTGCTGAGCCAGGCTCTTGAGCTCGACTCCAAGCTCGCAGCGGCGCACAACTCGCTCGGCGAGTGTCTATTGCTCAAGGGTCAAGTTGCTGCCGCGCAGGCGGAATTTGAAAAGGCGGTGGAGACGGGAGAAAAGGAGCCGGTCGCGGCGCGATACGATTTCTACCTCAACCTGTGCGACGCCTACCTTCGCCCGCCGCGCAATGACGCCAAGGCCCTGGCTGCTGCCGACCGGGCTGTGGCCCTGGATTCCAAGGATGCACAGGGGCATTTTCATCGCGGCCTGGCCCTGCGGAATCTCGCACGAAACACCGAAGCAGTGGCGGCCTTTGAAGAGGCACTCGTCCATCAACCAAAACATGTGTTTGCCTTATTGGCCAAGAGCAAACTGATTGTTGAGACGGAGACTTCCACGCAGCGGCAATTGGATCAGGCCGATCGTGATATCGAGACGGCATTTGCCGCGGCGGCAACGGAGGCTCAAAAGGCCGAAGCTCACTATGTTCAAAGTTTGGCTTCCTTGAAATTACATTTGGCTCACGCCGATGACCGTGCACTTGCCGAGCCCGCCCTGCTGAAAACAGAGCGTGAACTTTTGCTCGCGGTGACCATTGCCCCGGCGAATGGAATTTACGCCAAGGCGGCTGCCGACTTGTTTGAATTCGCAGCCAGCTATTCCTGGAGCAACGCCCAGCGTCAGGCAGACAGTGACAAACTCCAGCAGGAATGGAAGAAGATCAGGAAGCCAATCGCCACGAAATAGGTTCGCGCCGATTCGGTTCGGTTGATGCCCGGAGTTGAGCTGGGAATCAGTAATCCGTTTGCACTGCCAGAAAGATATTGGCCCCTGGCTCCAGCACTCGCGGATTGTGGACATTGAGGTGCTCGATGTAGGCGGTGTTCGTCAAGTTTTCCACCCCTCCCGTGAGGCGCATGTTTTCGCTGACTTGCCAGTAAGCGCGAAGATCAAACGTACTGAAGCCGGGGGTCGTCGGTTCCAGTAGGGTGGCATAAACGCGGTTTTGTGGAGCGACGACACGAGCCGATAGTTCCAGGCTGACATAGCGCCGCTCCGGGTCATGAAGGCGAACTCCGAAGCGACTTTGAAAGGGGAAAATGCTGGCCAAAGGCTGGTGACGGATCACGTCCTGGCCATACACGTAGCTCAAGTTGAAGAAGCCCGAAAGATTCTCGGTCACGTCCTTCTCGCCGGCTGCTTCACACCCTGCCAGGATCGCATCGGTGTTGAAATATCGAAACGTGCGGATGTCGGGAGAAGTGGGAAACGAATAGTAGTCCTGCGTGATGTAGTCGTGAATGATGCTGGCGAACCCTGACACTGTGTATCGCACAGTCTCGTAGTTACTTTGTAACGAAAGATCAAATTGGCTGGCCTTTTCTGCCTTAAGCAAGGAGTTGCCCAGCGGCGCGTTCTCGGGAGTTTGCAGCACGGTAAAGAACGGAAGATAGGCATAGAGTTCCGTGGCGTTCGGGGCCCGTTCACCGTGGCCAAATCCAGCTCGCAGGTTCTGTTCCTCGTTGAGACTTAAGTCCGCGGAAACATACGCCGCGAGAAGCGAACGCCGGCCGTAGAAGGGCGTACCCATCAGCTCTTCATAGCTGTTGAAAACCTGGTTGTTCAGGCCGATGATGGGTGGAATTGTGCCGTCGGGAGCTGTTGCACGATAGGTTCCATCAGCATCGCTGGTCACCAGGTCATAACGTGCGCCGGCGGAAAAAGTCAGATCATCGCTAACGGGTTTTTTCCACTCCATAAAGAAGCCAGGGTCGTACTGGGTTGCGGGGGGCACGGGAAAATTGTCGTAACCCGTCGTCGAGATTTGCAAGTTCTTGTCTTGGAACAAGTCAAATTCGTTCATGCCTCCGCCGGCATAGTGGAAATCGACACCAAAAGTAAACTGTTCTTCACCCTGTTCGCCCCAGGTGGGTGCCAGCCGAAATCCGGCGTTGGTTACTTGTCCGTTTGTAAATCCGGTGAAGGAGGCGGGAGGATAGGTCGTCGTTCCTTGGGAATTGAAAATGAAGCTATCGCGATAGAAGATTTGTTTGCTCGGACGGAGATTGTCTCCTGAATAGACAGTGCGGTTGACCCAGGCCTGGAAGAGCCAGTTGGCGGAATAGGGATCGTCGAATTTGAAGGTCAAGAAGAGAGCGTCGGTTTTGCGATAGTTGGCGTCGAATACGAGGCCGGCGTATTCGGTGTCGACGAGATCTCGAGTCAGGAACTCGACTTCGAACTGAGCGTTCTCTCCCAAGTCCCTGCCGAATGCGACATCAACGTCCCTCGCGTTGTAGGAAGCGGGAATCAACGAATTATCTCCCCCTCGATAGTCGCTGCCCACCTTTTGTCCGACGCTGACGCGTAATCCATAATCCGGGCCGCCGCCGAAGACGGATTCGCGGATGGAAAACTGACCGCCGTTCGACTGGCCCAGGATATTGGTGCGGGAATGGAACTCGGCGACGTCGTAACGCGGAGTGGGAGTCGCGACGATATCGATATAGGCCAGGCCGGGGCCGTACTTAAGGCCGTAAGGCCCCGGAATGATGATCAGATTGTCGATGACACCGGGGTCAATGCTGCCGAGCATCGAATCAAAGTCAATTCGGACAGGGACGAATTGCCCACCCTGAAACTGTCCGTAGATTTGCGACTGCGAATAGCCGCGAATCACCGGCTGGATCGAAAGGGGCGAGCGGCGTACGCCGGAGATGCTGGTGGCCGAGCCAGACTGTTTCACATACTGCGTGATTTCAACGGCAGAGGATTGCTGGCTGAGGTCGATCGCGGAGGTGGAGGGGGCCGCGCTCTGAGCGGCTCGTTCCTGGGCCCGAGATAATTGGCTGAGGAGGGAACTGGGGGTTGTAATAGGAGAATCCGAACCGGGTGTAGTGGGATCGGGTGCCGGCGGCAGCAATTCGGGAGGTTGGTCCGTTGTCGGCTGCCTTTCGCTCGGCTGTGACAGAACCTCGTCATTCAGGTAGACCGTCGCTGGAGGCTCAACGATCTCCTGAGGATCGGAGAGACGGAATTCAGGTGGCTGTGCCCCTGCGACTCCGGTCACCACGAAAACTGTAGCCGCAGCCCACAGATTCCAGCAAGTTCGTCGTCGAAGGGGCATGACGTGCTGGTTGGCTTATGACGATTGACACGAAGGGGCCTGTAATTTTGGGTTTATCGATTATCGGGTTTGGGCAAGCTGGGGCTTTAGCTTCAATGGCGATGAGTTTAACGACATGCTCTCAGCCGCGGTCGCTAGCAGCTAGCTGACTCGCTGCATCTCCACAATCCAGCTTGGCGTTTCCCGCAGATAGTCAAGGATGTGGCGGGAGCGAGTGAAGTAGTAGAAGGCGTTGTAGCCTTGGAAAATCGAACTGAGGGCGATCACACTACCGTAAATGGCGAGAATGATGAGTTGGTACAAGCGTTGAAAATCCTCCATCGAGCCTAGCACTTGCTGCAATTCGGGATGCTGCTGCATCTCTTTTTCAAAGGGGCCCGTGCCGGTGAGGCCGTCCAGAATCATCCAAAGGCTATAAACGGTAATCAGGCTCAAAAACCCAACCTGATTCCAGCCAAGCAGCGAAGCCGCTTTGGGATCATATGCCAGCAGCATTCTGCGGCCGCGAAACTCGTTATAGGTCACGACAGCCAGCCCAAGAGCGACCAAAAATCCGGCAATACTAAATGGCGCGAATGGGAGTGAGCAAAGAGCAAACGCGCCCGTCACCCATCCATTGAAGGCGGCGACGCGGGCCGCGGAACGAATTTTTGCCGCCCGTGAGTGGGCCGAGGCAATTTGCTGGTGATGCTCCGCCGTAAGGGGTCCTGCGGATTGTGCGACTTGTGCGGGCAAAAAGGCAGTACTCACGAAGTCCCCCAGCAGAGAGGAGAAAGGGCAGAGTGCGGAAAACTCTACGTCCGCGGCAGCCGAAAGCAAGCAGCTTGACCCCCTGAAAAGCTGCAGTTATTTCTTCTTTTTGGCGGTTTCTTTGGGGGGGGCGGATTTGTCGACAGTTTCGGAAGACGAAGCTGGCCCAAGCGAAACCCCCATGGCAGCAGTTAGACGATCCATCGTGAGCAGTTCCCGCTGCAGGATCTTAAGCGTCGTTTGCAGGAACACGACTACCATGGGGCCGACTACGATTCCGATGGGGCCGAGTGCTTGGATTCCACCCAATACACTAAGCAAAGCGAGAAGCGGATGCAGGTTGGACTGCCCGTGCAGCACCATCGGCTTGATAAAATTGTCCGCGGTAGAAATAACGCCGGCACCATAAACAGCCAACATAATGGAGGCAGCCAGGCGGCCCTCGACAAAGTACAGGTACAAACAGACTGGAACCCAGACCGTGGCAGCCCCGGTAAACGGGACCATGGAAAGGACCATCGTCAGCAACATCAACAAGGCCACCGCATTTTCCAACCCGGCAAAATAAAAGCCAACTCCGGCCAGCAATCCTTGCACGACGGCCGATAACAGCGACGCGGTGACAACCGCCCGACAAACGCGAACGAACTCCTCTACCAGCTCGCGAAGATATTTTTCTTCCAACGGCGATAGCCGGACGACGGCATTCACCATGTTCTCGCCCTCTGCCAGAAAGAAGAACAGAGAAGCCATGGTGATAACGATTCCCAACACCGTCTTGCCGAGAATCGCCAAGGTATCCCCACCCAGTGCGATGAGCGGTGAACCGGCGGACGACGTAGCCCGCTTGAGAGCGGCTTCCATTTGTTCGTCGCTGGGATTGGCCAATTCCTTGAGCCAGCCTTTAAGGGATCCACCCAGAAAGGCCCGCCGATACTGGCGGTACTCCGTGTCTACCTCCAACACGGCATCGTCCTGTTCGAGCGTTTGCGGCGGTGACTTTTGCAGTTCCAATAACGCCTCGCGCAACGTGTCGGCTGCAGGGATTTCCGCAGCTTGAACTTCCTCGGCCGCTCTTTCCAATCGGTCCAATCTGCGAAGCAAGATGTCGACATCTTTGCTTGAAACCGTGGGAATTGCCCCCAACTTCTGTTGTTCACGCCAGTTATTCAGAGTGGCATCGAACTGGTGCAAATCCACCTGATCGGGAATGTCGAGGTCAAAATCCTGTCGCAGCAACTTGGCCTTCCCTGCCACATCCGTTGCCTGAATCCTTTCGAACACAGAAATGCTCTGCAGAGCCGCCATGGTCACGACGAGTCCTGCGGGCGCGAGGACAACCACCAACACGAGAACGGTGGTTACCCCCGCGGCAAGATAACGCCTTTTCCACAGTTTTTCGAAGGCCCACCGATAAAGTGGTTGAAACACAACGCCCAAAAGGGCGGCCATAAAGAGCGGTAGCAAAAAGACCGCCATCACTTGGTAAAACAAAACCACGATGACGATGAGGATGCCAATCAAAACCGCAAACGATACCAGCCGCGACATAATCCGCTCCGGGCAAGCAGAGGCAAGCTCCACTCGAGGAAAACGAGGCCGCGCCGGCCTCGATAGCTATTCGACAAAAGCTGCCCGGTATTGTAGCGAGAGATCCCCGCTGCCGCAGGCGGTCCGCCTGTGAGTTGCGCGGATAGAGCTACGGGACGGATGCCGGTTCGTTTCCATCCCGAGTCGAAATGGCCTGCCAGAGGCTGATCTCGATGGAGTTGTTAATGAACTTCACCGAGCCGTCGAGCAATGAAACTTGAACACCATTCGGATGAAAGCTTCTCGCGGTGATAGCGGCACTGGTGGCAATACTCCCACCTTCTGTCTGATTGATCCAGTCGCAGAGATAGTCTTGGCCACCGATGTTGCAAATGGTCTTCGCATTCGGGCCGAAGGTCGTGGTGAACCCGGTCTGATGGGCCTTGCCGTCAACCCATTCATAGTGCTGGGAATCGGCTCGAAAAGTACCTCCGTAGCTGCAAATATTGGCCAGGGTCGGAGGTGCAGCGTTGGGAATGGCGGCGTTTCGGTACCCGGAAGAGTAGGCTCGCACTTCTCCGAAGCAAAGTGTATTGCTGCGTCCGTCAGAAATGGTGGCGTTGCTGACAGAGACAAAGTGCTGAAAGGCCCCTTGTCCGCTCGTGTTTGTCACCGGATCGTAGATGAACCACTTTCCCAAATTGCTCGCATACGTCAATGGAAAGTAAGCAGGCTGACCGGAGGAATCCATATATTGGTGAGCACGAGTTTCGGATGGACAGATTAGCATGGGAATCTTCATCGCGGGCACCCGGAGGGGCGGGTTTGAATTCGGCATCGGCTGCTGTTGGCTGTAGGAAAGATCGAAATTGAGAAAGTTGAATTTGTTTCCTTCCTCGAGATACGGAAGAAGCTGCGATTGCGCCGACCAACCGCTTACCTTGCCACTCGCATCAACGACCGGCTTAAAGCTGGAGGGGAACCCCTTTTTAATGTCTTCGAAAGTATTCAAAGCCAGAGTCATTTGTCGCATGTTATTTCCACAGGAAGCGCGGCGAGCCGATTCCCGAGCAAACTGCACAGCTGGCAGAAGCAGAGCGACCAGGACGCCAATAATGGCGATGACGACCAGAAGTTCAACCAAGGTAAATCCACGACGGCGGGGGAAAATTTGTTTGGTAAGCATGGAAGTCAGTGATTGTTAGGAGGGCTGTTACGAGGCAGGAACCGAACTCTCAACCGCATCCATTCGATATTGAGAATCGGTATCAACAACGGATGTTATTCTACGCGATCGGTTGCGCTTGTCAATCATCCGCCCAGTATTTTCCTAAATCGCTGCCCGCCAAGGAATTGCGTTGCCCTTCAGAACCCGTTACCGTATTCACGCGTAGTTTTTCCGTTGCATGAACTTCACTTTGGGTGCCAGTTTTCAGTAAAGGACGAGCCGATGCATGCCTACCCCGTCAAAAAGCTCGTCAATCTTCTCGACCCCTCCGCTAACGTTCTTCTGGGTACCACTCAACAGTTCGCTGAAAAGGCTGTCGCTACTGGTGATCCGGAACAGGTAGGGCAAATCGGGGGACAATTCGCGATTGTGCAGCAGGTGGGGCACTTAGTCCGGATGGCCCGTTCCATCGGACGGCCGATGAGGTACTTTCTGGCCAAACAAGTTGATGGCCCGCTACTGATCGTGGCAGAGCGGATGGACGAAATCAAAGCTCATCTGGCATCGCTGGGACTGAGCGATCAGTTTCATCCTTTCTACACCCGCATGGTGCCGGCACATTACGTCATCGAAATCGCTCTGGTTGGATGCCCGGATCCCAGTCCGCAATGCACGCGGTACTTCACGCCCCATCGCAATACACTGCCGGCGGATCTCGACGTCATCGGCCAAGCCTATATTGCCGCACTGGCGGATGAATGTAATCGCTGGCTGGATCAGATTCCCAGCCGCGAGCCGATTGGAGTCCTGTTCTCAGGCGGCGTCGACAGCGGTTCCGTATTTCTTGTGCTGTACCATTTGCTGCGGAAGCGGGGAGAATCGCCGGCACGGCTGAAGGCATTTACGCTTTCCGTGGATGGCACCGGAGCGGATGCGGCCCAGGCAGAACGGTTTCTCGGGGAACTTGACTTGGGATTGTTCCTGGAAGTCGTGGAGGTTCCGCGAGAGGCCATCGACTACCGTGAAGCAATCCGCATTACGGAAGATTACAAACCGCTCGATGTCCAATCCGCCGCCATGGGACTCGCACTTTGCCGCGGTATTCGCGAACGTTATCCCGATTGGAAATACCTGGTGGATGGCGATGGTGGAGACGAAAACCTCAAGGACTATCCCATCGAGGAGAATCCGGAACTGACCATCCGCTCGGTTTTGAACAATCCGCTGCTCTATCACGAAGGCTGGGGCGTATTTGCCGTCAAACACTCGCTCACCTACAGTGGCGGTCAAAGCCGCGGCCATGTCCGCACCTATGCCCCCGCGAAGTCGCTCGGTTTTGCGGGCTTCAGCCCGTTCGCGCTCCCCAGCGTGATTGGGGTTTCGGAAGCGATTCCGTTCATTGAACTCACCGGCTGGAGCAACGAAAAGCTGTATGCGCTCAAGGGAGAAGTCGTTCGCCGCGGAGTTGAATCCATTACCGGCCTGACAATGCCCGTTTTCGAAAAGCGCCGATTCCAGCAAGGAGCAGCCGCCAGCGGCAAGTTTGAAACGCTCTTCCCTCGGGATGAGGCAGCCTATCGCCAGGCGTTCGCAGCGCTACACGGATAACGAGCCATGGCCGAGGTAACTCGCCGCGATCTGCTGGCCTCGCGCGGACCGAAGAATCCTGTCGATCCGCGCCGCCCCTACGCCTTTCTCGTTGAGCAGGAGCGCTCCGCGGCAGGCGAAATGGAGGATGTGGCCACGATCTTCCTCACGAACAAGGAGTGTCCCTTCTCGTGCGTCTACTGCGACCTCTGGAAAAACACGACGGACCGCTCGGTGCAGCCCGGCGACATCCCGGCGCAAATCGATTACGCCCTGAGCCACCTGCCGCCGGCGAAGACAATCAAGCTCTACAACAGCGGCAATTTCTTCGACCCGCAAGCCATTCCGCCACAAGACCACCAAGCCATTATCAGACGGATAAAGGCGTTTGACCGAGTGATTGTCGAGAACCATCCGTCCCTCGTGAGCGAGAAATGCGTTAGCTTCCGGGATGCACTGGGGAAGGAACTGGAAATCGCGATGGGGCTGGAAACGGTGCATCCCGCCGTATTGCCACGACTGAACAAACAGATGACCGTGGAAGACTTCGTCGCGGCAGCGAGGTTTCTACGTCGCCACGGCATCCAGGTCCGTGCCTTTGTGCTCTTGATGCCTCCCTTAATGCTCGCCGGTGAAGCCGTCCATTGGTCCGTCCGCTCCGTTGCCATCGCCATTCAGGCGGGGGCAACTTGCACGGTGGTGATTCCCACTCGCGGTGGCAACGGCATGATGGAGCAGTTCGCGACGCAAGGAGAATTCACCCCTCCCACGCTGGCGATGCTTGAAGAGGCATTTGCGGCGGCACTCTCCCTGCCAGAACTCCAAACTGGATTCACACGCGTCTTTGTGGACCTCTGGGACCTTGAAAAGCTCTACACCTGTCCTCGCTGCGGCCCACTTCGCAAGCAGCGATTGAAACAAATGAACGACAAGCAAACACTGCATCCTGTGACAGACTGCGATTGCCTGTCTCCAAACCTCTAACTTTTGCCCTCTGCACCCATGCCTTCCTGCGACGTCGCGATCATCGGCTCTGGGTTTGCGGGAAGCCTTATGGCACTGTTGCTAACTCGCCTGGGCAGAACCTGCGTTATTGTGGATCGGCAGTCGCACCCGCGTTTTGCCATCGGAGAATCGAGTACGCCGCTCGCGGACATGGTCTTGCGAGACATTGCCAAAAAGTACGACCTGCCGAGGCTGGCCCCGCTGACGAAGTACGGCACATGGATCAATTCTTACCCACAAGTCATGCGCGGGATCAAACGGGGCTTCAGCTACTTCGGGCATGAGCCGCATCAGCCTTTTGTGCCCCGGCAGATCCATTCCAATGAATTACTTGTCGCGGCCAGCATCGACGATGCCTCGTCGGACACACATTGGCTTAGGAGCGATGTGGACGCGTTCTTCGCCGCGGAAGCTGCCGCCGCTGGAGTGTCACTCTTCGAAAACACTTCGCTGCATCGTATCGAGCACACGAGTGGCGGGTGGGAACTGTCGGGGTCCCGCGGTTCTCAAGGGCGAGATGGTGAGGTGGACATCAAAGCCCGATTTGTTATCGACGCTAGTGGAGAAGGCAAGGTCCTGGCCCGCACACTTGGCATTGAGGACGAAAGACACTTGCTCAAAACGAACTCCCGTCCGCTCTACGCCCACTTTAAGAATTTGAAGCCCTGGAGAGAAATTCTTGTCGAGCGAGCCGCTACCGTGCAGGACCATCCATTTGATTGCGACCGGGCCGCTCTCCACCAGGTTCTTCGTGGGGCGTGGATGTGGCAGTTGCGTTTTGACAGCGAGGTCGTGAGTGCCGGGTTGGCCATCGACAACGGAAAGCATCCGTTGGATGATCGCGTCACTCCCCAGTTGGAATGGGAGCAATGGATGGAGCAATATCCCACAATTCGCGAGCAATTCAGTCAGGCCGAAATTGTGAATCCGCCACGAGGCTTGACGCGCGGGCCCCGCATGCAGCGATTGATGGCTCAGGGAGCAGGGTTGGACTGGGTCATGCTTCCGCACACTGCTGGCTTCATCGACCCGCTCCACAGCAGCGGCATCGCCCATTCGTTGTTTGGTATCGAACGCCTGGCGGCGATTTTTGAGGCCCACTGGGAGAAGAACTCTCTTGCTGGCGAATTGCAGAATTATGCCCGAATCGTCCGCACGGAAATTGAACTCATCGACTTGTTGGTCGCCGGTTGCTATGCCGGAACGGTTGATTTCCGCCTGTTTTCGGCGATGTGTATGTTCTACTTCGCCGGCACCATTGCCTGCGAGCGAGCGCGTTGCGACAGCGAATTCGATCTCTCACGATATTTTCTCAATGCCAACGATGCTGCTTTCCGCGGGGCCGCCGCCGCCGGTTACAGCCGCCTGCAAGAGTTGCTCACTACCGACCTCACCGACCATGGCATCAACGCCTTTGCGGATTACGTGCGAGACACCATAGCCCCCTGGAACACCGCCAACCTCATGAATCCTGCCGCCTGCAACATGTACCACCACACAGCGGCGCGAAAGTGATGAGATTCTCCAGAATTACGGAGCAGGCTGGGGCAAGAAACAAAAGACGCGTCCTGAGCCAGAAGATGGCTCGGGACGCGTTGGAGATGGTTTTAGTTTTGAGGAATTCCGTGCTATCGGGCCACGCTTAGAAGCTCGCTCCAGCACCGGTGTCAATGTTGCCCACCATGTGGAAGTGGTTATGGTCGATGTAGATGACCTCCTGGGCGTCTTCGTCCACCAGAGTATGGGGCACCGGCCAGCCAACGCGAGTAACTTCGGTGTAGTAGATGGTGCACTTGTAGTGAGCGTGATGGAGTTGAACAGGGCCGATGAGCGGAACGACGCGGGGCGGGTCGATGTAGTCCGCGATTTTTTCCTTCACGATGCGAACGTTGTTCCGCTGAATTTCGTGAAAGAATGCGATGCCTCCCTGCACGGGATTCGCTTTCTCCCAAGCTCGGACGACTTCGTCGTCGCTTGGCGGGTCGAGTGCCTCCGTGGGGGCTCCCGGCACCAACGGGCCCAGAATCGGGGCCCGCTCGTACCGTTCGTGATTCCAGAATTCGTCTTCCTTCTTTTTCTGGAAGTAAGGACTGACGGGGACCGGAACGCCAAAGACTCCCAAGTCTGGCCCTGCTGTCAGGCCGGTAAAGCAGCCTGTGCTGGAGAGCGATGCCGCCGCAACCAGAAGTCCGAGAGTCGCGATAACCATCCTGTGAGTCATGACATTCCTCGGTAGATCAAAATTGCCGGAGTGGCTCCGGCTGCTGTGGGTTGCCTTGCCCGTGGTCGTGGCAGTTAACTTCCAAGGGAATCCGCGCGGGTAATGCCCGGCGTTATCCAGACGTATTTATCGTGTGAAGCTGTAACGAACTTGCGGATTTTTCCGGTCGCAGGAAAAAAAAGGGCGGAAGTCCCGTGCTAGCAGGACTGGCGGTTCATTCCTGATTCTCCAGTGAATGCTTCATTTTCTGACCTAACTCGCTTGCTCGTTAGTCTTTGCGCGGTTCTGGCGGGGCAAAAAGAGTCGGCTGGCCGGGCTTTACAGCGGCCAAAGAAATGGCATATTAGAGGGCAGCCGACGATGGATGAAGGCGTATGCGGGTGTAGCTCAGTTGGTAGAGCACCACGTTGCCAACGTGGTTGTCGTGAGTTCGAATCTCATCACCCGCTCTTTTTCAATTGCCCAGGCATTGTTAGGCCAAAAATCCGGCCATATCAGCCCGAACTGTAGGCGAGGGGACCTCGCCCAGCTTCGGGTTTGCTGTTTTAATAAGGGGCGTTGTAAATGCGTTACCTTCTAACCGCCCCGCAGGACCGGTTTAGACCCGAATTGGCCTTTTGACTTTTCACTCTCATGTCCACCACAGAAACTGACAACCTCCCGGAAGCCGACACCGAAACCACCTCGGATGCGACTGCGGCAGATCAAAAGCCCGAAAAGCCCAAGCTGGCGCTGGATGTTAAGATCGCCAAGCCCTCGGCTTGCGAACGGCATGTGACAGTGACCATTGGTCGAGAGGACGTGGAGAGGTACGTCAAGGAGCAATTCAACGAAATCGCTCCCAAAGCCGAACTCCCCGGCTTTCGTGCGGGTCGGGCTCCTCGCAAGCTCGTCGAACGGCAGTTTAAAACCTCTGTGCACGAGCAGGTGAAGGGCAAGCTGCTGATGGATAGCCTGTCCCAAATCAGCGACGAACATGAGTTCTCGGCCATTAGCGAGCCAGACTTCGATTTTGAAGCGGTGAAGATTCCGGAAGATGGGCCACTTGTTTTTGAATTTGATATCGAAGTGCGTCCTGAATTCGATATGCCGCAGTGGAAGGGTCTCCATCTGAAGCGGCCTGTTTACGAGCACTCGGAAGAAGACGTTGATTCCCATCTGCAGAAACTGCTGGCTCGGTACGGCAATTTCGTCGAATTGGATGGGCCCGTGGAATCAGGCGACGGCGCGATTCTCAAAGTGGACATGACGTTCCTGGACGGCGAAACCGTCGTTTCCAGCCGACAGAACGAAATGGTGGCGGTCCGACCGATTTTGAGTTTCAACGACGCGAAATTAGAAGGTTTCGACAAGCTTGTAGTGGGCAAAAAAGTTGGGGATGTCTTCGAGGCCAAACTGACTGTTTCCGATGACTCGGATAACGAGGCACTTCGCGGCAAAGAAATGACTGCGAAAATTGAATTGCAGGAAATTCGGCAGCTGAAATTGCCTGACTTGGACGACGGATTCCTTGATCGCATCGGTGGTTTCAAGGATGAGGCCGAGTTGCGGGCGGAAGTTCGAAAAGAGCTTGATCGCCAACTGAAATACCAGCAGCAGAAACAGGTGCGGGAGCAGATCACCGGCCTGCTGACCGTCGCTGCCACCTGGGATTTACCCCCCGAACTTCTCCGCCGCCAGTCCAAGCGGGAATTGGATCGGGCCATCATGGAACTTCAGTCGAGCGGTTTTGACAACACGGCAATCAACGCACACGCAAATGAACTGCGGAGAAACGCACTTTCCTACACGGCCCGCGCACTGAAAGAGCATTTTATCCTGGAACGTATTGCCGAGGACGAGAAAATTGACGCCGAGCCTGGCGATTACGACAAGGAAATCGATCTCATAGCCGAGCAAATGGACGAAAGCCCGCGTCGAGTTCGCGCCAGGTTGGAAAAGAAGGGGCAGATCGATTCGTTGCGTAATCAAATTGTTGAACGAAAGGTCATTGAACTGATTACCTCGACCGCGACGTTCGAAGACACCCCCTATCAGCCGCCGAAAAACGATACCGCAGCAATCTCCTTCGCCATCGCGGGCGGAGACGGTGGTGCAAGCATTCCTGAAGCCAAACACGCCGGCAGCGACGAAGAGCAAGTGCCGGGTGCAATCAAGTCCAAATAAATAATCGGAATGGCAAGCCCTTCGACCGACTGCCCTAGCCGAAATCGCTCCGCGGCTGAATAATGCTGGAAACATTCCTCGACTTAGGATCTCGCCTCATGAGCCAGCCGTTCCCGCAACCGGTCTATGATTCTCAATCCTACGGAAGCTACCAGCGTCAGCGGCAGTTGACGCTGGGAGATCTGCTTCTGGAGAACCGCATCGTCTTCCTCCAGGGGGAGATTCACGTTGGCAATGCCAACGAGCTCGTGATGAAGCTCCTGTACCTGCAAAGCGAGAATCGTCGCAAGGACATCCATTTTTATCTCAATTCCCCCGGCGGAGATGTGGCGGCCACTTTGGCCATTTACGACACAATGCAAATTCTCAGCTGTCCGGTGGCTACTTATTGCGTGGGCCAGGCAGCCAGTGGAGCTGCCGTGTTGCTCGCGGGTGGCACCAAGGGAAAACGGCACATTCTGCCCAATGCCCGCGTGATGATGCATCAGCCCTACGGCGGGGTACAAGGTCAAATCAGCGACATTGAGATCCAGGCCAACGAGATCATTCGTTATCGCGAAGTACTCAATCAGATCCTCGCTAAACACACCGGCCAGCCGCTCGAGCAAATTGTTAAGGACACGGATCGCGATTTCTTCATGGGTGCGGAAGAGGCGAAGAAATACGGCGTGGTCGATGATATCGTTTCAAAAATTGGCGGCGGTGAAACGGAAGAAAAGGACGAAAAGTAAACGCCAGCACGGCTCCCGCGTCCACTTAGAAGCGCCCCGTACGCAAAGTGCGGCCAGGCTTAAACCCAACTAAATCGCACAAACCAGCCGGAGTTTTCCCCAATGCCTTTGATTCCTTACGTCGTCGAAAAGAGCGGCCGAGAAGAACGCGTTTACGACATCTACAGCCGGTTGCTGAAGGACCGGATTATCTTCCTGGGGACGCAAGTCAATGATGAAATGGCCAATTCCATCGTCGCCCAGATGTTGTTTTTGCAATCCGACGATCCCAATGCTGATATCCACCTCTACGTGAATTCCCCTGGCGGCAGCGTTAGCGCCGGGCTGGCCATTTACGACACCATGCAGTTTGTCACCTGCGATGTGGCGACCTATTGCATCGGACAGGCGGCTTCCATGGGTGCGGTTCTGCTGACCGCCGGAGCACCTGGAAAGCGGTTCGCCCTTCCCAATGCCCGCATCATGATCCACCAACCCCTGGCCGGGATGCAGGGGACGGCAGAAGAGATCATGATCCATGCCAAGGAATTTCGCCGCATCAAGCAGCGGATGAACGAGATTCTTATCAAACACACCGGTCATCCGCTCGAAAAGATCGAAAAGGACACCGATCGCGACCGCTTTATGTCCGCTGAAGAGGCTGCCGAGTATCGGTTGGTCGATAAGGTCATCTCGAAGATGCACATCGTGCCTCGGCCGGCAGCAAAAGAATAGATTGCTGGTTACAAGCCCACCCGGGTGTGAACTCCTCAAAGACTATCGTCGCTTCGCGATCGTCGCGTTGTTCTTAAACTGCCCAAGAATCGTGGTATAATTCAGGGGTCTTTCCGAACCCTCTAGGAGCGGCGAATTCATGCGTAAGCGTGTGGTAGTGACTGGTGTTGGCGCAGTGAATCCCATGGGACATGGTGTGGAAGAAGTCTGGGCGGGACTCAAGGAAGGGAAGTCCGGGGTTGGCTACACCACGATTTTTGACGCCAGCAGGTTTCCCACCAAGATCTCTGCTGAGGTCAAGGATTGGGACATTACCAAGGTCGGCGAGAATGCTGACGTATGGAAAATTCGAGGCCGGCATACAAAATTTGCGGCCGGCGCAGCCAAGCAAGCCATGGCCGATTCGGGTGTGCTGGATTCCATCAAGGATCCGACCCGGTTTGGAGTTTACCTGGGTTGCGGCGAAGGGAACCAGGATTTCACCAACTTCTCCAAGATGATGGCGGCAGCTCTCACGCCGGATGGGCTGGACTTGGTGAAATTCACACAGGCTGGGCTGGAAATTCTGAATCCGCTTGCGGAGATCGAGCAGGAGCCCAACATGCCGGCGGGTTATGTAGCGGGGATGTTCAACGCCCAGGGACCCAACGCCAATTGCCTCACGGCTTGCGCCGCTAGCAGCCAGGCAATTGGCGAAGCGACCGAGATCATTCGTCGCGGCGACGCCGACGTGATGCTTTCGGGCGGTGCTCACAGCATGATCCACCCCTTTGGCGTCACCGGCTTCAATCTGCTAACGGCATTGTCCACGAGCAATGATGATCCGACCAAGGCAAGCCGCCCATTTGACCGCAAGCGGAACGGCTTTGTACTAGGGGAAGGTGGAGCCATGGTGGTGCTGGAAGAACTCGAACATGCGAAGAAACGAGGGGCAAAAATCCACGGCGAAATCATGGGTTATGGCACCACGGCCGATGCCTATCGCATCACCGACATACATCCCGAAGGGCGAGGGGCAATCAGTTGCATGCGAATGTCGATTGCGGATGCTGGCTTGAATCCTGCCGACATTCAATACGTGAATGCCCACGGCACAAGCACGTCGGTTAACGATCGAGTAGAGTCCCTGGCCTGCAAGATCGTGTTCGGCGACCGGGCTTATCAAACTCCCGTCTCCAGCACCAAAAGCATGATGGGTCACCTCATCGCCGCAGCCGGCGTGACGGAACTTATCGTCTGCCTGATGGCAATTCGAGACAACGTTCTCCCGCCGACCATCAACTACGATAACCCCGATCCCGACTGCGACCTCGACTACATCCCTAATGCCGCCCGCGAGACCAAGTGCGACTACGCCCTCAGTAACAGCTTCGGCTTTGGCGGACAGAATATCTCGCTGGTTGCCGGGCGGTTTAAGGGATAGCTCGAGAGGATTTAAATTCTGCGACTTGAGACGCGGAGAATCTCGGAGCCGTCTTACTTAACCCAGCAGGAATTCAGCCACGAGCGTTGCGATAGAAATCGCCGCGATGATGTAAGCGATTATGGGATTGACCGTTTTCGGCGACTTTCCCAGTCCAAATTCGGCACCTTGTCCGTGCCAGAGCCAGATTCCGATCGGTGCGGCTATCAGGCCAAAGAGCCAGAGATGCCAAATTGCTGAGCCGTGGCGCAGCATCTCGCCGCAGTCTCCGATGCGTCCGAAGGAGCCGAGGCTGATGTAGAGGCCGTTAGCAATCAGGCAAAAACCGGCGAAGAATCGGAGGATAAAGCTCCCCGGCACTTTGACTGCTGTTGCGGCCAGCCACAGAAGAAGTGGCAGAATTGTGCCGACAAGTGGCCCAGACCAGACCACCGCCAGTGGCACCGGGTTCTCCGACAGATCGGTGCGCGAGATCGTCAGCGGATGCAAGACGACCTGTTCAACTTTGCCGCCGGTCAGCCGCGCTCCACTCACGTGCCCCAACTCATGCACAGCCTGCATCCCCAGCCAGGAGCCGAGGAGGGTAGCCGTGATCAGTATCTCGCGATGGAACTTCATCGCCGCATTGTAGGACAGCGACCAAGTAGGTGCGCACCAAGTTCACGCCCACGCAAAGCCGTGGGCGTGCCACCCACTCCTAGTTCCCAATGCTGGGTGGGTTGTTCGTGAAGAAGTCGCGCGGGCCTCGGGTGGTGTAGTAGGGATATCCGACCTGGGCGGTGGCAGGGCCTTGCGGGCCATCATAGGTGCGGGTTTGGTGGTGGCCGTAATTGGCGTTACGCCCGTCGGCCAGGCCGCTTCCACCGCCGCCATTGCGACCTAGCCCCTTAGCGGCATGACGACTTCCATCGCACAAATTGACGGTTTGACAGCCTGTGGCGGCGCA
>CAYUJE010000091.1:0-21110 GCA_964444865.1 uncultured Pirellulaceae bacterium | reverse complement strand
TTTCGCCTCCACGAGACTCTGAACCTGCAAAACAGCCAGCCGCGAAAACCTTTCCCGACCCCGTTGGGCGTGGCAAACCGGATGCCCATTTTCTGTTTGCGATCGGCCTTAAGAAGCGCGGCGCAAACGGGTTCAGGCGGAGTTTTCGCGGCGGAGGTTTTTTAAGACGCGACGACCCGCGGTTTTGCGAAAACACCTCCCGACCCCTGCACCCACTATCCCGCGTACGCTTTCTCGAGCTGGGCGATGTTGAGCTTCTTCATTCCCATCATGGCCGACATGGCGCGCTGGGACTGAGGGCAGGTATGGTCGGCGATGAGGGTGAAGAGGACGCGGGGGACGATTTGCCAGGAGACCCCGAATTTGTCTTTCAGCCAGCCGCACTGCTGGGAGTTTGGATCGCCGCCGGCGGAGAGTTTGCCCCAAAAGTGGTCCACTTCCTCTTGGGTATCGCACATGACTTGGAAGGAGATGGCCTCGGTGAATTTGAATAGCGGACCGCCGTTGAGCCCCGTGAAGGGTTGGCCGTCGAGTTCGAAGGCGACGGTCAGCACGGACCCCGGTTCCCGCTTGTGAAACTCTTTTCCCGCTTCGCCGTAGTGAGTGATTTGCGTGACCTTCGAATTCTTGAAGATGGAAACATAAAACCTGGCAGCTTCTTCCGCCTGGGTGTCGAACCAGAGGCAGGGGACGATGGCTTGAAGGGTGGGCAAGGGAGTTCTCTCGATTTTTCTGTGGTGTGTTGTGGTGGCAGCCGCTGTAAACCGGCCCATCATGAGCGGCCATCGTATATTGCGAAGCGGCCCTGTTTCGGGAGAGCAATTTCGGACTCTATAATAGCAAGCCCCGTTTTCACCTCCAGCCGCTTGAGAACCCACCGATGCGAATTGCAAAATCCTGCTGGTTCCTCGTCATTTCCCTCCTTTCCGCCGCTCCCGCCGTATCGCTGGCCGAGTCTCCTGCCTACTTCCGTGCCGGCGGCGGAATTGCCGCGGACGATGCCCAGCCGCTGCCAGAGAAGATTGATGACGAGAAGGCCCTGCTGTGGAAAACGCCGCTGGCACCGGGACATTCGACGCCGTGCGTGAACGGTGACAGCGTCTACGTCACGACGTTTGAGAAGGGGAAGGAAGCGGGAACGGGAAAGCTCTTTACCGTCGCCCTGAATCGCGACACGGGGGAAGTCCGCTGGAGCCGCGAAGCCCCCGCGAAGAAGATCGAAACGATTCACTCCTCCAGCAGCCCGGCGACGGCGTCACCCGCTTGCGACGGCGAGCGGGTTTATGCCTTCTTTGGCAGTTACGGTTTCCTCTGTTACGACCTGGCGGGAAAGCTCGTGTGGGAGAAGCCGCTGGGGCCGTTTCAGGATGAATTCGGAGCGGCGAGTTCCCCTGTGCTGGTCGATGGCAAGCTGATTATCAACCAGGACCACGACCGGGATAATTTTCTGCTCTGCCTCGACGCCAAGACGGGCAACGAAATCTGGAAGACGGCCCGTCCCGGCTTCACCCGCAGCTATAGCACGCCGGTCGTTTGGACGGCGGGGGACCGCAAGCAATTGCTGGTCACGGGAGCATTGCAGCTTGTTTCCTATGACCTGGAAACGGGCAAGCAACTTTGGTCGCAGGATGGGCTGGCCCGCATCATGAACACGACGCCGGCAACTGGGGAAGGGCTGCTCTTCATTTCGGCCTGGTCTCCCGGCGGCGACAGCGAGGCCCGGATTGCGATGGAGCCCTGGAACGAAGCCGTGCGGCTGTGGGACAAAAACAAGGACGGCAAGCTGCTCCGCGAGGAGGTGGATAACAAGGAAGTCCTGGACCGGTTCTTTCGCATTGATCTGAATCAGGATCTCGGCCTCGACAAGGAAGAGTGGGAGAAATATGCGAGTGTCTTTGAAAAGGCCCGCAACGCCTTCTTCGCTCTTCGTCCAGCCGCTTCGTCCGCCGGCCAGCCGGAGGTGGCCTGGGAACACCTCAAGGGAATTCCGTACGTCCCCAGCCCGCTGGCGTATCGGGGCGTGGTGTACCTGACGAAGGAAGGGGGGATCGTAACGTCCTACGACGCCAAGACCGGCGACATTCTGAAGAACGGCCGCATCAAGGGGACGGGTGCGTACTACGCCTCCGCGGTTGCCGGCGATGGCAAGGTCTATCTCGTCAGCGAGAAGGGAGTCGTCAGCGTCTTGAAAGCAGGGGGCGAGTGGGAAGTTTTGTCGTCGCGTGATTTGATGGAGCGGACTGTCGCGACGCCGGTGGTCAGTGGGGGGAGGCTGTTTGTGCGAAGCGAGGCGGCGCTGTACTGCTTTGGAAAGGCGAAATAGCGAATTGGAGAATGATCTTCGATGGACCACGGATGGCACGGACTTCACGGATAGGAGACGTGTCGAATACGTTCTCGCGGATTTGAAAATATCCGTGTCATCCGAGATATCCGTGGTTCTTCTCGTGTCTATGACCTTGAATTGAATCAGAAGTCTTTTAATACCGGAGCCTTCCCATGTCCGACTCCCTCTCCCGCCGCGAAATCCTCGCCTATTCAGCCGCCTTCGGCTCGGCGTTTCTTGCCGCTCAGGGCATTGCTGCCGCGGACGACACGAAGTCGAAGAAGGAAGATAAGCCCAAGGAAACTCCCGCAGCGAAAGTGCCCGGGAAAAAGTACGACATGAAGAAGTCCATCAATCTTTGGGCTTTGCCGTACCCGCAGAAGATGACGCTCAGGGAATGCTTTCAGCTTTGCAAGGACGCCGGGTTTGAAGGAGTGGAGGTCAATTACGCGCTCGAAGGGGATCTCTGTCCGGAGACGACGCCGGACCAAATCAAAGCGATTGGCGACATGGCTCGCAAGATCGGCATCGAGATCAGTGGCGTTTGCTCCTTCCTGTTCTGGCCGTACGCCTTCACGCACGAAGACCCCGAGCGAAGGAAGAAGGGCCTGGAACTCGCCGAGCAGATGATCAAAGCCGCCCGGCTGCTGGGGACGGACAACCTGCTGGTTGTTCCCGGCTCTGTCTACGCTCCCTGGATCCCCGATGAGCCGCCGGTGCCGCATGATGTGGCTTTGCAAAGAGCCACCGATGGAGTCAAGTCGCTGATTCCGTCGGCCAAGAAGCACGGCGTCTCGCTGAACATGGAGAACATCTTCGCCAATGGCTTTTTGCACAGCCCGCAGGAGATGAACCAGTTCGTCGACAGCTTTGGGAGCGAGCAGGTGAAGATTCACTTCGACACCGGCAACATCATGCAGTACCACTTTCCCGAGCACTGGATTCCAATCTGCGGCAAGCGGATCAAGAACATCCACCTCAAGGAATACTCGAAGAAAGTCCACGAGTTCAACCTGAACGCCTTCCGCCTGTTGCTCGACGGCACCACCAACTGGCCAGCCGTGCTGGAGGCCCTCGATAAGATTGCCTACCGCGGCTATCTGACGTTCGAGTACTTCAATCCCTTCCCGCACTTTCACGAAGCGATTGTGTATCACACTTCCGATGCGCTCGACCGGATGCTGGGGAGAAAAGTGTAGTAGCCGCGCCAAGAAACGAACCAGCCCGCCGGGATTGCTCCGCGACGGGCTGGTTCAAAATCATGGCTATTGGATTAGCGTTTGCCAATCGCAACGAGCTTATTCGAGGATCTTGGCGGTGTCGCTGATGACGGCTTTGATGCCTTCTTCGTTGAGCTTGCCGGCGGCGAAGGCATGGGTGGCCTTGACCTTGCCGTTCACCCATGACATCACGGTGACTTCGGCGTCCTTGGAGACTTTGTAGTCTTCCGGACCTTCTGCGTTTTCGAACGTGGTCAGGGGAACGCTCTTGATCCCTTCCTTCTTGGCCAACTCCTTGAGCTTGGCTTCGTTGGCGGCGGGATCGCTCGAGAGGACGACCACGAAGGCGGCCATCTTCTTGTCGCCGCTCTTGGCGATCTTGGCATCGACTTCCTTCACCAGGGCGGCCAGCTTGTCATCGACCTTGCGGGTGAAGATGGCAACCACGGGGCGCTTGCCGTATTGGCAGCGATAGCAAAGGGGATCTTTGCCGGCCGAGGGGCCAGTCACATCTTGTACGTAGAACGGATTGACGCCTTCGCCAACTTCCAAACCAGACTTGAGCTCAGCCGCAATGACGGCCGAACCGCACAGCAGAACTGCCGCCACGCATGCCACAAACTTCTTCATAATAAGGCTCCTACAGGGGTGACCAGGGATACGACCAATACATCAACAAAGTCTAATGCAATCCAATGCTCCTGTCGACCATCCGAACGGCCGGGAAAGGCTCATTGCGGCGAATGGATAGTCGCTGTTCACATCGGAAAATCGCGTCGTCACCTCGTTACGAATGATCCCGGGAGGAGGTTCGCTCGTTTCCCTGACCAAACCAAAATGCTAGCCCGCCGCCGAGCAGCAGACTGAGCCAGAACAGGGTACTGAGGTGGTGGAGATTTTGGAGAAAAAATCCCAGGCTCTCGTCTTTCTGCCAAGGGAAATTCCACCATTCCGCAAAAATCATCGCGACTGCCGCGAAAGCCACGCAGATGATTCCCAGAACCAAGGAACGCGTTCGCGCCGCGTAGCCGCCTCCCAGGCCAACGAGTGCGCCTGGAATCGCCATGGCATAGATTCCCACGTACCTTACCAAGAGCGTGAAGATGACCACACCGAGGACGCCGCCTGCCAGGGCACCGCCAACGCCGCGAACGATTGCCGCCGGATTGGGCTGCTGCTGATCGGAGGATGATACTTCGGGCTTCACAGAATGGCTCCGGCGGACGCCGCATTTTAGTTGTGCTTGAGCTTCTCGCCAAAAAACTCCAGCGTTTGAGCAAAGCTCCGCTGAATCTCTTTCCCGCCCCAGCCGTGGCCAGCACCCAGCAGCAATTCCACGCGGCCAGGAACACCGGCAGCGGTCATGACATCGGTCATCTTATAGGCCTGGGTGTGGGGCACGAGCGGATCCTTCGTTCCTTGAAAGATAAGAAGCGGGGCATCGTCCTTGGTGACATACGTAATGGGGGAAGCTCGCTTGCGCTCTCCTTTGTCCTCCTCCTTCGTCGAGCCCACAAAATCGCTCAGCAATCCCACGCTGACAGCGGAGAGGTCGTCCGCATTAAAATCGGTCGGACCGAAGAAAGCGACGACCGCCTGCACCTTGCTGGACTGATCGGGATTACCGCCGTCTCCTTCCAGGCCATCTTCTTTTCCCATCGTGCCGAGCATCATCGAAAGATGCGCTCCGGCAGAAAAACCAATCGCGCCGAAGCGCTCGGGATCAATATGATACTTCTCGGCATTGGCCCGCAGAAAGCGGACCGCGCATTTCACATCTTCCACTTGCGCAGGGAACCGGTATTTTGGGCAAAACCGATAGCCCACGCTGACGGAAATGTAACCCTGTTTGGCGAAGTCGAAGATTTGGGCAATATGCTGCGATTTATTCCCCGCCCGCCACGCACCGCCATGAATAACAACAATGCAGGGTGCGGGCTTATCCAGTTTCTCGGGCATCGCCAGATGCAGAGTCAGCGCCTGGTCGGCTCCCTTGCCATATTCGAGGTCAGGAAGAAAGACCACACCCTCGGGAGGTTTGGGTTGACTTTGTTGGGCGCTGGCGGAGAACACGAACCAGGGGGTCAACAGACCGATTCCTGCCGCGGCAAGAGCTCGAAGAAGAACAGACATCGTGAGAAACTTCCAGCGATTGGGGTATAGGCGGTTCATTGGCGTGCGTGGTACCGGTCGGCAGTCCCAGTGCGAGGCTACCCATTGTAGCGTCTGTTGTTCGAGGTGGATTTTTGGGGCTTTTTAGGGGAGAATTCTTCCCGCCATTACTCTCGCCAGACGCTGAGCAATCGGTTATTCTGAATAGGTTATAGTGCGGACTTTATTCATCCTTGAGAACTCGCAAAAACTGTGAACGTATCTTTTGGCCCCAGACTGATGATGGCCCTGGCGTTGCTTTGTGCGATTGCCGGTTGCGGCAACCCCGGGCGTACCAATAAGCAGGAAGAAGAATCTTCACTCAAACCGCTGGCAAAGTTCTACGGAGATTTTGTCAATCAACATCGCGGAAAACCTCCCGCGGACGAGGACGAGTTCAAGACCTTCCTCAAGGAAGCGAGCAACACGAACCTCCTCAAGGCGGAGTTTCAAATCACTGATATCGACAAGCTGTTCATTTCGCCTCGGGACAACCAGCCTTATGTCATCTATTACAAAACCATCTCCCAAAGCCAGGGTCCGGGGGGAGCACCGGTGGTGGCGTACGAAAAGACAGGCGTGAATGGAAAACGATTTGTGGCCAGTGTTTTGGGGGGGGTCGTTCAACTCGATGATTCGGCATTCAGCAGTATGGTTAAAGACCCTCGTTGATCGCAGGTAGAAGTTCGGAAAGACCGCTGAATTAAAATAAAAGTACACAAGCGCTGCGGCGCACCCTTTTTATCATTCGTTCGTTTTGTCCGGAGGTTCGTATGTTTCCAATTGCTTTAGTTTTGCGGCGACGACGTGCCTTTACGCTCGTCGAGTTGCTGGTGGTCATCGCCATTATTGGAATTCTGGTCGCCTTGCTTCTCCCGGCGGTCCAATACGCCCGCGAGTCGGCTCGCCGCACCGAATGCGCCAACAATTTGTCCCAAATCGCCAAGGCCATTCACTTGCACGAGAATTCCATCCGAGTTCTCCCCACGGGGGGCGACATGCCCTGGCCCAACTTTGCCAGTTATCGGGACGCGAACGGGCACTTTTTTGGCCCGGATATGCAAGGAGTCGGTTGGGCGTTTCAAATTCTCCCGTTCTTTGAAAACAGCAATATCCTGATGCAGCGCGGGGTCGATGACGCCGATACCCAAGCCAAAATCATGGGTTCGCCCCTGCCCGGTTACTTCTGCCCGTCTCGCCGTCGAATCGCCAGACAGGGAGCACGCGTGCTGATGGATTACGCCGCAGCCTCCCCCTCCAACAATCTCGCCGATACCGACGACAGCAATTCCCAATACAACACCATGTTTCGCGGGTATGCCTTTGACATTGGACAGGCTACGAACCAAACCTATAACGGCGTGATTGTCCGCACCAATTGGAATGTCGCCACAGGGAGTTCGGTCGGCAGCACCAGTCCCATCACGCTCAGCAATATCAAGGATGGCACCAGCAGCACCATTTTGATCGGCGAAAAACGCTTGATACCCGCGCAGTACGTGTCGGGCTCCTGGCACGACGACCGCGGCTGGACCGACGGCTGGGATCCGGACATCATCCGGCTCACTTCTGCCCCTTTCGGCTCGGATTTCCGCGCTCAGAAAGATCAAGACTCGGGCACCGTGGGAGACATTGGATACCACTTCGGCTCGGCTCATGCCTCAGGGATGAACACAAGTTTCGCCGATGGATCCGTCAAGTTTATTCCCTACACCATGAATCGCTACACCTTCCAACGCATGGGCCACCGGACGGATTCGCAAGTCATCGACATGAATTTCTAGCCGACTTGCGCGTCGCCCATCCGCTGTCCAACGCTATTCCGACCCGCGAGATTCGTCTCGCGGGTCTTTTGTTGCGCGGGCGACTTCCCGGTCGCGGCTGATTCCGAAATCAGGGTGCAGGGAAATGACCGGCTTATGCAGGTCCGCGGGCCGCTCCTTGGAAAACTGATGCGTCCCGGTCATCAACACCACCACCAGCACCATCGCGCTCATCGCCCGAATCAAATTGCTCCTGGCAGTTTCCCCCATCGCAATCGAAACCAGTTCCCGCAATAGCCACAAGGCGGTGACAATGCCGGCCAGGAAGAAAACCGTGGCTACGCCGCTGCTCCCCATGATTCGGGACTGCGAGCCGGGGGGAAGAGCGCTCATCACCCACAGGCCGACCGGCAACTGCAACAGCGATGGAATCAGCCCCCAGTAACCGCCCCAAATCGCCACGCGAGAAACCTCTTCCGCCGGTGCTCCCCGGCGGCCCATCCGCAGCGCCAACCCCAGCAGCATGATTCCCCCCATCGCCAGCGAGGCGAAGGTGAAGTGAACCCACAGCGCGGGAATCTCTCCCGCCAGCATCGCTTGCACAAACAGTTTGCCGCGGATTGCTTCCGTGCCCGCTTCGCCGGCATCCCGCAAGTTCCCCGCAATCAAAAACAGCGGCGGAAAGTGGTACAGCAAATTCGTGCTGGCAAAGAGCAACAGAGCCGTCTTGCCGATGACTCCCCAAGTTCCGCTGGCGGCTGCCCTGTTCCGCCATAGCCAGTAACCAGCCAGGATGACCAGCGAGAAGATTAGCTCCAGGCCCCCCCAGTGCATCTTGTGTCCCAGCCGCTTCGTCCAGACCGTGGCATACTCGGGCGTCCAAAGCAGCAGACCCATCACCAGTCCCAGCAGCGAACCGGCAACCAGCGTCAGCACCACCATCTTCGCCAGGTAATCCGCGGCTGCTTTGGCAGACGTGTTCTCCTTGCCCCGCAACTTCCACTCCAGCCAGATGCAGACCAGCGGCCCTCCCGAAGCCACGTTCATGCAGATCAAGTGGCAGGAGAGGAGCAGGATGTGAAGCAGTGGGAGCATAAGTCAATGAGAAGAGTGGCCGCGAAAAACACGAAAAGTCACAAAAAGTCGAGGCAGTTTTTTTCTTATCAGCGAGCGGCCTGCGTAAACTGGCCGGTGAGACTCCATTCCGCATGGCAGGCGACATGAACGACTCCACGTTACCGGCCAGCTTACACTGGCCGCTCGCCGGTTGGCGTTTTTCGTGGCCATCCCTGTTTCTTCAGTTAAGCCGCTTGCAGGACACGGAGCAGATTTTTCTTATTCGCTGTTTCGTTCACTTGATGATACGTGAAAAAGTTGTCCCATGCCCGGTCTAATTCATAGAGCGCGCTGGTGGCGGAAACGGCCCGCCACTTTTCTCCCGGCAGGGCTTCAATGAGATTCAGCCGGCGGAGCTTGTCCAGGGCGTCGTCGATTTCAAAATCAACCTTCAAGTCACACCGCTCCCGCAGCAGTTTCTCCGC
Source organism: uncultured Pirellulaceae bacterium (assembly GCA_964444865.1). Taxonomy (GTDB): domain Bacteria; phylum Planctomycetota; class Planctomycetia; order Pirellulales; family Pirellulaceae; genus SXOA01. Next base: position 12,109 of record CAYUJE010000091.1, on the reverse strand, counting down.
GGCTCGGTCGATCTGCCGGGCGGTCCAGCCGCCGTCATCGCCGCTCGCTGTTTGCCGCCAGAGGAGCCACCAGGCCAGCACCGCTTCGCGGAATTCCTGTTCCTCCGCTTCGTCGAGCAGGCGGAAGAAGACCCCCGAATTGTTGTCGAGATTTTGAAAATACAAACTCCGCGTCAGACTGAGTTGGTATTTGTCCTTGGTGTTGAGATAGCCCAGGAACGCCTTCACGCCATAGCCGATCGTTCCCCCCAGCAGGAACAGGAAGCCGAGCATTCCCGAAAAACCGGCGAGCGCCGTGGCGGCTGCCTTGGTGAAGAGCTTGAACAGGGCCAAGCCAACGCCGGAAATGGTGGGGATCAGGATCTTTCCCTGGTCCAGCAGGCTCATCTTCACCTTCGTCCCCGGCAGCAGCATTTCCAGGTCCGCCTTGGGAATGTTTTTGAAGAGCTTCATCGCGATGGGACGGTGCTCTCCTGGCGAGCGGGGGACGTCAGCCCCCTGATGATTCTCGTTGGGCTTGCGAGGTTTAGTATCAGGGGGCTGACGCCCACCGCTCGCCTCTGCCAGTCGAAACACGATGGCCAGCCGCTGATAGGTTGGCACGTCCACCATCTCTTCGCGGTACCACTTCCGCCAGTTCCGCGCCTGCCGCTGCCCCAGCACGTCGCCGCGGGCATACACGTCCAGCCGCTCGAAGATCTGGAAGTCGAGCTTCATGTGGAGCCCCCAGTGGCTGGCCGAATCGAGCGAGGAATAAACCTCCTCGCGGCTCAGCTTGCGGAAGTTGGCCCGCTCCATCAATTCGCCGAACTTGTCAAACACCACGGCTGCTTGTGCCTCTTCCTGGGCAGGATCACGCGGCTGGCGGGTCCGTTCGTCCGTGTCGGGGTCGAGGGTGAAGTAGGATTCCTTCAGTTCCTCCAGCTTCTGGTGGTATTGAAAATGAATCGTTGAGCCGACCAGCGTGCAGAGTTCCAAAAACTGCTGCCGCTCCTCCGCCGCCAGGCTCTTATCCTCCGCCAGCAGCTTCACCAGTTCGGCCCGGCGGAGCGGAATGAAATGCCCCCACGGCTGCGCGGACTCATCCGGCGGCAACTCCGTCGGCACTCCGGAAGCGGAAGCAAGCAGGTCGTTGTTGGCAGGGTCGAGGGACATGGGTGGGGAGTGGCTGAAGGTGAGTCGTGAGAGCACCGCAACAAGTTGTATCGGCAGTATTGGTCCCGTGAATCCCGTTGCTAGCGAGCGTTGCCGGCCAAAGCCTGGCTTCTCCGGCTCGCCAGAACTGCCCATTTCCGCGCTCCCGAGCGAGGTCTTTCACGGAGGAGCGAGAAGTTCGGCCGGCAGCGGGCGTTTCGCTGTGGGGACAATGTGTTCGACTCCGCGTAACCCCATCGCGACATGGACGTGGATTAGAATGACTTCAAGGAGTTGCAATCTGCAAAGTCTTTCGCCCCAGCCTTCGTCGGGGATGGTAACCGTTCAGCCTGGAAGTGATGCTCATGGCCGAACCGAACTCGCGATGTTGTCCGCAGTGTTCCGCGGAAATTCCGCCGGGCCAGACCAACTGCTGGCTGTGCGGCGCGCGGGAGGAAATCTCCTCCGCGTCGGACGGACCGCCACAGCCGGCGGCAGCGATGCCGGGGCGCGGACCTTGGACGTTTTCGCTGATGTCGCTGTTTGCGGTGATGACTGCCACCGCGGTGCTGCTGGGGCTGGCCGCTTTCGCGCCGGGGCTGGCAGTCGTGTTGACGGCGCTCAGCATTCCGGCCTGGGTTCGCGCCTACACCTATTCGCGGCGGTGGCGGCAAGCGGGGCGTCCGTTAACACCGGGAGAGCAGTTCGTCTCCTTCATGGGTTCGCTCGCGGTTGTCGCCACAATAGCGCTGGCGGTGATCGTGGCGTTTTTCTCCATCTGTTTTCCTTTGGGAGCCTTGGCGTTCGAAGGGCTCCAGCCGGCGCAGGCCTTGCCGCTGTTTGTGGGTGCCTGGGGATTGGGAATTGCCGGGGCCGTCCTGCTGGGGAGCATTTTGCTGTATCGCTTGTGGATTGCCCCGCTGAGAGGAGTTGAATCACCACCGACGATGAAAATCCGTCTGGGGCAATATGCCGCCGGCGTGACGCAAGCTCTCACCGCGATTGCCGGCGCGCTGGTCGGCCTGGGAATTGTCGCAGCGGTGGGCCTGGTATGGCGTTCGTTAAGGGATCCGATGGCACCGCATGCCTGGACGATCATTCCGATTCCTGGAGCTGCCGGCCAGGCCGCGACTTACTTCGCTTGCGCCACCGCGGGAATCGCGGGAGTCATCGCCGCTCTGTGGTTTACGCACCGTCGCTTGACCCCCCAGATCGTCCTGGTTGTCAGCGTCGTCGCTGCGCTCCTGGGACTTTGGGCGGGCATCCTCGGGCAGTTTGCCCTGGGGAGTTTGCTGATCGACGCCGGCTGGTTCGCGCCGGAACAACGTCCCGCCATCGAAACGGCGTTGCTGTTGGCAATCGTCGCGTTCGTAGCGATTGCGGGGGGAGTCGGCAGTTTCCTGCTCTGCCGAAAATTCTCCGGCCGCCGCGCTGCGGAGGGCAGAAGTTAGCTCAGTGGGGAAGAAAAATCGCACGGAGGCACAGCGGAGAAGCCTACGTTTTCTCGACCCTCTGTGCCTTGGTGCCTCCGTGTGAGATTTTCTTCGCGGCGATGAGCGAGAAGGTTTAGTCACCAGCCGCTGCATCCTCCTGCGGTTCTTCAAACACTACCCCTTCATAGATATCCGCCAGCCGCAGTTCGCAGCCGAGGTCGGGAAGAGGAATGGTCGCGTCTAAGCCGTGGTAATCGAAGAGGAGCCACTGGCCGCTCTCTTGACGTACGAAACGGTCCACAGCCGGGCGGTCCTGAGCGACCAGAATGTATTCCTGCAGCGAAGGGAGCGAGCGGTAGAATTCGAACTTCCGGCCCCGGTTGTAGCTTTCCGTGGTGGGGGAGAGGACTTCGAAGAGGGTGTGGGGATTGGTCGCGGCCTGCTTGTCGGCTGTGTCGAGCACCAGTTTTCCGCAGATGATGGAAATGTCCGGATAAGTATGCAGCGGGTATTTTTTGACGGCGATCCGTTGGTCGCTGTTATAGGGCTGGCAGGGTTTGCCACGCAACTGCACATAGAGCTGCCCCAGAACATTTACAGCGATCCGGTTATGCCGCGGCGACCCTCCCGACATGAGAAAAATCTCGCCTCGATAGAACTCGTGCTTCTCCTCCGCGACTTCTTCGCGGGCGAGGTACTCTTCGAGGGAGTAGTATTGGGAATTGGGGACGGTGGACATCGTTTGGCTCTTACTAACTCCGGTTCATAATATCCAACGTTGCCTCACCGTCTGGTGGAGTCAAGGCTGAAACGGGTCATGCACTGTCAATCCGGCAATCCAAGCAAAGTCGCGGGTGTTTCGAGTGGCGAGAGTCAAATTGTGCGTCAAGGCTGTGGCGGCAATGAGTGCATCGCCGAGCGTCATCTTCCGCTGCTGGCGAAGATGTACTGCGCTGTCCAAAATGGCGCGCGATATTGGCAGTATGGCGATCGCGGCGAAAATCTGCTCGAGGTCGAGTTTTTCTGCGGGAAGCAGCTTGTGAAACCCGAGCACTTCCACATAGGTGATTGCGGAAACTAACGACTCGCTGTCGGCTACCACGCCTCGCAGTTGAGGATACGCGGGATTGACCGAATAGATGAGAATATTACTGTCGAGCAACATGTATCTTACCGCCCTGGCAGATCCCGGTCGGTGCGAATTTCACGCTCCCAGGCCAGCGGGTCAGGGATGCTCTCAATCCCGCCGCGAGCAGCAATTCGGTCGAGCGCTGCGAGCACCTGGGCTTGACGCTTGTCTTCCGAAATCGCCGTGGCGTCCAGGCCGACAATCACCTGAACATGTACCGCTGTGCCCGGAGCAATGGCGGGGGGAGTGGCGTTCCACTCCAATTGATTGTCACGCAAAATGGCATCGTAGATTGTAGACATGGTTTCCTCACTATGCATCATTATACGATGGAGGACATCGAAACCAAACAGAGGGTTCAGGCCGATAACGATCCGAATTTACGCTCGTAACAGGAAAAATCCCCAAGAAGCAGCGACGCGGGTTACAATGGCCCAAGAAGTACATTTGCGACCCCTTTGCGATGACCGCCACCCCCAAACGCCGCTGGTTTCAGTTCAGCCTGATGGCGCTGCTGGTGGTGATGACATTGGCATGCGTTCCTTTGTCGTGGTTGGCGTATGAACGATATGAAGTGGGGAAGCGCGCGGCGGCAATTGCGGCGATTCGGAAGCTGGGTGCCAGATTAGAAATTGACAGTACCCAACCGCAGCGTCCCAATTGGCTGCGGGCAATACTAAACGATCAATCGACGGGCGAAGTCGTCGAGGTGCTGTTCTATCGAGGCAATGTCACGGACGCTGATCTGGCGCACGTTGCTGGAATGACGAAGATCAAACGGCTGGACATACATGGTCCCAAGGTGACCGATGCCGGGATGGGCCATCTTGCCGCACTGCGAAATCTGGAAACGCTGGACCTGCACGGCTCTCAGGTTACCAATTCCGGACTGGCTGAACTCACCGGACTCAGGAAACTCAAGAGGCTCTATCTTTACGATACGCCGATGACCGATGACGGCCTGACTCATTTGGCCGGTCTTTCGAATCTCGAACACCTGGACCTCAGCCGTACGCAGACCACCGATTATGGATTAGCTCATCTCGCGAATCTGGCGGAACTTCGCAGTCTCTACCTCTACAACAATCGGGTTACCGACGCGGGAATTTCCCGGCTGGCTGGAAATAAGAAACTCGATCTGCTCTACCTCTACGGCACTCAGGTCACTGATGAGGGAATCAATGAATTGAACAAGGCTTTGCCGAATGTCCGGATAAAGCAATGATGACACCCATCGTGCGTTCTCAGGGAGGACCGCGGAAACGTAGAAGCTTAGCCCCCGCGCCCACGCGGGGAATTAGCGTGGCCAGCCAAGAGGAGCTTGTACTTGCGCGAGACAACAGGTGTGGCGGCAGAGATCCACACTCAGGAAAGGGCTGTTTTACTTGATTCTCGCCCGCAATCCCCGCGTGGACGCGGGGGCTAAGCTACTTATGCGATGGGAGGGCTAATTCTCATCCCCCCCGCTGATCTTCTCTTCCACCTTGTCCGCCTGCCAGGCGATGGCGGTGATGGTGCGGGTGACGTCGAGGGGGGTGGTGGTGGCGGCGAGTTGGCTGGCGCAGACGACGACCATTTCGCCGGCGGGGGTCTCTTGGATGGCGAACGCTCCGGCGACCATCTGCGTGTTGAACTTGAGGAGCTGCATCGCGTTTTCCGGCGTGCTGGGGCCGCAGACGGAGGCGTAGGAAATCACGGGGTGCCCCGCTTCGTCCTTCTGGTCGAAACGGACCAGGACCGTTTGCTTGCGGAGCGCGCCGACCGGCAAAACAAGCTGCCAGGAGTCGCTCCCTTCGGTCAGTTTCCAGCCGGAGCTTTGGGCGACGGTGCGAATGAGCTGCTTGGGATCGGTGACCGGCGGGGGAGCCGATTTCAGGGAACCGAAGTCCATGCCTGCGGGGTTGGGGGCTGGGGGTTGGGGGCTGGGGGCTGGGGAAGAGGCAGCCGGGGCGAATTGGTTGGGGTTCACGCGCGCGCCGCTGTTCATGGCGTTTTGGATCAGGCCGGGCATCATCATGCCGTAGCCGGCACCCATGCCCATTCCCATGGCGCTGCCGCCGGTCCCCTGATTTTCGGCCATTTTGCCGAGGCTGTTGGCGGCTTGGAACACGGTGTAAGCCTGCAAGTCGCCGATAACCCCCATGCTGCTGCGGGTGTCGATCGCTTTTTGCACTTCCTCCGGCGGCGTGATGGCGTTGATGAAAAACTCTTTGAGTTCCAAGCCGTACTTGGTGAACTCCCCGCCGATGCCGCTGGTGGCGGTGCCGGCGATTTCGTCGAACTGAGCCGGCAGGTCGAGCATGCTCGTCTGCTGCGTGCCGAGGATATCGGTCAGGCGGCTGACGATGAGATCCTTGAGATAATTTGAGATGTCCTCGGTCGTATATTTGCCGACCGTGCCGACAAGCGTATCGAGAAACGTGTTGCTGTCCGCCACGCGAAAGGCGAATTTGCCGTTGGCCCGCAGGCGGATGATCCCAAAATCCTTGTCCCGCACCGTGATCGGCTGGCGGGTTCCCCATTTTTGGTCGACAAACAATTGCTTGCCGATGAAATAAACCTGGGCCTGAAACGGCGACTTTTCCCACGGGAACGTAAGCAGCCGCGTGATGATCGGCACGTTGAGCGTGGTCAGCGTATAGCGGCCGGGACCGAATTTATCCTGGGCCTTGCCGCCATAGACAAAGACCGCCTCCTGGTTGGGCTGCACGATGAGCTGGGCCCCGAGCTTGATGTCGGCCGACCCTTCCGGCGGAATGCGATGAACGATCTCGCGGTTGGTGGAGTCGAAGAAATCGAGGACTTCTAAGCGGAGGCCCATGGTAGGAAGGGGTCAGGGGTCGGGAGTCAGGAGTCAGGAACTAAATCGCTAAATCCTGACAATGGAAGTTGTACGGGAAATCGTCGCAATTATCCAGCAGAAGTAATTCGTCGGCTCAGGGAAACTATTGCCCCACCACTCAGTTTTTCCGCCTCCTGCCTCCTGCCTCCTGCCTACTGCCTACTGCCTACCGCCTACCGCCCCCTGCCTACTTCCCCATCACGGCCGCTCGCACCTCAAAGCCGTCCGGGCTAACGGCCATGGAAACGCCAGCCGGCAGCAGGTGGGGGGCGAGGGCCTCGAACTTCGGCAGAGCGGCAGCGGGTTCTTTGGCGGGGGATTTGCCCAGGAACACGAGCTGCAGCACTTGGGCCTGCAGGGAACTTTTGCTTCCCACCCCTGCAACCCGCACCACGTCATAATCGATGCTCATCGACGGATCGCTCCGCAAAAAGCCGCGGAGGCACGTTTTGTCGCTCTCCTGTTTGCCGGTCCACTGCGTGAGTTGTTTGTAAGCGGCATCGTCCGAGAGAGACGTGACCTTGCCTTTGGGGGCAAGCTTGCTGCGGAGCCAGGCATCGTCAGTGCAGAGCAGGGCGAGGGCCGGCGTGACTGCGTAGGCTTGGATGGCCTTGGTGTTTTTCGGCGCATCCTCATCGGGCTCGGCGAAGAGCGGCTCGCCATCGGGGGCGGAGCGGACCGGATTGCCGCCGATGGTATCGTCCTTGGCCTTACCATCTTCGCGAGTCACCAGCGCCAAAGCCTTGGCGAGCTTGAGTTGTTCCTTGCTGTGGATGCCAATCAGCCGTCGCTGGCCTTTGGGATTGGAAGGATCCTTGGCGCGATGCGAATCGGTGACTTCAAAAATTCCCGGGCCCAACCGGTCGATGATGTCTTTGCGGACGTCGACCTGCTTGCTGATCCGCAGATCGCCCAAATAATCATTGAGGAATCCGGGGTATTCCAGTTTCTCATCCAACCAGTCGCCGGCTCCGTCCAGGGCGGTGGAAAAATCCATGTTCCAGGAAATGTAGCTGCCGACATCGGCTTCGACCCAGGCAGGCGGGGGAATGGGCTTGCCGGGTTTCAGGTCCAGAATCCGCATACCGCTTTTGAACGGCCGCTTGGCCAGGACCAGGCCGGCGAGTTCATAGTCGTGAGCCGGATCGGGCGTTAGCGTGCAAGTGCCGCCAATGCTGGAGATTGCCCCGACCCCGAGTTTCTTGGCCAGCGCGACCAGATCCTTGCCGCCGCGCATTTTGGGGTCCCGCTTTTTCTGCAGCAGTTCCGCCAGGGGAATCGGGCGAACGAACCAGCGGAGGTCGGCCGCTTTTTCACCTGCCATTTTGCGGGACTGCGTGTCGATCTTTTGGAATTCAACATCTTCGGCCAGACTCCCCTTCACCCCGGCGGCCCATTGCTTTTGCAGTTTGTCGGCCGCGACGACGGAATTGGTAGCCGCGAAATGGTCGCCGTGCGTGAGGTGGATACAGACGTCGGCTGTTTGCCCGGCAGCGGAGGGGAGTTCGTAGGTGATGACTTCCCCGCCCGCAACTTTTGTGACACCCCGTTTGGCTTTGCGCCCTTCAAAATACTTCTGAGCATCGGCCAGAATCCGTTTCACTTCGGCGGCATCTTCTTTCCCTCCCGCCAGAATCACGATGGCCGGCGTTTTGACTTCCGCTTCCAGCAGGGCAACCGCCGCGGGGTTTTTCAACTTGCCGACATCAGCCCAGTCGAGCCCCAGCGCCGGCTTGGGGTTGAGCGGCGCGGCGAAGTGCCCCTGTTCCAGCGCGGCATAAAACGGGGCGAAGTCCTTGCCGGCCACCATCTCTCCCAGCGCCGTCTTCGGCCACTTCGCAGCCGCTTCGCTCGGCTGATCCAGCAGCAGCACCAAACTGGCCGTGGCGGGAAGCCGCTCTTCCGGCCCGACCGCCAATGCGGAGAAACTGAGGATCAGCACCAGGCTGATGGTCACCAGGCCGGTTGAAATGCGGATAGACATGTTTTGGATCCTTGTAGCAAGCGCATGGCACTTTCGCTCCATTCCGGAAGTCGAAAGCGTGCCCCTCATTGTAGCGCGCAGGGGCCGCGGAAATAAGCGTGCGGGCGGGGAAGAGTCCACAGACGATGCAGATTTCCGCAGATTGAATTTCGGAGGAAGACCTACTCCACTGCGTAAATCGGTGAAATCTGTGGACTCCTTTGTCCTGAAATTTAGGTCCCGCGTCACTGATTTATTTTTCTATTACTAGGGACAGTCGCTTCCAGCACCCCCCATATCTTGTGCCTGCACTTAGCTTGACTACTGTACAATAGACACCTATAGTATCTTTCGCTGCGGAACGGTCCGCAGACGTTCCTGGTCAGCCTGGGTGCTGCCGGCCGCGGGTCCCGCTGATCCGCCTTCTTGAAAAGCGATTCCCGAGGACTCTCCGGGAATGTTTTCGTGCCTCACTGGCGGTGGCGTGCGCTCGCTTTCCCTTGCGCTCTGCCCATCGTGGTCGTTACGTGCTAACGAGTTTGTCACGAGATGCGCTCCTTCACTTGTTTACAACTTTCCGTTTCGGTCCCTTTTTTATCAGGAGATTGACCATGCATGCGAAGCCCCTTTATCAAGTGCTGCTGCTCCCCGCGCGGGAAGTGGCGGCCCGGCATCAGACTCTGGCCGAGGCCTCGGCTTGGGTGCGAACCTATAACGAGGCCCTCGCCGAGCCGCGATTGCGGGCGGTGATTGCCGAGGAACCGGCGGAGCGAGATACCTCGCCGGCCCGTTTGACGGCCCGTTCGACGGCCGCTTGATGGCGGTCGAACGACCGCAACGAGCGTTACGACCGGCGTGACCGATGCATTTCACCCGAATGTTGCCACGGGACACGCCGGAACGTTTGACCTTCGTTGGTCAGTAACGTATCTCCCATAAGGGGGGAACTTCGCCCGCCCGTTTCGACTCCCCACTGGATGCCAGCATCCCATGCTGATGGTGTTCGCGCTCCTCGTGCTAATGCTCATCGCTTTCGCGCTTGTCGCGGCAGCGATGATGGCCTTCGCGCGCGGCGGCAAACCGCCAGCCGAGCCCATGAGCCCAGCCGCCCGGCAGGCGCTCGATAAGATCCAGAATCTCGCCGGCAACCTGGCGGTCGATATGGTTGATCATGCCCAGGAGGTGGAGCAGATCACCAGCGTGCTCAAGGCCATCCCCGCCGACGACGAGGCCGCGCTCGCCGCCGTCTCCCGGCTGGTGCAAATCAATCAGCAGATTCAGCAGCAGTTGTCCTCGACCGAAGAAAAGCTGCAAACGCAGGCTCGGCAGATGGAGGCCCAGGCGTTCGAAGCCCGCACCGATGCCCTGACCCAAATCGCCAATCGCCGGTCGTTTGACGATGCACTCGCGCGGCGGATCGAGGAACAACAACGGCGGGGACTGGATAGCTGCATCGTGCTCCTCGACGTGGACCACTTCAAGAAATTCAACGACAGCCACGGACATCAAGCCGGGGACGAGGTGCTGCGGCACGTTGCCCAAGTGCTGCGGCAAAATGTGACGGAAGAAGACCTGGTGGCCCGCTACGGAGGCGAGGAATTCGCCATCGTTTGTCCCACCGTGATGGCCACCGCGCGCACAGCGGCTGACCGGGCCCGCGCTGCGATCAGCGCCGCCACGCTTCGCTATGAAGGACGGGAACTTCGCGTCACCGCCAGCGCCGGTATCGCCGAACTCCAGCCGGGCGAAGATCAGGCGGCTCTCATCAAGCGGGCCGATGCCGCCCTGTATGCCGCCAAAAAAGGGGGCCGCAATTGCCTGTACTGGAACGACGGCTATCAGAATCATCTTTTCCGGTCGAACCCGAAGACGGTCCCCCATTCAGCCGCCCGGGATGACCTCTCCGAATTGCTCGGCGGTGAGTGGACGGACAACACGGGGGAGGTTCCCGAAAAGGTCTGCAGCGCCACGGCCGTCTATGTCTCCAGCAAGCCGGCCTTCATCGACGACCTGATCCGCCGACTGGCCCAATGGAAGCGGGACCAGACGCCGCTTTGCCTGATGTTAGTGCAAATCGACGATTTTGCCGACGGTGTCCGCAAGCGCGGGGAGGAAGCGGCCAGCCTGGCACTCCGCGTGACCGCCCAACTGCTGAAGGCGAACATGCGGGATATGGACCACGTCTCGCGCCTGGGGAGCGATACTTTCGCGCTCCTGCTCCCCGCCGCCCAGTTGGAAGACGGAGCCCGCTGCGCCGAGCGCGTGCACCGCGCCGCCCAGCAGTGCCGCCTTCCCAGCCGGGCCAAAGGCTTTTCCCTCAGCCTGACGATTGGGGTCGTGGAGACCATCGCGGGGGATGACATGCGGCGACTGCTGCAGCGCGGTCGAAACGCCCTGCAAGTCGCCATCGACCGCGGCCGCGGCTGCATCTACGCCCAAGACATCCACGGCACGCTTGCCAAAACCCGCCTGGCCGCCCACGCCTGATACCTCTGTTTTCTCCTGAATTGGGGTGACGGAACCTCGCTGGTGCCCATGCAACGAGCGATACAAGTGAAAGCGAATTACGGGCCGCGCCCCTTCTTAAGTTCGCGTCGAATGGCCGCTTGGAGAGCGCGCTCAAACGTGCCTCGCGAATCTGTCTCCTCGGCGAGTGCTGGAAGGAGGTCTGCGACATCTTGCCATTGCTTCGCTTCCTTCGCATGCGAAAGGAGACTTGTTGCCAACTGATCTCGTCGCACCTCATCCAGGCCCTTGCTTAATTTGGAAAAGGCTTCCCGCGCGGTGCATTTCTCTCCCGCCACGTTTCGCGTTTTCATGAACTCGCTCAGCCCATCGAACAATTTCAAGGTCCGTTCGACGCTGCCGGAATGAACCTTGGGACGGAGGTCCGCAAAATAGATCTCTGGCGGATCGGAAAAACTGCAATAATTAAACCAAGATCGAATCACGTTCGCGTGCTTCATGATCGCCTCCACCTCCGCTCGCGGTCTCTGGCCGACGCGAACGAGTTGTTTTTCGGTCGTAAACTCCCCCAGCACGCACTTCACGCGGATTCGCACCTCATAATCACCGGGCGACGAAAAGATCGGCTGGTCCTTGGAATTCAAAAAAAACTGGCCATAGGTCGCGAAAGATTTTTCGCCCGAAATAGTCCGTTCCCCTTCGACAGCACCCATCGTTACCGCGGATAGTTCCGCGGCTTGCACCCACCGCTCGCTCGGTCGGAGACGACAGTCGAGAGCGTGGGAGAACCCACCCCCGGGGAACTTAGCGATATAAATCAGAGATTTGCTTTGATTGTGCAGAAGTAATTTATACATCACAGGATCATGGGCCAGGATCACTGTGTCGCTCAGCACAAAAGAAACGGACAGGATGTCGGTGCTAGGTTGTTTTTCCTGGCCATGGCCACGCGAAACCCCACAGAGATAGAGGATTCCACTCAGGAACAGGAAGCATCCTAGTTTTCCAGCCATGTGCCACTCCCTATTTATTAATTGCCGTGCGGTTTGGTTTGATCCTGAATACGTCCGAGCTGTTTGATGGTGAATTGGAATTCAGAGTCGGTGCCAAAAACTGTTAATCTACCGTTCATGATTCCCTGA
>CAYUJE010000090.1:0-21206 GCA_964444865.1 uncultured Pirellulaceae bacterium | reverse complement strand
GAAGCGTCCCCAGATCGTCAACGAGCGGGGCCGCTTTGGCGACTGGGAAGGGGACACCATCATCGGCTCGGGACGCCACGGCGGCGCGCTGGTCAGCCTGGTCGAACGCAGGAGCGGATACCTGGCGCTGCTTCCCGTTCCCAGCAAGCACGCCAAGAAAGTGCGCCAAGCCATGTGCGGCACGGCTGCAGCAAGTCCCACCCGAGTTGCGTCAGACCATGACCTTGGACAATGGAAGCGAGTTCACGGAACTTGTTTATTACAAGTCGTTTAGGGCGAATCGCTTCGCCCTAAGTACTTTGAGAACAAGAGTTGTGAATCACGAATCAAAACCCCCAATGCGGGGGCCGGAGTTGGGACAACTGACGCTACACCAGCCGCGGCGTGCCGTAACTTTTGCTGGCGTCTGGGGTTGAATCTCTGTTAGAATGGGTTGGTCGCCCCCGATTGGCTGAGGAGGATCAAATGAACGTGCGAATTCAGTGGATCATGCTAGCCGCGATTGTGGTCTCTCTTTCCGTCAACTTGGCTCATGGCCAAGGGGGGGGAGGTCGTCGGGGTGGAGGAAGCGGTGGGAGCGGGCGAGGCGGCCCGTCACCCTATGGTGGCGGCTATGGCTCCCCACCGGCGAGCAGCACTCCCGCCCCGGCAGCGACCAGCAGCTTCGGCGCGCCTTCTTCACGGGCCGGATCCATCGTTTCTTTGGAAACCAAGTTTGACCAGAGCGTGATCGATTACGTGAACGGCACCTTGCTGCGCGAGCAGGACAAAAACGGCGATGGCTACATCGACAAGTCCGAATGGGTCAACGGCAACTGGTCCAAATCCAACCCGCCGGAAAACTCCGATACCAACAAGGACGGCAAGCTCAGCCGCGAAGAACTCTGCTACCGCATTTCCAAGAGTCGCGGCATTCCCGTTAAGGGAGAAACCGCGCCGGCGGCCTCCGGAGGGAGTTCTTCGACTGGCAGTTACTCCAGCGGTGGCTCGTCGGATGGGGGTGATAAGTTCAAGAAATACGCCGAAGGACTTTTGCGGGAGCACGACAAGAACAAAGACGGCATGTTGCAGCGGGATGAATGGAAAGAGATGAAGACGGAACACCAGGGAGCCGACGCGAACAGCGACGGCGTGATTACCTTGGGTGAATTGACCAACCGGGTTTCTGCCTATTCCAGCGGCGGGGCAAGCACCTCACCCTCTTCGAGCAGTTCGTCCAGCTATGGCAGCAGATCGTTTAGGAAGAGTGGCGACAAGTCCGCCTCGGCAACGGACACCAAGAAGAGCTATCGTTTTCTGACACCTACGGAACGGCTGCCCAAGGGAATGCCGGACTGGTTTATCAAGAACGATGCCGACGGTGATGGCCAGATCATGATGGTTGAGTATACCAGCAGCTGGACGGAATCAACGGCCGCCGAATTTGCCCGGCTCGACCTCAATGGCGACGGCATCATTACACCCGAAGAATGCCTGGCTGCCGAAAAGCCGAAATAAGGAGACCGCCGTGGCAAGGAATCCGGCAATGGCAATTGGGCTGGGCCTGTTCATGGGGGGAGCATTCCTGCTAGCCAAGTCAGAGAGTGCTGTGGCGCAACAACCGGGGCGAGAGGCGATGATCGCTCGCATGCTGGAGCGAGCTGACGCGAACAAAGACGGTTTTTTGCAGAAGTCCGAAGCACCGCCGCAAATGCTCAGGCGTTTCGAGCAGCTGGACACCAACAAGGACGGCAAACTCTCTCCGGCGGAGATGCGGGCGTTCAATGGCGGGGGAGCTGGAATTGGTCGCGGAGATGCGACTTCTCCGTTGGGTGATCCACTATTGACGTATCTCGATACCAGCGGCGACGGAGAACTTTCAGCCGATGAAATCGCGGCGGCAACGCTGCGCCTGCAGAAACTTGACAAGGATGGGGATGGGACCATCGACCGCAAGGAACTCGCGGCGCTGACCCCCTCGAGCCGTGGCGGCAAGCCGGGTGAAGTCATCACCGCAGCCGCCAAGGGAGAGCGGATTGAAGAGAAACTCAAGGTTGGTGTCGAAGCACCGGATTTCACCCTTCCGCTGCTTGATGGCAAATCGAAAATCACCCTCTCCAGTTTTCGCGACAAACAGCCCGTGGTGCTGATCTTCGCCAGCTATACGTGACCGCCGTTTCGTCGCCAGTCTGGCGACTTGGAAGCCTTGTACCGCACCTACAAGGATCGTGCAGCCTTCGTGCTCGTCTACATCCGCGAGGCCCATCCCGATTCGGTGCTGCTAACGCTCAGGGATGGCAAGGAAGTGCTGGAGAAGATTGAGCAGACCGACGATCCTTTCGCGCGAGCCGCCCATGCCGAAGTCTGCATGGCCACGCTCAAGCTCAGCGTTCCCACCGTGATCGACCAGGATGACAATCTCGCGAATCGGGCCTATGCCGGTTGGCCGGACCGGATGTATGTCGTTGGCAGGGATGGCCGGATTGCCTACCAAGGGGGACCAGGGCCCGGTGGTTTTAAGCCGGCTGAAGTGGAAGCATGGCTGAAAGCCAATGTGGGGATGCCGGACAAGAAGTGAGGCGGCGGGATTTCCCCATCGCGGCCTCAGTTCCTTCCACTACTGTCCCCGCAGTCGCTCCAAGATCGCCCGCAACCGCTGGCGGTAGTACTTGAGCCCCGGGAAGAAAAAGCAGGCAGCCGAGACGACGCCGAAGATCAGGTGGGCGAAATCGGGAAAGACCGCCATCAGTCCGGCAGTGAGGAACAGCGCGAGGGCCTGGATATAGAACTGACCGGAGAGCATTCCTGCTTTCACCAGGAAAGCCATTCCATTGACGAGGCCGAGGACCGGCGAGAGTTTGAGCACCGGAAGGTCCAACCAGGCCTCCAGAGGAAACAAGAGGGCAACGCAGGCCATGCTGCCGGCCCAAACATGGGCGATTTGCCGTTCGACAAATGTCACGGGCCCCATCCGGCGACGAAGTGCCCAAAAGACGATGGCCCAAGTTCCCAGTCCGGCAGTCCACAGCAGAAAATAATGCAGCCGATCTTTGTCGCCGACCCAAAAGAGAATGTTCGTGGCGAGGCAAGCGACGAACAGCACCAGGCTGTGCCACATCCAAAGCAAGCCCCAGTTTTCCAGCACACTGGCGTGATGCGTCTCTCGCAGCCAAAGGGCGATGACCTGCGTGAACCGGCCGCTGCGGGCGGAGATGCTTTCGTTATTGAGATAGGCCTCCAAATCGTCGGCCAGTGCGGCAGCGGAGGCGTATCGCAAATCCATCGGCTTTTGCAGACAGCGGAGGGCGATCATTTCCAGATCGACGTCCGCTTTGGGATTGAGCATCCGTGGCGGCACGGGGTCCTGCTCCAAGACCATCAGCACCGTATCAACCGGCGAAGCTGCCTGAAACGGCGGTCGGCCGGTGAGCATGTGGTAGAGGACCACGCCGAGGCTGTATACATCGCTGGTTGGTCCGACTTGTCCCCGATTCCCCACGGCCTGTTCCGGCGACATATAGGCCGGCGTGCCAAGGACCGCCCCGGTCTTGGTCAGACTGGGAGCGTCCGAGATCTGTTTCGCCAGACCAAAATCGGTAATGTGGGGCCAGCCATTTTCATCAATCAGGATGTTCGATGGCTTGACGTCCCGGTGCAGCACTCCGCGGGTATGAGCGAAGTGAATCCCGCGAGCGACCGCCGCCAGAATCGTCGCCGCCTCTTTGGCCGGCAGGGGTCCCAGCGCCAGCCGCTGAGCCAGCGTGGTGCCGGCGATATACTTCATGGTGAAGTAAGGTCGCCCCCCTTCATGTCCCACCTCATACACCGGCACAATGGCCGGGTGATCGAGTTTCGCCGCAGCTTGGGCCTCCGCCTGAAAGCGATCGAGATCCGCCTGCGATGCCAAATTCCCGCGCAACACCATTTTGAGCGCCACTTCGCGCCCCAGGCTCCATTGCTTCGCGCGGTAGACGACTCCCATCCCGCCGCGGCCAAGCTCCTGCACCAATTCATAATCGCCAAACCGAGCCGGCAATGTCAGCGTGCCGCTGGGAAAATCGGTATGCGCGGGCATCGTGCCGGCAATGCTGCCGCTTCCCGCCGCCTGGGCGATCATTACCGCGCCCCACAGGTCCCGCAGATCTTTGGCGAAGTCTGGGTGCCTTTGGCACTCTCCCTCCAATTCCACATGCGAACCTTTTTGCACCCGGTCCGTCAGTTCTGCCAACAGCAATGCCAAACGCTCCTCACGTTCCGCGGCGACATTATTCGAAATAGAGGAATCAATTGACATGGTTTCATAGTAGCCAAAAACTGCCCTGTCCCCCAAGTGTGGCTACAAAAGCTCCGTCACAGGACATTGACCATTCTGTTGCATCCTCAAAATCCGTCCCGCAAAAGTTCCCTCAAAGCAACCACGAGCCCATCGATCTGCTCCGGCGAGTTATAGAAGTGGCAGGAGACGCGGATGTAGCGTCGCCCGTTCCAATCGACGACGGGGACTTCGATGTGATGTTGGTGCCACAGGGCTTCCTGGAGTTTAGCTCGGTCCCCCGGCGGCAGCGGGACATGGGCCATGCTGCCATACCAGGCGGGACTATCGGGAATGATGGGTTCGAGTTGTGTCAATTCCACGATCCGATGGCGGGCATATTGTGCCAGGGCATGCGCGCCGGCCTGAAAGAAATCGAGGCCAGCGCCTTGCAGGAACTCAATGGCATCTGGAATTGCCAGGTACGGCGACGAATCGCGCGTGCCGCTCCAAAAGAATTCGTCACTCCACGACTCAATCGGCTGAGGGGGAAGGCGGCCCCAGGAGAGAACCGGCGGGCGGATGCGGGGCTGATGGTTTTTGGCAACATACAGAAAACCCGAGCCGAACGGGGCCGAGAGCCACTTGTGGCAGCTGGCCGCGTAGAAGTCGCAGCCCAGGCCAACGATGTCGAGTGGAATTTGCGCCGGAGCATGGGGTCCGTCAATGCAGACAGCAATCCCCCGCTCGCGCGCTCGGCGGCAGATTTCGGCGACGGGCAGAATAACCGCCGTCGGTGAAGTGATGTGGCTGACTACAATGAGCCGCGTACTGTGTGTGACGGCGTTGAACAGCGCGTCGACCGTCTCTTCCGCCGTTGTAAAGGGAAGTGAAAGCCCGGCGGTGGCAACATGGGCGCCAACTCGCTCGCAAGCCCGGTGCCAGATGCGAACCACCGCACCATATTCGTGGTCAGTCAACAGCACTTCATCACCCGGATGAAGCTGGAACGAATCGGCGACAATATTCATCCCCGCCGTGGCATTCTCCGCAAAGATGAGCGAATCCGCTGGCGCGTTGAGGTACTGGGCGAGTTTATCGCGAGCGGCTCGCCACGCCGGCTCTAGCTGCCTGACAAAGAAGTCCATCGGCTGACTGTCGAGGCCATTGATCCACTTCAGCCGGGCCTGGCGAACCGGTTCCGGCGGGGGGCCAAACGAGCCATGATTGAGATAAACTGTGTCCGGTCGGAGAGACCAGAATCTGCCGAACGAGGCCCAGCGGTCGAGATTTAGACTGGAGAGAGAGGAAGTCATGCTGCGGATTATACGCCAGCATTCGGGCACTTGTCAGAACCAGAGCCGCACTCCAGCGACCATGCCGCCAACTTGGAAATTGCCGACGTCGTAATAGTCGTAGCCGACAAAGGCTTCGCCGTATTTCCAATTCACCCCTTCCGTCACTCGAAAGTGGAACAGGCTTTCGTGCCCCAGCCATCCCAGGTCGAATTCCGCCGATACGATGACCGGTTTAACGGGATACCAATCAACGGCATAGGTGAAGTTGCCGCCGAAGTTGGAATCCGACCGGTCCGAGAGATAATTGAATCCAAGGCCGGCTCGGGCTTGGAATTGGTTGCTTTGGGCGAACCGAAAGAAGAAATTGGCGTCCCCTAAGGTCGCCGAATCCAATGTCGCGGATGGACCACTCTCTTGTAGCACGCGAAAATCTGATTCGACGCCAAAACGCAACGTTGACTCCACGAGCAGATTTCCGCCCACCCAATCGAAGCGGCCGAAATTGGTGCCAAAATCACTGCGGGCGCGAACACCAACGACGTAAACGTCCGGAATTGGATCTCCGATCCACATGTAACCTCCCCGTTCCTTGTAAGGGTAGCGAGGAAAGTAACCGTGCTCCAAATAGGAATCGCCAACGAGCGCCGGCGGCCCCCAGAATGGCGACGTAGCGGCGATCCCCGCCACAGTCACAGCGGGCAGGAACAGGTCGCCCCAGCCATCGCTTTGAGTGTCGGAATTGTAGGGATCTGAGGAGGGATTGTAGCTCGTCGCCCTGCGGTCACTGGCCCGGTCCCGGCGGGGTGCCGGAGGATCAGCAGTCCGGACCTCGTCCCGCAACTGCGAAAGCGAATCTTCCGCCAGAGATGGGGCTGTCGATGACGGAATCACGCACAGCAAAGCAATACTAGCGACAATTTTCAGCACCGTGCGCATGCCGCCTCCGCGAGTGAAACTGCAAAGGAATCCAGACGCCGCGGAGATTACATTTCCCCCACATGCGGGTCAATGCAGACCCAAACGAGGTTTTCTGGCAGCCTTCGCAGTTTACCAATCTTGACGGACGAAGTCGGCAAGAATGTCGGCAGCGGCGCGAAGTTGGTCAATCTCGAGCCATTCATCGCAAGTATGGGCCTGGTCGATGCTGCCGGGGCCAAAGACCACGGTAGGACTGCCAGGACGTGCATACTGGGGACCGTTTGTGCCGAAGGGGACCCCAATCCGTTCTCCAGGAGCGTGATGTTCGCGAATGACCTCCCCAAATCGTTCACAAAGTGGGCCGTTGGCGTCGTCGTTGAGGCCAAAGGACATCAGAAAGGGTGCGTCGTGCGTGACCGGCGTCCCCGCGGCAACAACGGTATTCACATAGTCGACAGCATGGCGATAAGCGGCTTCTGGATTTTCGCCAGGAAGTACCCGGCGGTCAATTTCGATAGTGCATTTGTCGGGTACGGTGTTTACGCTCACTCCGCCATTGATGAGACCGACACTAAGCGTGGGATGACCGACAAGGGGATGCTTTGAAAGGTGTGGAACTACATCACGGGCATAGGTTTCTAAAACCTGCAGTACGCGGGCCATGTGGTAGAAGGCATTGTCACCCAGTTGGGGTTGGGAACTATGGGCGGCAACACCGCCGGTGTGGCAGCGCCAACGAACCGCCCCTTTATGAGCGACGACAACGTTGAGCTTCGTTGGTTCCGCAACAATGGTAGCGTCGGGGACCCGTGGGAGGAGTTTGGAACGAACATCGGGAAGCTTGCCGCTGAAGAGATTGGCAAGATGCAATGCTCCGCTGTAGCCATGTTCCTCGTTAATGGTGCAAGCCAGAACAACGGTCGGTCGCTTACGGGGTTTGCTTTCGGCAAGGCGGGCCAGCGCCGTGATCATGGCGGCCATGCCCCCTTTGATATCGCAGGCTCCACGGCCGTAAATCCGCCCATTCCTGATTTCGGCCTTGAAAGGATCAATGGTCATCCCATCGATAGGAACGGTGTCCTGATGGGCTTCCAACAACAGGATTTTCCCGCCGCGATCGGGAGACTTCGACCCATCCACTCGGGCGATGAAATTGTCTCGTTGGGGAGCGACCGTAAAGCGCTCCCAGGCAATGCCAAGACGGGAGAACAAGTCTTCCAAGTATTTGGTGACGCGATGCTCGTAGTAAATGTCATCCCCGCCGACACTGCGACCCATGGGGTTGACGCTGGGAATGCGGACCAGATCCTGCAGAGTCTCAACTACATCAATGCTCATGATTTCCTCGCAAAAGGGCGAGGGTATTTTAGCGGAAAAACGGAGCGTGTGGGTTCGCGGCGACTAGGCCAGCCTGCCCCGCCCTTGCAAGGGCCAAATGGCTTCGATGCGCGTACCGCGGAGGGCATAGAACTGGTCATGTAAGACGTTCGTGAAATCACTGTAGCCGGGGATGATTTCCAGCCGATCCCCAATGCGGAGATTCTGGGCGGAGGGGGCGAGTGTCAGAGTGCCATGTTCGGCACTGAGGCTTTTGACCTCAATGTCTTCGCGGCCCAGGACAAATGGCATTGCCATTTCCATGTTCATCGTCTTGCGGCCGGCGTCGATGATGGCCCTCTCCGGCGCGGGGCGACTGACGACGGTGGCCACGACCTTGAGCGCGAGTTGGAAGGCCGAAATGTGGCATTTGCGGCGGTAGAAGGCGTCCATAAAGATCGCGCCTCCCGCTTCGATTTCCGTCACACCGGGATGTGAAACGGAAATAGGGTACGAGCCAGTACCACCGCAGGAAACGATAGGACATGGCAGACTGTTGGCCACAAGCAAGTCGCGAGTTGCCGTCAGCTGCGAAAGGGCCTCGCGAATGCGTGCTTCCTTTTCCTTCGGGTCTTCGACAATCACCAAATGCCCCTCCCAACCCATAACCCCGGCTAGCTCAATGCCGGGAAGGCGGGCAATTTCCTGGGCAAGGAAAAGAGCTGGTTCGCCGGGAAGAATGCCGGCCCGGTTCATGCCAACGTTAACCTCCAGAACCGCGCGAACACGCAACCCTGCTGCATGCATGGCCTGGCTAATGGGAAGGGCCTGATCGATGTGGTCAATGCAAAAGACGGGATCAGCAATGCGGCGAAGTTCGACGAGACGCCGCACCTTTTGCGGACCGACGAGTTCATTGGCGATGAGCAGATCTTTAATGCCCGCTGCGGCGAAAATCTCGGCTTCTCCCAGTTTGGCGCAGGTGAGGCCGATCGCACCCGCGGCAATGAGTTTGCGGCCGACGTCGACCGACTTGTGGCATTTGGCGTGTGGCCGCCAGGCAACTCCGTTCTGGCGACAAGCAGCGGCAAGTTCACGAATGTTGGACTCCATGGCGTCCAAATCAACGCACAGAGCAGGTGTATCGAGATCGTCGACGGATTTGCCAATAAGAGACATGCCAGGCTCCACAATCCCCAGGGAAAGATAAAGCCCTTATATCAGCCAGAGAGCCGCTCGACTACCGCTCAAGCCTTGGTTACCGGCTGAGGCCGAACCAACGAATTCGTCGGTAGAAAGCATAACAACCCCACTAGCATGAGCAGGCAAAAGCTTGTGAGCCCGGTCAACGGCAAGAGCAACAGCCACATCAAAGCTGCTGCCGCCACGATGATAGGGCAAGAGAATCTGCTCCAGACCAGGAATGGAAACAACAGTTGCGTCCAAGCGATAAAATGAGTCCAGGCATTCAGCAGAAATTCGTTGCCACGCAGGGACGAAAAATCAACCGGCCGGGAATGAGTCTGGGCCAATAGATGCCAGGCGGCTGCCCCGTCCCACCAGGCATCGCCATAGGTTTTGGCGAGGGCCATCATCAGGTAAAAGGCAGCGAAGTGAACCTGCATCAGGCGGAGACTCAGATTGGCAAAAACGGAGGGTTCGTCCTTGTGGGCGAAGATGACCAGGGGATATTCACGGAACATCGGACGAAGAAAGATGTCCAGAGCGAACTTTGCACCCGTGGGGGCGATGCACAGGTACAGAAGCATGAAGATCAGGACCGGCTCCACCTGACCACTAATCATGGGAGCCCGGTTCGCAATCGCCAGTGTCGCAATCGCAGTGATGGCAGCCGAAGTTCGACTAAACAGACCAAGCGTGAGCGAAATTGCCGCGACCAAGCCAACGGCATGAAAAATCCAAAGAGTCGTCCCTGAACCGGTGAACGAGAGGTAGGTCGGATGGAAAGTGCTGCCGCCCCCAAGTAGCGAGTCGACTGTTTCTACGGGAAGCAAGCCGTCGGACCCAAACCAGCGGACCAAGTCGCCCAAATAGGAGGCGAGGTGAAGCAATGCGACGAGTCCCACACCAATTCGTAAAAGCGAAACTAGCGTTGGATCGCAGGGCCGAAACCAAAAGTCATTCCAACTGCGGCCGAATGCGTCGGTCCAGCTGGCGGGCTTTTCGGCAAGTAACGAGGTTGTCATAAAATTACGAATTCGGTTGGAGCGGAGCCTGTTGATTCCGAGAGGCCCGCTTCACAATCACCGTTTGACCGTCCTCGGCGATAAACACATCCGCGGTGTAGAGCACAATGTCATACTGGGGATTAGTGGGTTCAGGGGGAAAGCCTTCGTCGAGCGCTTCCAAGAGTCGCGGCTGGCTCATGCGCCGGACGCAGCGAATCACCGCGCGGGGAAACTTGCCATTGTCCAGTCGATTCTCCACGATTACCGTGCGCCCCACTGCTTTGGCAACTTCCGCCGCAGTGGCATCACGGTCCTGGTCGGCTTCCTCACCCTCGGGGGAGTTGAGTTGGATGATTTTGGCGAGAGCCAGATAGCGGCGGCGACTCTCGAGCCAGGGTGATTCATTGGCAGGGAGCGAAATCGTCTTGAGGAGCGTCTGACCAGTTACGGGGCTTTCGGAGTCGGGAAATAGGTCCACTAGCAGAATGGCGTCGTCATCCTGCTGCCTTCCCAGTGTGTGGTAATAGGAAATGGTCCCAGGGTCAAATGCCAACCCCTGCGTATAAGGTGCAAACAGGCTCACCAATCTCTCCTGCATTGGGGACCGGCGAAATCCCGACGCCAATACCGTACAAACGCAGAAGAAATGAATGCAAATGACCAGCGATAGAACGCTCCGAACCGTATCCGATAGCGGAATAGCAATCGGCTGCTGCGGTTTGGGGGGAGTCATGGCGGGAGCTATCGGTGAGAAGGAGCGCAACGGGAATCGTGCGGCTCTTTCCAAGCTTAGGACATCAAAGGGCAAACGCAAACCGGCCTTTGGGAGGTGAATGCGCAAAAAAAAACCGCTTCTCGAATCGAGAAGCGGTCGTGTGGCTGATTAGTTCTCCCGATCAACACCAACAGGGGAGGTGCTGGCGAGCGAACCGCCAATTTTGATTTTAAGCCGAAGTTACGCGGCAGGAGCCGGAGGGGCGGCGGGAGCGGCGGGAGCAGCAGGAGCCGCTTCCTTGGCGGGGGCCGGAGCGGCCTTATCGCCACCGCAAGAACCCGAGCAGCTGCCGGAGCACTTGCTGCCGTGGCACTTGCTGCCGTGGCAACGACGGCCACTGCACTTGCTGCCGCTGCATTTGCTGCCACTGCACTTGCTGCCACTGCACTTGCTGCCACTGCAGCTGCTGCCACTGCATTTGCTGCCATTGCAGCTACCATGGCAACGACGACCACTGCAACGGTCATGATGACCGCCACCGCAGCGGCGGCCGTGGCAAGAGCCACTGCAGCTGCTTCCGCCGCCGAGCAGGCCAGCCGAAGCGTTGCTGCTGAACATGGCGAAGCCAACAATCGCGAAGAAAATCGCAATACCAAGAACAACAATTCGATTCATTCTCAAATCCTCCAATAAGACTTAACAGGTACCGTAAGCGTGAAAACTCTAATGCCGTCAAACTTCAGGCCTCGCTGCGTGACGACGGGTCGAGCGAGGAACGACCAAACCACCCTGCGAGCTTTCGCGCCCCAGCACCCCGACGAAATCCCTGTTGTGAATCTTTGTGGGTTGCGAAGGATTTAGCGAAAACACAGGTTAGGATGATAGGGTAGCATCCGACCAACTGCTGTCAAGGGCCAGAGTTAAAATGCACAATCTAAGTGCACTTGGTCTTCTGGGCAACTTGCACAGTTCGTGAATGAGTTCACAAACTCTAGCTTGGATTTCGGCACCCGCAGTTCTCAAGAAACGAAATCGGCTCGCCGGTTGGCGAGCCGATACACTACCTTAAGTGCTTGAATTCAAAGTACTTAGAACACACGACTCTCGAACTAGCGCCGACGAGGCGAGTCCCCGTTTCGGGTGGGCACCTCAGCCTGCTCGGACTGCGAAGCTGCTTCGGCAGCAGCGACAGCCTCTTGCTGCTTACGCATCATGTCTTCTGGGTCTTCAAAATTGAGAAACTGAGGCTCTGTTCCCGGGGTTAGTTCCGCCGCAAACCCAGCCACCCGCCAGCCAACAGTTTCCTTACGAAGCACCCAGACGACTTCGTAGCTGGCCTTCGTACCGTCCGGCAGGACCTCCGACCAGATGCTACTAACGTGGGCACCCTTGGGATTGTTTTTTAGATATTTGGGCTTGGCCACCTGGAACTGAAGGTCAGGAAGGGCTTCCCCATTCACATCAATCTTATGCTTGGCTGTTGCGGAGCGTGCTGTCGCCGTGAGAAGGGCAGACGTTGTTTGTGGATCACCGGCACGACGGGCTTCCAGAAACGCGGAGACAACCTCATCGGGAGGAGCCTCGGCGGGAATGTCCACTTTCGCCACAGCTTGTCCCCCCGTAGCTGGGACTTCTTGGTTATTCGCATCGACAGCGGCTGCGGATTCCGCAGCCTTTTCAGCATTGGTGGTGGGCTCCTTCGAGGCAGTCGGTTGGCCGCCGCAACCAACGAGTCCGAAGCTCAATCCTACCAATAATGCCAACAAAACGGTGCGTTTCATTTCAGAATCCATTCTTCTCTGAGTTACCGTCCGAAAGTGACCTTCGGCCGAAATATGACGCCAAGCTGAGCCATCGTCGGCCTGATTGCGAGAGGAGTTTGGCAAGATTGCCAGGAGGCGTCAAGGCGAATTGATGCAAATGGACCAAGTGCAGCATGCTGTGTCCTTGATGTCTCAGCAAACGCCAATTCACATGGGAAAATTCACTGAATTTGAAGCAGTTGATTCAAGCTGCCGGACCGAAAACCATCCAAATCGATGGTGATAAACCTGAAGCCGAGCCGGCGGAACTCCGCGGCCAGTTCACTACGGACCGTTGGTTCGCAAAAAACCTGGATCTCGTTTGAGGGAATCTCGATTCGGGCCAAATCCCCCCGGTGATAGCGGACCCGACAGATCGTGAGCCCCTTTGCCCGAAGGAACCGCTCGGCGGCATCAATCATCGCCAGTCGCTCCGGTGTGACTTCTTCCCCGTAAGCAACTCGGCTTGATAGGCACGGGCTGGCTGGTTTATCCCAAACCGGCAGATTCCAAGCGGCCGCCAACTCTCGCACGTCAGCCTTGGTAATTCCACATTCCGCGAGAGGGCTATGCACCGCATGCTCCGAGGCCGCAATCATACCGGGACGATAATCACCCACGTCATCCAGATTCGCGCCGTTCAGAATTACTTCCACCCCCAAATCAGGTAGCACTCGTTCAAGCTGAGTGTAGAGTTCGGTCTTGCAGTGATAGCAGCGATTTGGTGCGTTGGCGAGATAGGCCGGTTGCTCAAATTCCTTGGTTCGAATCACCTCATGGCGAATGCCGATGAGACGGGCAATTTCCGCCGCCTGCTCAAGCTCGCCAGCAGCTAGGCTGGCGCTGGCACCAGTGACAGCAACGGCTTTATCCCCCAGAGCCTCAAAAGCGGCCTTTGCAACGACAGCGCTATCGACGCCTCCGGAATAAGCAACCGCGCAGGGACCGTGAGCGGCAATGTTGGCCAGCAGGGCG
Organism: uncultured Pirellulaceae bacterium; assembly: GCA_964444865.1. GTDB lineage: Bacteria > Planctomycetota > Planctomycetia > Pirellulales > Pirellulaceae > SXOA01. The sequence continues at coordinate 7,761 of CAYUJE010000090.1, read as the reverse complement.
GCGCGTTTTTCAGCAACTTCGGACATCCGCCGGGCATCTCAAATATTTGAGAATGGAGATTGGAGACGATGAAAAAAAAGCGACAACCCTCTGCCGCAATGCCGTGGGCCTGAGGTTCCACGAGCCCGCAAGTAAAGGTGGGAGCCAAGAGCCTTGGGGCGAGTTATTTGGCGGATGCTCCGAAGAGCACGGGCGCCAACCGGACAAGCAACCTCGGCGAGATTCGGCCCCCTGCGGACTTGTTTATCGGCTCAGCGGAAAATAAAAGGCTCAGCACGAACATGGCAGAGAGTTGTCGCCCTGAATCGTACCAGTGAGAGGGGCGCGGGACAAGAAGCAAAGTGAGAATACCAAAAGGTGGAAATCTCAAACAAGTTCGAATTCGCAATGAACCGAAGCAAGAAATAAAAACAGGAACGACTAAATCGTTCCCGTTTCCTGACTCTCCATTCTCAAATTCCCATTTGTTTGAGATTTTGGATTTTCGAATTTCCTCGCCTACTGTTCGTTCGCTTCCCGCGTCATCGGTTCAAGCACTTTCGTATTGCGCTCGATGGCGATCACAACCGTTCGCTGCTCCACGCCGTCGGGGCTGGCGGCAACAACCGGCAGCACTTGCCGCTTGTCGGGCATGGACAAGCGAATGGTGAAGCTGCCGTCCGGACGAAGTTTGACGGGTTCGCCGGCCAGGGTCACGCGGGCATCCGGCTTGGTGTGACCGAACAGAATCATTTCAGCGTCCACCTCGAAATGGAAATCGCGATGGCGGTTGAGAATCCGCTCCGCTCCGCTACCGAAGGACGACGTGCCGTTCCCCATCGGCCGCTTAAGTCGCTCTTCGAACAATTCTTGCAGGTCGCCACTGAAATGTTCTTCTGAATAGCCGCCACTCATGGCGTAGACTTTTTCATAGTTTTCGGCAATATCAGACCAGTTCTTATCGATGGCATCGCTCGAACCGGGCAGGGGAGTAGTCACCGAATTGCTGCGGGCAATTACGAAGAACTTGCCGTTGTTGGCCCGATAGCCGATATCAACGCGATAACTGTGCGGGGGATTCGGAGCGTCCACATACCAATTCGTCACGCCGCCGTGAATTTCAATCTCCCGCACCACTCGCTCGGAGGAATTCGTGGTGTGTCCGGTATCAACCTCGAGCAAACGCAGATAGGGCCGGGCAGTATGCCAGTGCTCCGCAAGGGCAGCTTCCGCACGCTTCACGCTTTGCGGCAAAACTGTCCAAACGGCATGCAACCAGAAGGGATCGCGGACCATCAGCACGAGCCGGTCCCGCTGAGGTGCTCCATTCCGCTTGTCGACTGGCCCCTGGGACAAGTCCTTGAGTCTCTCCCGTTGGGCTTGAACCTTCTGTATCTTTTGCGAGGCCCGCGAGCTCTTCGCAGACTTGTGCGACGCGGCTTTGCCATTGGCCTTGCCGTTCAGATGGACCCGACCATTTTTCACCGCGGCGCGGGTTGATTTCCCATTGATATGCGGGCGCGACGCTGGCTTAGAAGCTTTACCTGCGGTGCGGAGTGTGCGTGAAACAGCCTTCACTTTGGTTCGCGACTTAACCTTGGATTGCGGTTTTCGAGTTCGGGAGAGTGCTTTCACAAGTTGTTCCTTCCGCATCGATTTCTAGCCGGCGATTCCGCGCGACTTGGCGAGTTGTATCAGGCTTTTCAGGATTTGATCTTTGAGTGGAATCGCGTTCGTCACGGCAACCTCCACAACAATTGGTAACGCGTGGCGCACACAATACTTACGTTGGTGCGCGCCCGACAGTTCTAGTGGCGCCATCCCTGACGAAATTGCTAAAGCCGCACCTCAATCGAACCCCAGTCTAGGGATGGATTGAAGGGAATTGGCGAGTTTACAGGAAACGGTGTAACCAACGGAAAGTCTTTCGGAAAAAGATCTTCCGCCGATGTCACCCTTCCCCGTTTTGCAGTTGGCGAGAAAATGCAAAGGTGGGAAAAAAGGCGACCAGCATGCCAGATGCACAAAAGGGGTTTGCGCCGGGCATACAAGTAGAGTGTTAACGTGCGTAAACACTTCACTGGCAAGCTTTAGTGTAATCGGAATGGACCGAGATTGCAATAATCTACCGGGCACGAATGCCTTAAAACAGGGCACATGCCCCCCAAATTAGCTACCAACTCTGAGTTGGGTCCACCGAATCTGCACCGACAATGATTCCTGACTCCATTCGCCAGATGTGACGCCTAGTGACGACGCGCAACATTCTATTCTGTTGAGAGTTATGGCATTTCATGGGACATTGTGAAAAAAAACACGAATATCACCCGGCGGTCGGTTGACCATGCTGGCAGGGGCGGATAAATTACCAGCCTTAGCTCATTGGCGATTACTAAATCGTCACCGGGCAAGACGAGCGGTGCTTGTGGTCATCTGTTTATTTCCAGGCTACTTAGGCGCATCTTTTGAAGCATCAAGCAGATGCGCTTCAGGATTTAGTCGGGAATTACGTGCCTCCTTCCACTCCGCGACAGCCCATGGCTTTGGCCATGGAGTGGGTCACAAAGATTACGACGGTGGGACTAGAAATGGTCTTGCCGGGCGTGGGGGGAGCGTACTTAGACAAGTATTTCCACACCAGTTTCTTAGCACTTCTTGGGTTTGGGTTGGGATTGAGTGTGGGGATTTGGCATCTGTTGCAAATGAGCAAGCAGCCTCCCGAGCCGCCCTTGGCGGCCGAGGAATTGCAGGACAAGGAAAGACAGGGCTCTTCGGGTGAACGCACCGGCAAGCAATGAGATCGTTTCGGCACGGCACGCGAGCCTGCCTTGGGCTTGCGCGATTCTCGGGGCGATTCTGTTGGTGGCGCTTCCTTGTTTTGCCGGATACGGATACAGCACCAGCGGCATTGTTGGTGTCTCCGCCGCCGCAGTTGCTTTTGGCATCTGCCTCGCCTGTGGAATCTTGGCGCTGTGTGTTACCGCAATTGCCCAAAAGTTGAATCAGGGTGTCCAAGGTGTTTTGGGTGCCATGCTTGTTCGCATGGGAGTTCCGCTCATTGCGTTGTTCGTTCTGCCAAAAATTGGCGGGCCCCTGGTTGCCGCCGGTGTCACCGGAATGGTGATGGCCTATTACCTGATTACACTCGCTGCCGAAACCTGGTTGTCACTGCGATTTGTCCCGGCCACGAAGGTTTCGGGCGCAAAAAGTCCTGCTGCGAAGGTTGCATAGGTCATGGCGAACCCCGTTCTCCACATCAAGGACAGCTACTACTTCGAAGTGCCGAAGGTGCTTTGCCCGTCGAATTTTCATAGCCTCAAGGATTTTCCCGCGGTTTGGATTTCGCTCGATCCCGAATTCCAGGATTGGGAATTCGATCGACTTTATCACGAATTGACGGCGGGTGGCGATGGCCGTCCGGCCCTTGCCCTGCCGTCCAAAGAGATTTGCAAAGAAACCTGGCATAAGTGGGTCGAAAGCGACCACGCCAACCACGGCAAGCCGTTTGACGTTTTTGTCGAAGAGGCACTGGATGCCCAATTGACCGCTTGGCAAACCGCTAAAAAAGCTGCTTTAGAGTCGGCAACGGCTCACAAAGAGACCGGTAACATTCAGGCCCTCGAATCGATTGATTTCGAGAGATTCCTTTCTAAGCCTGGGAGCTTAGGAGTCGAATTGCCATTTGCGGAGTTGCAACCGGTCACCCGCTGGCTACACGACGAGAATGCCCTCACGGTCCGCCAACTTGGTCCCAACAAGTGGGGCCAGGTAAAAATCAAGGCGGGCGATGTCGATGCGTACAAAGAAGAATTGAAGGGTGGTCAGGTTAAGGAGTGGAGCCTAGAAAAGATTAAGGGCTATAACTATCACCTTTCGGGAAAAATCCTTATCCCTCAGCCTTTTGGCCGCCTTCGCAATCTTTACGAAAAGGAGCCTGGCCTCACGAACGTCGCCATCTCCAAATTCATGGTTGTAGAAGTCATTGTTGGCATCATCATGATTGCCGTATTCAGTTGGCTCGGGCGGAAGGTCGCTCACGGCGCGGCTCCGAAGGGGAAAGTTTGGAACCTGCTGGAGTCGATGGTCGTCTTCATCAAGGACGACGTCGCGGAACCCGCTGTCGGCCACCATGACTCCCACACATATATCCCCTATTTGTGGACCATTTTCTTCTTTGTACTTGGTTGCAATTTGATGGGAATGATTCCTTGGATGGGGTCTCCCACCGGGACCTTCGGTGTTACTCTTGCTCTGGCAATGCTCACACTAGGTGCCTCGGTCTCCGGCTCGATGCGCCGATTCGGGTTCTTTGGGTTTTTTAAGAATCTGGTTCCCCACCTCGATCTTCCCTGGATTTTGTACATCCCAATTTTCACTGGCCTTTTAGCTATTGAATTTGGCGGGTTGTTGATTAAACACGCCGTGCTAGCCATTCGGTTGCTCGCCAACATGGTGGCTGGTCACCTCGTGCTGCTCGGCATCATGGGTGTTGCATTCACGGTGGAGGCAGTGGCCAGCATGAGCCATGTTGAGTGGTCGATTGCTGCTTTCATCGCGGTCCTGGCATGCACTGCGTTCAGCATGCTCGAACTGTTTGTCGCCTTTTTGCAAGCTTACATTTTCACGTTTCTGTCTGCATTGTTCATCGGCGCAGCGCTGCATGAGCATTAACTGACATAGTTTTGACCATATCCACTTCACGAATCGTATTGAGGAGATTGTTCCGTGTCTAAGATCACTCGTCTGACAGTCCTGATGATCGTTGCCGCGCTGATTTGCGCGACCCCGGCCTTTGCTCAGGACAAGATCGTCTATGTTGACTTCTCCAAATTCTTTGGGCTGGCCATTACCACCGTTGGCGCTGCCTACGGCATCGGCAAGCTGGCCTCCAGCGCTTTGGAGAGCATGGCACGCCAGCCTGAAGTTGCGGGCAACATTCAGACTGCCATGATCATTGCAGCAGCTCTTATCGAAGGGTTCACCTTCTTCGCACTCTTCATTTGCTTCAACGCTGCATAGGTCGGCTTGCTGCCTATCGTGTGAACGCTTGTGTCGAGGAAGAAATTGTTCTCGAGGTGTGCCGTGTTAGCCGTCATGAACCGATACTGCCTGATATTGAGCTTAGTCCTGGGCTTTGGCCTCGCCGCGCAATTGCTCGCCGAGGAAAAAGAACACGATTCTAAAGCGGCCGAGGCCAAAAGTCCGGAAGCGAAAGAGTCGGCTGGCAAAGCTGAGGAACATGCCAAGCCTAAAGAATCTCACGGCAACACCAAAGTGGACGAACATGCCGCAGGAAAGGCCCACCACGACGACCCCTTGGATATCGGCCATGGCAACGCTACTCGCGAGTTGACAAGTCCAGCCCAGTTTAAGGCCGACTCATCGATATTCTCGCTGGTGATTTTCTTGGTGTTGATGGCAATTCTAACCAAGTTCGCCTGGAAGCCAATTGCTCACGGGCTTGAAGCTCGCGAGAAAGGGATCGAGGACAAGATCGAGCAGGCTCGACTGGCCGCGGAAAAGGCGACCGAGCAGCTTCGGGAGTATGAAGCCCGGCTGGCTTCTGCCACGCAAGAGGCCCAGCAGATTGTGGGTGAAGCCCGCAAGACGGCCGAAGCTGCGAAGGAAAAGATCCTCAGCGAGGCACAGGCTCTGGCTCAACGCGAGCGGGAAAAGGCGGTGGCCGATATTACCGCTGCCAAAAACCAGGCGCTGCGTGAGATTGCCGAGAAAAGCGTGGACACCGCGATTGGCCTTGCCCGGAACATCATCCGCCGCGAAGTCCGCCCCGGTGACCACGAGCAACTGATTCAGGACGCCCTCAAGCAATTTCCGAATAACTAACGCTCGTAGTAACTCGCTTTAGCGGGTTAAGTGAACGTGCATTGCCGAAACAATCAATAACCCGCTGAAGCGGGTTACTACAATCAATGGCCCACAATTCCAACAGCTTCGATCCCGGCCAGGAACAGGTCGGCACGGTCTACGCCAAAGCGCTGGTCGCTGCCGCGGACAAGGCCGGCCAGGCGGACGTGGTCGTTGAGGAATTGGAAGAGATTGTCTCGGAAGTCTTCGACAAGCTCCCCCAAGTAGCCGCCGCGTTTTCGTCCCCCCGGCTCGCTCATGAAGACAAGGTCCTGATGCTGGACAAGGCATTTGGGGGGAAGGTCACCGCCACCACGCTGAACTTCCTCAAAGTCCTTTCCCGTCACGGACGGATCAGCAGCATTCGCGCCACGGCTCGCTCCGCTCGCAAGCTCCTCAACGAGATGCGAAACAGGGTGGAAGTGGAAGTCCGCACTGCCGCCCCGCTTTCAAACCCGGTTCGGGACGCGATTACCGCTCGATTGACCGCTATGCTGGGGCGGGAAGTTGTATTGAACACCAAGGTTGATCCGGAACTACTCGGCGGCGTTGTCGTGCGAGTAGGCGATACTCTTTACGACGGCAGCCTTTCCAGCAAGCTGCTCTCCATCCGTTCCCAGGCCATCGAGCGGACGACCGCCCGCTTCCGCGATTCCCTGAACAAATTCGTAACCACTTAAGACTGCCGCGATATTGCCATGAGAATCAATGCTGATGAAATTGCCTCCGTCATCCAGATGGAGATTGAGAAATACGAGAGCCAGCTCGACGTTCGCGAAGTCGGCACGGTTCTGGAAGTCGGCGACGGCATCGCCCGCGTCTACGGCCTCTCCGGCGTGATGAACGGCGAGATGGTCGAATTCCAAGGGGGAGTCACCGGCTACGCCTTCAACCTGGAAGAAAACAGCGTCAGCGTCGTCGTCCTCGGCGACTATCTCAAGATTGAAGAAGGTGCCGAAGTTCGGGCCCTCGGCAAGCTGCTTTCCGTCCCCGTGGGTGAAGCCGTTCTCGGCCGCCTGGTTGATCCCCTGGGCAACCCGCTCGATGGCAAGGGCCCGATCGCTACCACGGAGCGTCGCCCCGTGGAGTTTATGGCCCCCGGCATCGCCGGCCGCCAACCCGTTCGCGAGCCGTTGCAGACCGGCATCAAGGCCATCGACGCGATGACCCCCATCGGCCGTGGTCAGCGAGAACTGATCATTGGCGACCGCAAGACCGGCAAAACAACCATCGCCATCGACACAATCCTGAATCAGAAGAACACCGGCGTAAAGTGCTTTTACGTCGCCATTGGCCAGAAGGAATCATCCGTCGCCAGCACGATCAAGGTTTTGGAAGACCACGGAGCGATGGCCTACACCACGGTCATTCTCGCCGGTGCCAGCTCCCCCGCGTCTCAGCAAGTGATCGCGGCTTCGGCGGGAACTTCGATGGCTGAATATTTCACTTACAAAGGCGAACATGCCCTGATTGTGTACGACGACTTGTCCAAGCAGGCATCGGCTTATCGGCAGTTGTCGCTGCTTGTGCGTCGTCCACCGGGTCGCGAAGCGTATCCGGGTGACGTGTTCTACAACCACAGCCGTCTGCTGGAGCGTTCCGCCAAGCTCAGCAAGGAACTCGGCGGCGGATCGCTGACAAGCTTGCCGATCATCGAAACGCTGGAAGGGGAAGTTTCGGCCTACATTCCGACCAACGTGATTTCGATTACCGACGGCCAGATTTACGTGCAGCCCGACTTGTTCTTCAAGGGTATCCGCCCCGCCATGAACGTCGGTATCTCGGTTTCCCGCGTCGGTGGCTCGGCTCAAATCAAGGCAATGAAGGACAAGACAGTGGCCGGCGGTTTGCGTCTGGCCCTCGCTTCCTTCCGCGAGCTCGAAGCCTTCGCCCAGCTCGGCACCGACCTCGACGCCG
>CAYUJE010000089.1:9113-21366 GCA_964444865.1 uncultured Pirellulaceae bacterium | reverse complement strand
GCTTCTTAACCGCGGCAGCGGTGTTAGAGCCGAGCCCACAGCGCAAGCTGTGGGTAGAAAGCGACAGCAAACGCCAAGCCGCGGGAGCGGCGCAAGAACGGTGGCACCAGGGGAACGGAGCAAGGGCCATTGCACTGCGCGGGGGGCGTGCCTCAAGACTCTCCGGCCGCGAATCCGCCTTTCTTTCGCCCCGGCTGGGGCTTTTGATGGTTGCGTTCAATGACCCACAGCTCGCGCTGTGGGCTGGGTTCTGTCGCCGCTACCGCGGCTGAGGACGGGGCGAGGTGCGATGGCGGTTTTATTCGTGGAGCGGAATGTGGCCGAGGTTGTTGTGCCGAGTTGGTTTGCGTGGAGCGTTTCTTCCTTTGCCGCGCGGAATTCCCTCGCTGGCGCGTCGGGCTGGTGTCCGGGGGTAGGCATCCTGCGGGCTGGCCGCCTACATTGGCGGGATGCTTACTTCCCACGAAATCGAAATTCGGGTCCGCTATCAGGAGACGGACGGGCAGGGGCGGGTGCATCATGCGAATTATCTCACCTGGTTTGAGCTGGGGCGGGTGGAGCTGCTGCGGGCGATGGGGCACAGCTATCGCGAGTTGGAAGCGGCGGGGGTGATGCTGGTGGTTGCGGAGATGAACGTGCAATACTTCCAGCCGGCGTTTTTTGATGATGTGCTGAAGCTCACGACCCGGGCCACTAAAGCCAAAGGTGCCCGCATCCTGCACGAGTATCAAATCCTGCGGGATGAGGACCTGCTGGCCCAGGCCACCTCGACCATCGCCTGCATTGACCGGGCCGGACGCGTCAGCCGCTTGCCGAAATGGCTTACGGGGCAATGACTTAGGCAATTCTTGGCTCCTCACCGTTCCTTAACCAAACCTTAACAGAGAGCCGCTAACTTGCTGGGAGCTAAATCAACGTGATTTCCCCGAGTTTTCTGTAAGGACACCCTATGAAAGCAGTCACCCGCTCCCGGTTCTTTCCCCTGGCTCTCGGCCTGTTTGGAATCCTTCTTTTGGGGAGCCTCGGCTGTGGGCCGAGCACTCCGCCGGCTGGGGGTGGCGCTGGTGGAACGAATGTTACGGGCACTGGCGGCCCACTCGGCGGCACTGTGGATATCGACGGTTCGAGCACGGTCTTTCCGGTAACCGAAGCAGTGGCCGAGGAATTTCGCAATCAGGTCAGCAAGGATGTGAAAGTGACCGTCGGGATTTCTGGAACCGGCGGCGGCTTCAAAAAGTTTGTGCGGGGTGAGATTGATATTTCCGACGCTTCGCGGCCCATTCTGAAAAAGGGAAAAGAAGGAGAGAAGGGTGAGATGGATCTCGCCAAGGAAAACAAGATTGAATTCATCGAGCTGCCGATTTGCTTTGACGCCCTGACCGTCGCCGTCAACAAGGACGCCGACTGGGTGGATTCCATCACCGTCGCCGAGCTGAAGAAAATCTGGGAGCCGGGCGCAGAAGGCAAGATCACGCACTGGAATCAGATTCGCCCCGAATGGCCGAATGAAAAGCTGGTGCTCTTTGGAGCGGGGACCGATTCCGGCACCTTCGATTACTTCACCGAAGCGATCAACGGCAAAGCTAAAGCCAGCCGCGGCGACTATACGCCGAGCGAGGACGACAATACGCTGGTGCAGGGGATCGAAGGGAGCAAGTATGCCCTTGGTTATCTGCCATACGCCTACTACGAGCCGAACAAGGCTAAGCTGAAGGCGCTCAAAATTGACTGGAAAGACGATGACAAACTGGGGGCCATTGAGCCGAGCGCGGAAAACGTGCTCAACGGCACCTATAACCCGCTCTCCCGCCCGCTGTTCATTTATGTCAGCCGCAAGTCGGCGGAACGGCCGGAAGTGAAGGCGTTTGTGGAGTTTTATTTGAAGAACGTCAAGGAACTGGCGACCGAAGTGAAGTACTTGCCGCTTCCCGACAAGGCTTATGAAATGGCCCTCGATCGTTTCGCCAAACTGAAGACCGGCACCAGCTTTGACGGAGAGCAGGCCATCGGGATTACCATCGAGGAAGTGCTGCAGCGAGAAACAAAATAGAACGTCGAAAGTAGACGAAGTCTATGGCGGCTGGCATAGTCAAGAAGGGGCGGATTCGGCCGCGTCGCACGGCTGGCGGATCTTCGTTGAAATGGCGGCGGGACCTGTTTGAGAAATTCGTGGCGGCCGTGATGTTTATCGCCGCCTCCTCTTCGGTGATCATCACGCTCGGCATCGCGGGAGTGCTGATTTACGAATCGGCTTCATTCTTCACCCACGTGTCGCCGATTGCGTTCTTGACTGGAACCGTCTGGAAGCCCCAATTCGCCAACCCCGAATACGGCATTCTGCCGCTCGTTTCGGGAACTTTGGTGACGACCTGCGTGGCGCTCAGCGTCGCGCTCCCCGTGGGAACCGTCGTGGCGATCTACCTGAGCGAATTCGCCCCTTTCTCCGTTCGAGAAATCATCAAGCCCCTGTTGGAACTGCTCAGCGCGGTGCCGACCGTGGTCTACGGCTACTTTGCGTTGATGCTGGTTTCGCCGCTGTTGCAAAAGTTGATTCCCAACCTCCCGCTGCAGAACATGCTCAGTGCCGGCATCGTGATGGGGGTCATGATTATTCCCTATGTCAGCTCGCTCAGTGAAGACGCCATGCGGAGCGTCCCCATGCTGCTGCGGGAAGGGTCCTACGCTCTGGGTGGCAACAAGATCACCACCGCGCTCCGAGTGGTCCTCCCCTCGGCCCTCTCGGGCATCGGTGCCGCCTATATCCTGGGAATCTCCCGGGCCATTGGCGAGACGATGATTGTCGCCGTCGCCGCCGGCATGCAGCCCAAGTTGACCGCCAACCCCACCGAGCAAGCCGCCACGATGACCGCCTATATCGTGCAAGTCAGCTTGGGAGACGTGCAGCATGGCACCGTTAGCTATCAATCGATTTTTGCCGTCGGAATTACGCTCTTTTGTATGACGCTTGTATTCAACATCCTGGGGCAAATTCTCCGCCGCCGGTTCCACCAGGCTTATTAGACATGCTCGATATCCCCCGTCTCATTCAGTACCGCAAGCGACAAGACGCCATCTTCAGCGTCCTCGGCGTTGTCTGCACTCTCGTCGGCATTTTGACTCTGATCGTCCTCTTCGCCGACCTGCTCAAGGACGGCTTGCCGCACCTTAACTGGAACTTTCTGACCTCCTATCCGTCGCGCAGGGCGGCCAGCGCCGGAATTCTCTCCCCCTTGGCGGGCACATTTTGCCTGATGCTCGTGACCTTTTTCACAGCCGTTCCGCTAGGCATCGCGGCCGCGGTCTATCTGGAAGAGTATGCCCCCAAGAACTGGCTGACGACCATCATCGAGCTCAATATTTCCAATCTGGCCGGCGTCCCTTCGATTATCTATGGCCTGATGGCACTCGGCATTTTGGGCCTGTTTTCCTGGCTCGACAAACTGCACATTTTTCCGTTCAAGACGGCTCTCGACCGCTGTATCCTGGTCGGCGGCATCACGCTCGCCTTGCTCGTGCTGCCGATTATCATCGTCACCACGCGGGAAGCCATTCGCGCCATCCCCAAAGCCATTCGCGAAGCGGCTTATGGCTGCGGGGCCACCAAGTGGCAAGTTATTCGCTACCATCTGCTGCCGTATTCGCTGGGAGGCATCGCCACGGGGACGATCATTGCCATGTCGCGGGCGATTGGAGAAACAGCTCCGCTGATTACGATTGGGGCGCTCACCTATGTCGCCTTCCTTCCGCCTGCCCCGGTGCAGTCCGCCCCGCCGTTCGTCAATGCGGATTGGCTCTTCTCACGGTTTACGGCCCTCCCCATTCAGATGTACAACTGGGTGTCCCGGCCGCAGGAAGAGTTTCACAAAATTGCGGCGACGACCGGCCTGGTCCTGATGGCGTTCACCCTCTCCATGAACGGAGTGGCCATGTGGGTCCGTTATCAGATGCGGAAGAAAATCAAATGGTAATGCCGGCGGTGTGCAGCATCCTATGACCAAATCAGCAACCCTGGATGACGTTCAAGTCTCCGACACTCGCGCGGGAAGGGTTGCTGCTGCGCGGGAAGATGCGCCGGTGGGAGACCGCCCGCTCAAGGCCGAGGTCAAGGCGGTCAACTTCTTCTATGGCCAGAAGCAGGCGCTCAAGAACATCAATCTGCCGATTCCCGAGCGGACGGTCACCGCTCTCATCGGCCCCTCCGGCTGCGGCAAGAGCACGCTGCTGCGGTGCTTTAACCGGATGCACGATCTGTATCCGAACAACCGGTACGAAGGCGAAATCCTGCTCCATCCCACGCAGGTCAACATCCTCAGCTCCAGCGTCGACCCCATGGAAATGCGGCTGCGGACCGGGATGGCGTTTCAAAAGCCGAACCCGTTTCCCAAGTCGATTTTTGAAAACGTCGCCTACGGCCTGCGGCTGCGGTTCGTGAAGGACCGCACGGTACTGGCGGAGAAAGTCGAAAAGGCACTGGTCGAGGCAGCCTTGTGGGATGAAGTAAAGGACCGCTTGCATCAGGCCGCTTTCAATCTCTCCGGCGGCCAGCAGCAGCGGCTCTGCGTGGCACGGGCCTTGGCAACGGATCCCGAATTGCTGTTGCTCGATGAGCCGACCTCGGCCCTCGACCCGATTGCCACCTCCAAAATCGAAGACATGATCTTCACGCTCAAAGAAACCGTGACCATTCTCATCGTCACGCACAACATGGAACAAGCGGCCCGCGTTGCCGACTACACCGGTTTCATGTACCTGGGGGAACTGGTCGAGCGCGGCCCCACCGCGCAAATGTTCCAGCGGCCGAAGAACGAGCTGACTGAAAAATACCTGACGGGATCGTTCGGATAGTCGGCCCTTTTTCGATTTCCCGCCAATTCGGGGCGGATTTCTGTTTCCAGGCGGCACGTTCGTCGTATTAATGATTGACTGTCGCCACCACTCCGCCTAAACAAGAGAGTGGTTTTTCTTCTCTTGCGCGAGGCAATCATGAATATCGCTGCACGTCGGGTTTCGATCTTCCTCGTCGGTTCCCTGCTGGCTGTTCTGGCAACGACTTCTTCCGTGCGCGGGCAATTCGATCCGTTTGGCGATCCTTTCGGCGGGCGGATTCGCGCACCGCGTCCGTCGGTACGCAATGTTCCGGGCAGACCCGCCGCGGTTCCGGTGGTGGAGGAGAAATTGGAAGTGGAAGGGGGCATCGTCGTTGCCTTTCTCAATCTTGACCGCTCCTCAATCGGCACGCTCGTGGAGGCCAAGCTCCGGAGCAAGAAGATCGTCAATTGGTGGCGACGGAGTGCCACAACGCGGCTGCTGGATGATTTGGAACTTTCCACTGCCATCGACATTCCCCCTGCCTCGGGAGACAACAACCCCGCTAAACTTCCCGATGCCCTCCTCCTCTGCCGCACTCGCATCCAGGGGAGAGATACTGTCTGCGAGATCGTCGTCTGCGAGCCCAGCCTGGGCGTCCGGCTGGGAAGCGTGCAACTCCCGCTGTCGAAGAAGGTGGGTTCCGATGTTGGGAAGCTGGCCGACGGGACGATCAAGGCGCTCGGCAAGTTTGGCGAAGAAATGACGGAGCTGTGGGGCGTACCGCCGCTGCGGAGCAAGGACCTGGGCTCCAAGTACGACTCGCTTCGCGAGGAACTCGCCGCGGTGGTGGAAGAAGAACTTCTCACCCGCAAAGGAGCCCTCGTTGTCGAGACAGAATATTCCCACGCCATCGCACTGGCCCGCAAACATGCGGGCATTGCCGAGCCTCTGCAGCGAACCACTCCCATTTATCTCACTGGCCAGTATCGCAACTACGTTGACGGAGATCAGAGAACGCTCGCCGTCACATTGCAAATCGCCGGCTCGGAAGAGGCCAAAACCGATGCATTGCCATCCACGGGTGTACCTCCGGCAGAGGCGGAAAAGACATTGCGGGAACGAGTGAAAGCCATCGCCAAAAATGTTGGCGGCAGCCAGGACGTGAATAACAAGGAGACTAGCGAAGAAATCAGCATGCTGGCGAATCTATCCAAGGACTTGCAAAAGGCCGGCGATGCCGCCGCGCAGCTTGCCATTTTGGAGACCAGCTTGCTGCTTAAATCGGTCGACGCAGAGGCTCAGCAAGAGTCGCTGCGGCTCCTGGGCCAATTGGTTCGCTTGCACTGGGAGAAGGCCCAGGAGGTGCTGGCCGTTCGGCAAGTAACGGAAAATACCGCCGATGGAGGGACGATCGTCAAAGTCATTCCCAATGAGAATGTGAATCTTCAATTGCAGAACGGGATGACAGCGATGAATCTGTATCGCCGTGGCTTGCAGCGGATTCGTCAGTGGAATGAAGTCAGCGGGGAAGCCATGCCTAGGCAACCGCTTCGACCGATGGAGCTGCTGATCGCCTTTCAAGGGCTCCCTCCGCGCCCCGAGTTTCCACGTTCTTACACGAACGTCGCCGAGCGGCTGTCGCGAGAGCAGCGCGAGGTGGCCTTGCAACACGTTCGGTGGGAAGCCAGACAGGGAATCGCAGACGCTCTATTGATCTGGGGGGAAGCAACAACCCAGGAGCGGATGAAGCTTGTACTTCGCTTGATTGTCGAGCTGCAAGATGAGCCGCAGGTCGAACGTCGTACGGTGGGATACGTGATGAACGGCGTCTACCTGCACAATTTGAAGACTCCCGAGGGTGAACTGTTCCTGCAGCAGCTCGCCGAGATTCCAAATCCGGGCGTGCAGGCCGCGCTCGTGAGCATCAAGGAGCAAGTCGCCAAATACGAAGTTCCCAAACCCACGCCGCCGATGCCGACGGTCCCCGAGTCGGAAGAAAAGGACGCCGACGTTCGTTTTGTGCCACTCAATCTCGCCTGGAAGGACATCCCGGCATCGCTGCCGGAAATGAAGGCGTCTTGCGATCTGGTGGTTCCCTGCGGCAAGGATGTGGACCTGTTCTGCAGCGACGGCCAGGTGCTGATCATGAAAAGGAAGGGGGAGTCAAAGCTGATTTTCGATGCCAAAGGACAGAATTACTCCTTCAAGCAAAGCGGCGGCTATGGGATTTCTCCCGCTACGGCCTGTTTTGACGGCAAATATGCCTGGATTCCGATGATGTGCTATGGCAAACCTTCTCGCCTGCTGGTGGTGGATGTCGAGAAGGAGAAAGTGACGGAACTAAAAGAGGATTCCGGTCTCCCCATCGAAGTTCCCGATAAGAACTTCTCCCCCGCCCTCGCTGCCGCTCCGCTCGGTCCCGGCAAAGCCTTTCTGGTTGGTTCGTTCGGCAAGACCTGGTTGGGAACCGCGACCTTTGACGGCGAGAAGGGAACGATCAAGATCCTCCATGAGGCTCCGGAGGTCGCGGTCCGTAACCAGCCAAACCAGTGGCGGAGCACGTCGCTCCGCTTTGGTCCGGCCTTTGTCGTGGCTCTGACGGACCCGGATGGTGACAAAAAAAGTCCGGCCACGCGGATCGTCATCGGCCGGGCGAGCGAAGACTCGCAAGCCCTCACCCACCCGCTGCTCGTTGATCCCGATAGCGGTAAGGTCACGGTCATGGAGACTTCGGTCAATCCCGGCACCGCCACCGTGCTCAGCCCGCATGACGGATCGCTCCACTGGCTGCAGACTTCGAACAGCAATCAAAAGTTCGGAGCCGAATTCATGAAGCTCGGCTTTCCGGACTTTGAGCCAACGTCGCTCGGCAAGCAGCCGTTGCCGGGGAAGGGATATCAATTCACTTTCGGCATGGACGACAAACGGCTCCACGTTTTCCACGACCAGTGGCTCACCGCCGAAGCGCCCGACCGGCCGTTGCAAGCGCTGAAGGGGAACCTGCCGACCAACGAGCGGAATTCACCCCGCTTCCTGATGCGGAGCAACCACTACGGCTGGGTTCTGCTTGTCAGCAATTTTAATAAGGGGTATGCGGTGGAGTTCAAGAAGTAGGCTGGCTACAAAGGGACTCTTTTCGCAGCGGGTGAGCGAATCCTTTACGCGGTAATGGTCGTTTCAAGGCGAGTTGGGTCAAACTAGTGTCGCGACTAGTCCACCACTTCCACCACGATGAGGACGCGGGCGGATTTCTTGGCGGGCCCTTTCTCGCGCGGCTTGATGGCCGAAGATGCAGCGGGAGCCAGCGTGAAGCCACGGGGAGGCATGTGCTGGAAATAGCCGCCAGTGGGGATTTTGGTTTCGGGGCCGGCGCTGTTCGGTTCCCCTTCGGGCTTGGCATTCAAAACGGGTCCCTGGCCGACCGAAGCGACCAGCGATTCAGGGGTGAAGTCCGCTTTGGCGACAGGGTTCTTTTCGAGTTCGGTGAGCGCTTTTTCGAGCTGCTCGGCATCGGCTTCCAGGAAGAGAACATCAGCCGCGCCAGGGCTACCAGCGGAGGCGACTTGCGACTTGACTTGTTCTTTGTAGGCCAGACCGGTCTGCCGGGCGGCTTCGTTGAAAACGTCTGGGGTGGCCATTTGGATGCCGTGGGCCTTCAGGGCTTCATCGAGCAGCCGGCCGCGAAGGGCGTCCTTGGTCAGCTTGACGCGGACGACGAGCGCTTCGTTGTCTTGGGTGCTGGAGAGGGCACGGACGAACTCGCTGGCGACAGGCTCCTCGATGATCGGCTCTTCAATGATCGGCTGTTTGACCGTCTCGCCTCCGGTCCCTTCCGGCTCGACCTTGGCGATGGTGTTGTTCCCGCTGTTGATCGCATAAACCACAATCGCCACGCTGGCGGCAACGATGGCAATTCCGCCCACCACCCGCTGCAGCCAATTCCGCCGAGCGGTCTCTGCCAGCGCAGGCTGCTGATTCGGACGAACTTCGCGAGCCCCTTCTTGCGAGGCCCGCTGGGCAGCCACCGTCACGCGGCCAGCAAAGTCGTTTCCCAGAGTGTAGCTCGGCAGCGACTGCAGGCTCTCGCGCAGCATCGTCAGTTCCGCCAGCTCCTGTTGATGGCTGCTGCTGGTCTTCAGCAGCTCTTCCACCTCGGCCCGCTCGCCCGGCGATAGTTCGCCGTCAAGATAAGCACTGATTCGTTCGTCGTGCAGTTCCCGGCTCATGGCATCACGCAGTATAAAAATTTGGCAACATCGTTCACGCGTGCATTCCGCTTCGCTTCATGCACCCTACTTATTCCATCGGCTCGTCGAGCACTCCGGTCAATTGTTCTTTCAGTTGCAGGCGGGCTCGGTGCAGTCGGCTGCGGACGGTCCCCACGGGAAGATCGAGAATCTCCGCGATCTCCTCGTAGTCGCAACCTTCCATCTCTCGCAGCACCAGGATGGCCCGATGCTCCTCGGAGAGCGCCCCAAGTGCCCGCCGAATCAGTTCCGCTCGTTCTTCCCGCAGGAGGCGATCGTGCGGCCGCTCCCCGCGGTCCGCCGGCTCATCACCCACGGCGTCTTTCGCTTGTTCGATCGAGGTCTCCACTCGCTTCCTTCGTCGCCGGCTGATGGCCGTGTTGAAGGCGATGCGATAGAGCCAGGTATAGAACGAGCTTTGCCGCTCGAAGGAAGCCAGTTTCAGAAAGGCCTGAATAAAGGCCTCCTGAGCCACGTCTTCCGCTTCGTCGCGGGAACCTGCGACATGCACCAAGGCAGTGAACAACCGATCCTGATACCGGCGAACCAGCAGGCTATACGCTGCCGAATCGCCCGCCAGGACGAGGTCAATCAACCTGGCGTCGTCCTGCTCCACAAGTTCACCGCTTCTGACGCAATACTGAGTTAGAAAGTTCCCAAAAACTCTAACCGCGAACTGGGAATTAAGTAGCGGCTGGCCCCCGAATACCCCATCCTGAACGGCCTACTAGCGGGCGTCAAGTACAAGAGAGGCAAGAGGTTACGATGATACGCAGAAAGGGGCCAAGGCGTTCGTTTTTTCTCGGAGGGCGGGCGTTTCTTTGGGATTCGCCGCGCCCCGAAGACCTCCAAAATCGTCTCGTTTTTGTGTCAGAATGCATGCTCGGTTGTGTTTAGCTTCGTGGAAGAGTGCTTCGTGGGACGACGCCTGGCGTGGAATGCAACGTGACTGAGATTCCAGAAACTCGTGACAGCCTGCTAGTGCAGGTGCGATCCCTCGCCAATCGCGAGGCCTGGGAGGAATTTGCTCAGATTTACCAGCCGGTGATTTACCGGCTGGCACGCCTGCGAGGATTGCAGGATGCGGACGCCCAGGATTTGTCGCAGCAAGTTTTGATAGCGGTTTCCTCCGCGATTGGTGATTGGGAGAAGTCCCATGAGGAGGTCCGGTTCCGACATTGGCTCCGTAAGGTGGCCCGCAATGCGATCATCAATGCTTTGTCCCGACGACCGCGGGACCGCGCTGCGGGCGGGTCGTCGGTGCAGGAACTGCTCACGGAACAGCCGGGGGGAGATCAGGAGTCGGAGGCTCAACTGGAACTGGAGTATCGACGGGAACTTTATTTGCGAGCGGCCAGGATCGTGCGCGGCGATGTGAAAGTGGAAACCTGGCGGGCGTTTGAGTTAACAGTGATCGACAATCGCAGCATTGATGAAGCCGCTGCCGAGCTCGACAAGCCGGTCGGAACGATCTACGCCGCCCGCAGTCGAATCATGCGGCGGCTTCGTGAAGCAGTGCGAGAGTTGGAGAAAGCGGAATCATGAAATTGAACTTGCTAGCCCATGCCTGCGATCCAGATCGGCTCGATTCGTTCCTCGGTGGTGAATTGAACGATTCTCAGGAGCACGAATTCCATCTGCATCTGAACACCTGCGCAAATTGCCGCCGTTTACTCCAGGAACGAGCCGCCGAGCCGGAAGCCTGGCGAGAAGCGGAAGAGTTGCTGCGGCCGTCGCAATTCGATTCGCAACTCGCGGACGACTCTGAGAATTCGAGCCTCTCCCACCGATCCAGGCGCCAGCCGTTGCAGATTCACAATGTGCTCGCGGCGCTCGGGCCAACCGACGATCCCGCCATGCTAGGCCGGCTGGGAGGTTATGAAGTCTCCGGTGTAGTGGGTGCCGGCGGCATGGGTGTGGTGCTCAAGGCGATCGACAAGTCGCTCGATCGGACTGTGGCGATCAAGGTGCTGGCTCCCCACCTGGCCACCAGCGGAGCGGCTCGGAAGCGCTTCGCTCGCGAAGCGAAAGCGGCGGCGGCTGTCTTGCACCCCAACGTGATTGCCATTCACAGCGTTTCGAATGACGAATCGCTGCCGTATCTGGTGATGCCGTATGTCCGCGGCACTTCGCTACAAAAGCGGCTGGACAAAGAAGGCCCCCTCTCGCTCCAGGAGATTCTCCGCATCGGTTCACAAATTGCCGCGGGGCTCGCCGCGGCCCACGCACAAGGGCTGGTGCATCGCGACATCAAGCCGGCCAACATTCTGCTGGAAGATGGCGTCGAGCGCGTCACCATCACTGACTTCGGCCTCGCCCGGGCGGTCGATGACGCCACCATCACCCACAGCGGCGTCATCGCCGGCACGCCGCAGTACATGTCCCCCGAGCAGGCTCGCGGCGAAGCGGTGGACGGCCGCAGCGACCTCTTCAGCCTCGGCAGCGTCCTCTACGCCATCTGCGCTGGCCGCCCGCCGTTCCGCGCCGAAACGACTTATGGAGTAATGCGGCGAATTACGGACGACGAACCGACCTCCATTCGTGAGATCAATCCGGACATTCCGGTCTGGCTGTGCTCGATCATCGCCAGGCTGATGTCCAAAAAAGCCACGGACCGCTTTGCATCTGCCGAGGAAGTCCGCGAGATTCTGGAAAAATGCCTGGCCCACGTGCAGCAACCGGCGACAGTGCCGTTGCCGCAAAGTTGCCTTTCGCTCCGCGAAAGCGACGCTCCTTTCGCGGAGCGAAAGGCGACTATTCTCCGCGGTTACTCTTTCCTCTCTCGCCCCA
This sequence comes from uncultured Pirellulaceae bacterium, assembly GCA_964444865.1. Lineage (GTDB taxonomy): Bacteria > Planctomycetota > Planctomycetia > Pirellulales > Pirellulaceae > SXOA01. The sequence goes on along the minus strand of CAYUJE010000089.1, from coordinate 9,520 downwards.
TGTTGGGAGTATTTGCCATGATTGCCGCACTTGGACTGGGATTGCTCGGAATGGTTGTTTGGCAGGCGACGGAAGCGCCGGACATCACCGGCAAATGGTCCGGAGAAGGTTGGGGAAAGGTCAAGCTCGATAAGGAAGATGACGGCTCCTACGACGGAACCTACACCGATACTTTTGGCAAACAGGCCGGCGAGATCAAGCTCAAATGGTCCCGCGTTGAGCAGCGCTTCAACGGAACCTGGAAAGAAGGGAAGGACCGGTTCGGCAAAGTTTCCGTTCGGCTGGCAGGGGACGAAATCCACGGAGCCTGGACGACGAGCAAGGAATCCAAGATTGATCCGGGACGTCCGCGGCTGGCAGACCTGCTGTGGGTGCGCCGCACCAACAAGCCAAAATCTGACGAGGCG
>CAYUJE010000089.1:0-9013 GCA_964444865.1 uncultured Pirellulaceae bacterium | reverse complement strand
TTTGAAGCTGAAACCCAAGCAAGCCAACGGACTGCGTGAGGGCTTTCTTGTCTTCACCCTTACCCTCGTAGAAAAGGCATGGTTTGTCTCGGACATCGATTTGGAGTCAGAAGAAGATGCCGAAGAGAAGCTCAAAAAGTTCCGAAAGGCCAACCCCCATGCTATAGGCTTGCCACCCCTGGATGACTCGCGCCCGAAGATAGAATTAGTTGGAAAATCACTCATACCCAAATCAAGTGAGGCCGAATTGAAAAAGTTTCAAGGCTCATGGGTGCTCGTTTCCTCGGAAAAAGATGGCAAAGAAATATCCGAAGCCAAAAATCCCTATGCCCTCACCTTCACTGGCACTCACTGGAAGGTGCATCACGACGACGCGGTGGCGATTGAGGGAACGCTCAAGCTCGTGGATGTTGCCTCAACCCCGATGAAGATGGATTTGCACAAGCCCAAGGGACTTGGTCCGGACCCCACCGTGGATTTCGGAATCTATGAGTGGAAGGAGGACACCTTGCGCTACTGTGTTCGCAATGGTCCAGCCGACAGCGGACTTCCTGGCGGACTGGATATTTCCAAGCTTCGTCCGATGGAATTTTCGACCAAAAACGGCGATGGAAGGATCCTCTACGTCTGGAAGCGGGCCGAACCTTCGGCGGCATCCAAGGAGGCAGCAGTTCAGTCTGCGAACGCAGCAGCCGCGGTTTTGGTTGAGCAGGCAAAGGTCAGCGAAGGTGGGGCTGAAAGCGGTCCTTTGAAGTTCCTCGCCGAGTACCCCAAGCAGCGCGAGCAGACGGAGGGAGAATTGAAAGCCCTCACGGCTCCACAGTTCGAGGCGGCTGCCAATGCTCGAAAGCTCCGCTTCGAGAAAAGTGAGAAGGATGGTGATCCGAAGTATTACTTCCCGACTGGCGACGGTCACACCGTGATCGTCATGTTTCGCGACGGCAAATGGAGCGGCATCCAACGGATCCGCGGCGAACAACATCCTGAGCCAGCCAGCGTGGAAACGCCGGAAGGACCGGGTAAGCCCTAGAGCGTCGGCACGCCTGGGAGGCAGCCTCTTCCAAGTTCGTGAGGGCTATTGTCCGCCTATTCCTGAACCTTCTCCAGCACGAACCGCACTTCAGGATTTGCTTCCGCATTCGCAGCTTTGAACGATTGCTTCACGTAACGTTGCTGGCCCTTCTCGTCGGGGACTTTGAAGTTGTCACCTTTTTGCAGAATAGGGCGATCTTCGTTCATGGAGCCGAAGATGTGGCCGTCGCCGGCGATCTGGCACGGGAACCAGGTGCCGCGTCCTTGGCCGTCCTGCAAATAGAATTCCGGGTAGCAGTGTGCGGGAACCCAAACGGCGCGGGCCGGGATTTTGTTGGCTCGGCAGAAGGCGATGAAGAGGGACGTCAATTCCTCACAGTCCCCCTTGCCCGCCTTCAGGGCGTCCACGGCGGGATGAATCTCTGTGGAGAACTCGTACTTCACGTTCTCCTGGACGTAATCGAAGATGGCCTCTACTTTTTGCCAGGAATCTTCTTTGTCCTTGATGAGGGTCGGCGCAAGCTGCTTGATTTTGGGGTCGGTGCTTTCGATGTACGGACTGGGAAGCAAGTACTTGGCTGTATCTCGGCCCGGTTTGGGGAACACCAGGCCGGAGATGTCGTCGGGCATTTCAATCTCACTTTTGATGATTTCAAACGTGACAACGGCGGAAGCCTCTTCGCCGGCAGCGACGTGTGGAATGCTGACGACCATCTGTTTAACGCCGCCAAGGTCCCGGTAGCTGACCTTTTTGACATTCGCCGAAATGGCTTCCTTGACGATCTTGACCTTCTGCTCCGGGAAGTCCGACGGCACCGCCATTGTCGCCACAATGCCATTCACGGCCCCCGCCGGCGCTTTCACCACCAGCCCGAATCGCCACTGGGATGTCGTTTGCTCACCCAGCTTGAGACGCGTGGGCGGGGAATCTTCAGCAGGCGCGAGGGGAGTGCCGAGAATTAGCCCGGCCAGCGTTAGTGAAAACAGTAATAGGCGCATGGTGGCAATTTCAATTGGGAAATCTCAAGTCTCAAACAAATGGGAACGAAGAAATCGGAATTTCGAAACGGAGAGAATCCGCTCAGGCCAATTCCAGGTTTCCGGTTTCTCCCTTCTCGATTTGAATTTGTTTGAGATTTGAGATTTGACGATTTGCTCTTATTTCTCTTCCAGCCTTCGCACAAACTCCACCTCCGGCGCTCCGCCGCTCCCTCCCTTGCCGGTCAGGAATTCGTTGACGAACCGCATCGACTCTTTCTTTTCCGGTACTCGGAAGTTGTCTCCCTTTTCCAGGATCGGCCGCTGGTCCGGCTGGGCACCGAAGGACTTGTCGCCGGCGACCTGGCAGGGAAACCAATAACCCTTCCCCTCGCCGTCTTCCAAATAAAACTCGGCATAGCACGAGTCGGGAATCCAAACCATGCGGGCCGGCACCTTATGCACGCGGCAGCAGGCGACGAACAGGGCGGTCAGGTCTTCCTGGTCGGCAGTGCCGTCGCGGAGGGCGGCCTGGGCACCCTTAATCTTATCCTTGTCGAGCTTCACTTTCTCGCGAACGCCGTCGCACAAGCTCTCGATTTGAGCCCAAGCCCCATCCTTTCCGGCAACCAGTTCCTTGGTGAGAGCTTTGATTTTGGCATTACCGGTCTCAATCATCGGGCTGGGGCCGAGATAACGCCGCACGTCTTTAGCGGGATTCTTGGCAATCACATAACCCGCGGTATCGGTCGGCGCGAGCATCGCACTCTTGGTCACTTCAAACGTGATGAGGGCCCTGGCGGTGTCGTTCGCGGGGATTTGCGGAATGTTGAACAGCATCTGCCGCAGGCCGCTGTCCGTGACGCGATACGTCACCGAGTTCACATGCAAGGAAACATCCTCCGCCACTACTTTCACCTGTTGTTCCGGCCAATCGCTGGGAACGGGGACCGTGCCGAACAGGCCCCCGACATTCCCACCCACGGCTCGCACCTTGATGCCGACTTGCCATTTCTTGGTCAGCGATTTATCGAGCCGCGGCCCCCCCGTTGCCGCCTCTTCCTTGGGACCGAACTGAGCGAAGGATGACGTCGCCACCACCAGAACAACCGCGAGCGCGGCTAGAAAGCGAGAAAGCACGGCAGAATCTCCCCACTGAAAAACTTGTTTGCGGCCAAGTCAGCCGCCTTCTTTCAGCTTAATTGGAGTGCGGGCCACGCCAACCAAAATGGCAAGATTGCTTGACATTCGCGGGCCCCCCAATCAGTGCACTCGGCACAGATGGGCCAAAGCCACCGCGCTAGGCGCTTGGCGTCAACTGCCGCAGCTCTCGCGGCAAAGGGAAATGAACGTCTTCTTCGCGAATGGTGCGGCTTTCGACCGTAGCGCCAAAACGGTCCTTCAGGTAGGCGATGCATTCCTGCACAACGGACTCCGGAGCACTGGCCCCGGCCGTGATAAGAACCGTTTCCACCCCCGCGAACCAACTTGCGTCGATATCCTGGGCTCCGTCAATGAGCCGTGCCTGCACCCCACTCTCCCGGGCCAGTTCCTTGAGTCTTTGGCTGTTGGAACTATTCTGGCTGCCGAGAACGAGCACCAAGTCCGCTTCACGGGCAAGAAGGTGAACGGCCTCTTGCCGATTCTGCGTGGCGTAGCAAATGTCATCCTTGGGGGGATTGGCGATTTGTGGAAACCGGGCCCGCAGGCGGCTGATGATGCGGTTGGCGTCGTCCACGCTGAGAGTGGTTTGGGTCAGATAGGCGAGCTTCGTCCCCGGCGGAAACTCCAGCTTGTCCGCTTGCTCCGCCGATTCGACCAGCACCATCGCCTGAGGTGCTTCCCCCATCGTCCCGACAACCTCATCGTGCCCTTCGTGCCCAATGAGCAAGATGGTGTACCCTTCCTTGGCGTAGCGGATGGCTTCCAGATGGACCTTCGTCACCAGCGGGCAAGTCGCGTCGATGGCGGAGAGCTTCCGCTCGCGGGCGAGGCGGCGAATTTCCGGCGAAACACCGTGAGCGGAAAAGAGGAGCGTCGAGCCGACCGGCACTTCTTCGAGAGTCTCCACGAAGATTGCTCCCTTAGCCCGGAACGTATCGACGACGTACTTGTTATGCACAATCTCGTGATAGACATAAACCGGCGTGCCGAAAGCCTTGATGGTCAGATCCAGGCTCTCGATCGCCATGTTCACGCCGGCGCAAAAACCGCGAGGAGCGGCGAGAAGGATTTTCATGGGGGAGGGGTCAGGGGTCAGGGGTCAGGGGTCAGGGGTCAGGGGTCAGCAAGGCAATGGTTTTCACACCTCATCTTACCTTGCTGACTCTGTGACGATAACCGCGGCAACCGACGGTGGCGCAACGGCCCCGGCGGAATGGTGAAAGCAATGCCAAAAAAACAGTCGGCCCGCGTCACCCTAGAGATGCCGCGGGCCGAGTCAGTTTCACGTGGTTGGACAAAGTTCCCAGGGCGGAATTAGCCCTTGTGTTCTTTGTGGCAAGCCATGCAATTGGCGGCAGCGCCGAGTTTCGCTCCGGCACCTTCTTTGCCTTCAGCCACGGCCTTGGCGGCTTCGACCAGCGCGCCGGTCTTTTCCTTCCAGCTATCGGCATCACCCTTCGGGGGCTTGTTAGCCGCGAGGGCTTCAAAGTTCTCGACGAGAGCCTTCTTCTCGGCGTCATCTGCCTTGCCGCTGGCGACCTTCTTGCACAGGCCGTCCTTCATGCAAGTCTTCATCACGGCTTTGATGGTGTGCTTGGGCTTTTCCTTCTCTTCTGCCCGAGTTGCCAGTCCAATGGCAGCAAAAACAAAGGCCATCACTACGGATGCTACCAACAATTTACGCATACCACGATCCTCCGAAAAATGAATGGGGAAACATGTCGAACGGGGCTATCCTAGCAAGCGGAAAAGTGAAAAGCTGCCAGGGATGGCATGTCCTTGGGGGAGGTTTTCACAAAAATATAACCCAGCTTGCCTGGGGTGTTTCTTTTCCCTCCCAGACTGCCTATGCTACTGGGTGGATTCGGACTAGCCGAATCCGGTGAAATCGACTACAGATCGCCGACAAGTTCCGTTTCGTACCTGCATGAGAGGATTCTTTATGAACACACGTTTGTTTGCGGCTTTGGGCGTTGTTGCCCTGCTGGTCGCCACGGTCATGGCTGAAGACAAGAAGGAAATCAAGCTTGAGGGGATCAAGTGCCCCGTCAGCGGTGGCAAGGCCACTGAGAATTCCGTCGATTACAAGGGCGGCAAGGTCTTTTTCTGCTGCGACAAGTGCCCGACGGCCTTCTCGAAGGACTCGGCCAAGTTCGCCTCCAAGGCCAACGCTCAGCTCGTTGCCACCGGCCAGGCCAAACAGGCCAAGTGCCCGCTCTCCGGCGGTCCGCTGAATCCCGATACGGCCATCACCGTTGGTGGAGCCAAGGTCTGCTTCTGCTGTGAGAAGTGCCAAGGCAAGGTAAAGGAAGCCAAGGATGCCGAAGCTCTGGAGCTCGTCTTCAGCGACAAGGCTTTCGAAAAGGCTGGATTCAAAGTGCCAAAGGCCGAGAAGAAGTAATTCTCGTTCGGCGGCAACGCCCGATTAAAACATCATGAGGCGAGTTCTTTTGGGGACTCGCCTTTTTTATTGCGCCGCTCGTTCTTCGGCCCCTGGCGGTGCCGGCGGCGGTTCCATGTCGGCAGCCAGTATCCGCAGCGCTCCCAGCAGCTCATCCTTCCAGAGCAGCCCCAAGCTATACACCCCCGCATGCGGCAGCGCGAGAGCCGGAATGGGAAAGTGGACCTCCACGGTCTGCAACGGATCTTTGCAGTCCACGGTAAAGCCGACCTTGAACAGGCCGTTATTTTCCGCCAGGTCCGTCAATTCCAAGATGAAGTCGCATTTGCCGTGCAACTCCGTAATGGCCATATAGACAAAGGGCGTGCTGGCCAGCCCCCCCGCCGGAATCGGCACCGGCCGCGGCGCTTCCCCCTCGGGGGGCTTGGGAGGTGCTTTCATCCGCTGAACGCGGTTAAACACACCGGCAATGATTTTCTTTCCCGTCGCCTGATCGCTATAAACGTGATCGGCCAGCAGGAGGGATTGTAAAACAGGTTTCATAAATTTCGCCGTGTGAATCTGTGGACTAAGGTCAATGCATTCTACTCCATCATCACCACCGTCTTGATCCCCTGCGGCTGGCGATGCTCATAATGCCACAAAGAATCCGCTGGCTTCACCCGGGCGGTGAACAGGCTGGCAAGCTGGTTAGAGAAGCCCTGTTGCAATTGGGCCAGGTGAGCGAGGGCATCGTGGAAGTCGCGCGGGGCTGCATTGACGGTGCCGATGTGCAGGTGATTGCGGATTAATCCGTCCCGCATCAGCTTGGCGACATTATGGCTCGCCGGCTGCGGCAGGCGAGTGCTCCCTAGCCAGACCATGATGCCGCACGAGCGGAGCGTTCCCGCCGCCGCCAGCATGATGCCGTCGTCGCCGGTGCATTCCAGGCACAAATCAAAGCCGTCCCGTTCCGCATCGGCCGGCTCCCAGTTCATTTTCTCCGCCGGGATATAGGTCGCACCAAGTTCCAGCGCCAATTTCGCCCGAAAGGTATCCGGCTCATCGCGTCCGTACATGCTCACCGGCCAGCCCCTGGCCACTGCCGCCAGCACGGCCGCAAAGCCGATCGGTCCCATGCCGGTGACCAGCACGCGCGGCGGATTGTCTCGCCATTCTTGCTCCCCCAGCCGAGCGGCTTGGAGTGTGGCCGCCTCGTTCGCCCCCTTCTCCGCCACCGCCAGGGGCTCCGCAAACACGGCCAGCGAAGCAATCGCCGGCGGCACGCGGTACAAGTGCTCGGGCCGGTCCAGCCACCTCGGCACGCTGAAGCCATGCTCCGACCAGATCCCACGCTCGGTGAATTTCCCCAGCGGCAAATAATCAAGCCGCCGCGTCTCCCCCGGCTTCGGCCGCCGAACGGCGGGCACGACCAAGTCACCGGGACGATAATCAGTGACCCCCGGCCCAACCGCCACCACTTCCCCCAGGCACTCATGCCCCAGCACCAAAAACTTCTCTGCCGGCGGCACCCAAGGATTGGCCGAATGCAAAATCTCCCGGTCGGTCCCACAGACCCCCAGTTCCAACGTGCGACACAGCACCTCCCCCGGGCCCGCTTCGCGGGGTTCGGGCATGGTGACAATGCTGGGCTTCGTGGAACCCGGAAACGCGGCAATGGCGGTCAGTGGCATGAATTCGATCTTTTTAAATGCGTCAACTCAGCTCCAGACTTTAGTCATGGTGCCAGTAAGTATATGCGGGCTCACCAGCCAGCCGGATGGTAACCGAATTGGATTCAGTTTGACGAGCACGAGGGACGTTACTGAAGGACAACGCTTGGACCCTATTTTTCCGATATCTTCGACATTCCCTCCCCCGCTCGCAGGGCTTTGATTCGTGTTTTAGCACTTCCACTTTCATTTCACTTACGGTCAATGACCGTGACGCAAGTTATGTGCTGTTATCACTTTCCTGTGATTCATCGCGACGCAAGTGTGATTTACCAGCGTCGATTTATTGCATTTGTGATTCATAAATGATGTACAAATTATCGTAACTTTAGTCTCTCCAGGCACTTACGCAGATTCATATCCGTTGATGCATGGCGCGCACAACTTGTGTCACGGTGACGTCTCCTTTGCTTCATGCCCAAATTCTGGCGATCAGTCCTTGGTTCAGGCTGGCTTGCACCTCCGCGAGCAGGTTTGCCACAAATGTACAAAAGTGTACAATCGCAGGTTGGCACCTTCAATGGCTCGCCGGCAGATTTTCCAAAGTTTCTTGGCTCGCCAGAAGCCGCCGCCACGGCGGGGGGGGCGATCAATGTCATGTCCTACCCCCGCAGATCCATGTGGGGGAACAGTCGCAGTTGCCTTATTCCAGACTATTTGGCGTTCCCTACGGCCTTGAGTTCGTCTGTCAGGCCCCCCACGGCGACGTGGCCGAACGATCTGCATCAGCCAGAGTATCCACGTCAAGAACGTAACCACCGCAACTCGACTGAATTCGATTGTTATACGTCTATTGCGCAAAACCGCGGAAGTGTTCTTCAGCATCCTTCGAAAAGAAGTAATCGCCCATCTGGGGTTCCTCGATCAGGCCCTCTGAAATATCTGCGATTGTGCAACACACCGCCATTTGAAATCGCCACGAAAAATCGGAGCGGCCGGCAGACGTTTGAATTTCATAGACGGTGTTCGATAATTTCATAAAGTCGAGAAATTGCCGATTGATCTCTCCAGCAAGCGAATCGGGATAACCTTCTCCGACGTTCGGGTAGTATTCGGACGCATCCATCGCTGCCACATTTGCATAAGCAAGGACTTCCTTCGCAAATAGTGGGGCCAGCCGTTTCTTGCCCTCGCCGCTAAGGATTTCCGTGAGGCGAGTAAGATCGAACGATTCCAGCTTCCATCCGAGAATCGTGCAGAATTTGATCGGTCCGGCAGGAGCCGGATTGTAGTTGAGATGGTCCTCGAAGATGGCAGCGCCGATTCCGTGTTCAGCCAGCGCAGCGGAGAGTTGCCCCGTCGTAAGCGGTCTCGATGATTTGCAGTGAACGTAGAGATCGAGACTCACTTCATCACGTAAACAGTTGTGAGATTGGTGGAAATGACGCTCAAGGGACAGGTCCGCTCACGGCAAGATAGCGAAACTGGCAGGTGACCGCCATCGCTCAAACGACGCATTTTGACGGAAGTTGAACTGTCCTCCTTTTCAGTCCCCTGGGTGCCGCCTGAACTTGCTCCGGCGGAAACACGTTTGGAAACTAGTGTTGAACCTCCTAAATAGCGTTGCCGATTCTGGTTTGCCGGGCATCATTCTATCGAGGAGGATGACTCCCATGCGAAGAGCGCCGGTGATCGAATAGCGGGAGGAAGAGCGGCAGATGTTGGAGAGTTAGGGAGCACGCTGGAAATAGACTACCCAGTCACGTAGCCGCACGCGGCCTCGCGT
>CAYUJE010000088.1:0-21384 GCA_964444865.1 uncultured Pirellulaceae bacterium | reverse complement strand
GGGTCGAGCCAGTCCAGGATCGCATCGGCAATTTCCTCCGTCATTTCCGGCAGAGCCATTAGCAAGGTCTTTCCGGTCCCCGGCAGCGCGTTTTCAAGGGTCATCAGAGTGCTGAGATTCAACCGCGTCGACTCGTCTTCGAATCCGTAACGAATTCCCCCCAGGTTCCCTTCGTCATCGAGGTTGGGCGAAAGAATCGTAAAGCTCCCCCGGAGTTCGGGATTCTCATCCTCAATCACCGTCCGGGCGCGGAACACATCGGGGTTCTCAAAAATTCCGCCAGCATCGGTGCGGGTCGCTTGATCCTGGGCAAAAAAAGCTTTGGCAAAATCGACGCCCGAATCCACCAGCAATCGAGTCTGCAACTGCGACCCGCAGAGTTGCGCCGATTCCTGATGCGTGAGCATCAAGTCGGAAAACGAGTAGGCTCCCAGCGAAAGCAGGACGACGACAATCAGCACGATGATCAGTACGATGCCCCGACGGCGTGTGAACTTGTGCATCAGGACCCTCCCGTCTTGCTGCCGGTGCCGTACGTGGAACTTCCGCCGCTGCTGCTTCCGGAAGTCGAACTGCCGCTACTTCTCGCCGCTCCGCTGGAACCTGCGGCTCCGCCGGCACCTTGCGTGGAGCTAGAGCCAGTCCCCCCCGTAGCACCCGTTGCCGTGGTGGTCGTTGTGGTCTCTGTTTCGGCGGGCTCTTCCACAGGCGGTGGCAGGCTGGCGGTGGGAAGACTGACGACAATGCGATAGCTGGGATCCGCGCTGATTCCTCCCGAGGTTGCAGAATTCTGCGTGGATGTTCCTGTCGGCGTGGTGGTGGCATTGGCATCCGCCATCGTCATCACAATCTCGACCGCCAGGGGCAATCCTCCCATCTCGTCGGAATTCCAGTCGCTCACCCAGTCCGTTCCGTCCCAATAACGAAAGGCAATGCTGGTCACTTCGCTCGCCAGCAATTTAGCACTGTCATAATCGCTGGAAGCCGCTCCACTGGTCTGGCCGAAAGCGCTCACCGCCCGGTCCATCTCCAGTCGCATCAGGCCGCGTCCTTGGCCGGACGCGCTCGGCTCGGAACTTCCTGGCGAGGTGCTGCCGGAACCTCCGCTGCCGAAGGTGCTGACAGTGCCGCTTCCTTCGGCGGTCTCCCCGCGGACATAATAGGTGATCGTTTTGATATCGCTGGGAATTTGCACCATGCTCGTGGGGCTGCCGTTGCCGTATTCATCCACGCGAGGAAGTCGGCTGACATCGAACTGAATCTGCGTAGAGCTACCGTAGAGGCCGATGACCGGCGGGGGAGTTTCTTCGGCAGCTTCGGCTGCGGCCGGATCGGCTGTGGCGGCCTGGCCAGATGCCGCGGTTCCGCCGGACGACGCGGTGCCTGATTGAGATGTTCCCGAATTCGCTGCGGCGCCGGCGCCACCTTGCCCGGTAGAGCTTGGAACTGGGGAAGACCCTCCTGCGGAGTTTCCCATCGGAGTACTGCCGCCCGCCGAGCCTCCCGAACCGCCGGACCCTCCTGCCGCGCCTCCGCTGGGAGTCGCGCCTGGAGTGCCAGGGCTCGTGATTCCCGCCAGTGCGCCGGCCAGGCTGCTGGCGTTGGCCATCGATTCCAGACCGCTCAGGTCGACCGGCGTGTATTGAATGGCGCTGCGCAGGTCATCTTCGATTTTTCGTAGAACGGCGCGAGCCAAGTGGGCCTGTTCAACATTGGTTCGTTTCACATCGAATGAGCGCCAGTACAGCCGCAAAGCCATGCCGACGGCGAAGAGCAGGATGACCGAAAGGCTCAGAGCGAGAATGAGTTCGAGCAAAGTGACGCCGGTACGACGAATAGGTTGCCCGACCGCTCCGTGTGCGGGAATGCCGGCAGACGGAGTGTGCTTGCTACGGTGCTTCCTAGCTGCCACTGGAACCTCCTGTCGGTGGACTACTGGCCGGCGTGCTGCTGCCGCCGGATGAAGTGGAGCCCGTGGCAGTCGATTCGGCTGCTGCTGCCGTCGCCGCCTGGGCGGCTTCCGTGGCAGCGGGGTCGGTCATCCAGCGAACGAGCGTGAATCTGGCCGGTCGAACAAAGAGACTCTTGTCCTGCTCCACAGTGACCGAAATCCGCAGCATCCCTTCCTGCTCTTCAAGCGGCGCGGACTCGATGGTGTACAGCCAGTCTTCAGATCCCTCGATGGGCGTTTCGCTGGCGGACTCCGGCGGAATGATCCCCGCCCCGACTTCCGCCATCACGTTATTGCACAGCCGCTGACCTTCGGTCAGGTCTCGGGCCGCGGCGGCACTCACAGAGCCAATGCGGATGAGTTCGCCGATAGCAACCAGCGCCAGCCCGAAAATGGCAATCGCCAGCATGACCTCCATGAGGGTCAAGCCGGAGCGGCGATTTTTTTGATGCTGGGAAACAAGCGACATGGGCATACAACCATTTTACTTCGAATCTTGGGCCTCGCCCGGCGTGGTGATATCTCCCAGAACGGCCAGGCCGGTCAGCCCCCGCAGTTCCACGCGAATGGCCGAGTTGTGCTCGTCCGCGACCACCAACCACGCATCCGAACTAACCCCGTCGGGATAAAAAAGAATCGGTCGGGACCACGCTCCTCCACCGCCTCCCATTGACTCTTCCACAGCTTTGGCCCGCTCCTCCTCGGCGGTCATCCCTTCCAAGAATTTAATCCCTTCGGGAAGCTGCGAGCGGCTGTTTTCGTCAGCGCTGTCAGGGGATGTAGCAGGAGGCGGCGGTGCAAAGGTGCTGGTGCTGTTGACGGCATCGATTGTGTCGTCCACGGCCGTGTAAGGCTCAATCTGAAACTTGCGTCCGTCCGGCTGAAAGCGGAAGACCTGAATTCGCCCGCTTTTCATCGCCTTGATATGGGCCTTGTTCCACTCCGTCCGAACTTGTTCAGCCGCGCTTCGCAGCGTGGCATCGCGCACGGAACGATAAAACACCGGCACTGAAATGGCCGCGAGCAACACCAGCACCGCCAAAACCAACAGCAACTCCACCAGCGTGAAAGCACGCCGAGAATTTCGTGATGAGTGGACTCTTGGCATCAGGTATTTAAACTACTTCGGCAGGCGCACGTCATCGTTCGTGCCGTTTGCGCCGTCAGGACCAAACGAGATGATCTCAAAGGAGGGCTCGTCATTGATATCCGTGATTTCCTGGTATTGGTACTGATTCCCCCAGGGGTCAAGCGGAACTTCGCTGTTGAGATAAGGTCCCCGCCACTTATTGGCGGGAGCATCGGGGGGCTGAAGGCGGAGCGCTTGCAATCCTGTATCGCCGGCAGGAAACTTCCCCACATCGAGCCGGTACTGGCCAACGGCCTGTTCAAACATGCGGATCTGCGTTTTGGCAGAATCGATCATGGCGTTCCGCTGAATGCGGACATAACCGACGGTCACCAGCGAACCCAGGACCACTAAGATGGCCAGTACGAGCAGGATTTCCATCAGGGTAAAGCCGCGACGGCGGCGACGGCGAATTCTCATTTGCATCTCTAACTCCCTTATCGAAAACAGTGACTTGAATTGGCGCGGGTGACTCTCATATTAACCCGCGACCGGGGGGATTGTTTTGCGGAAAATGAGGCGTTTTTTTGAACTACCCCAGCGTCTGGCTCATCTTAATCACTGGCACCAGCAGGGCGATCACCACAACCAGGATAACGCCCGCCAGAACGACGAGCATGATTGGCTCCAGCAGGCGGACCATCAAGTCCAATTGCCGCGTGGTTCGCTTTTCCAGGCCATCCGCCAACTCTACCAGCACCTTATCCAGCGTATTCGATTCCTCGGCGACAGAAATCATTTCCACCACGATTTTGGGAAAATGCCCGCTGGAAGCCAAGGGCTTGGCCAGCGACTGGCCTGAGGAAATGTTTTCGGAAGCATCGGCAATCGCTTGCGAAAGCACCTTGTTGCCAGCCGCTTCGCGACTGATTTCGAGGGCTTTCAAAATCGGCACGCCATTGTGCAGCAGCGTTCCCAAAACGCGGCAAAAACGGGCCACGGCAAAACTTTGAAAGATGGGTCCCGCCAGCGGCACTTTGATTTTGATCCAATCGGCCTTGAGCCGCCCAGCCGGTTTTTGCACCTGGTAGTACAGCCAGGTGATTATCCCCGCCAGACCGGCGAGGATGAAAATGCCATAATTACGCCCCATATCGCTCACCCAAAGGAGCCAGTCCGTGACGGCGGGGAGTTCGCCTCTGTCTCGCAGGCGCTCGAACATGATGGCAAACTTGGGAACGAAAAACACAATCAGCACGGTAACGACCGTCGTTCCCACGGTTCCGAGGATAATGGGATAAGCCATCGCGCTGACGGTCTTTCCCTTGAGATCCTCGGCAGTTTCGGTGAAGGTGGCCACGCGCTCCAGGGCATCTTCCAAAAAGCCACCTTCAGCTCCGGCGCGAACCATGTTCACGGCCATTTCGCTGAAGGCCCGTGGATAGCGAGCCATGGACTCACCCAGGGAGCTGCCGTCTTCCACACGGCGAGCGACATCTTCCAAAATGACCTTCAGATTCTTGTTGGACGTTTGTTCGCGGAGAACCGTCAATGACCGCAGCAGCGGTACGCCACTGCGGAGCAGCGAGGCGAGTTGCGAGTAAATCACGGCCATCGTTTGGCCTTTGACTCGCAGGTTGGCTCCCGGAACGATGGCGGCTTTGCCGGCTTTGATTTCGACTGGAAACAGCGAACGTCCTTCCAGCACCGACAGCACTTCCCGGTCCGAAGTGGCGGTGATCTGGCCAGTGACTTTCTGGCCGGTCATGTCGCGAGCTGTGAAGGCGAAATCAGGCATGGCAGGGATTGGCTACTATTTCTTCTTGAGCAAGAGAGTGTGATCGGCCTTGGCAGCGCGGACCACTTCTTCCACGCTCGTCGAACCATGAAGAACTTTTCTCCATCCATCCTGCCGTAGCGACTGCATCCCTTGCTCCACCGCGCATTGCATCAGTTTCCAACTGCTGACCCGCTCGTTCGCCAATTCGCGAATTTCATTCGTCGTCAGCATCAATTCATAAATGCCGAGCCGACCGCGATAACCCGTGTTGCGACATTCCCGGCAGCCGACGTTCTTGTAAATGTTGCCGTTCAATTGATCCCAGGGGAAATCGCCAGGGACATCTTCCTTCTTCGGATCCCACTTTTGCTTGCATTTTTCACAGAGGCGGCGGACCAGGCGCTGGGCCATCACCCCTTCCACCGTGCTGGCGACAAGGAATGGCTCGACGCCCATGTCCACCAATCGGGTGTAGGCGCTGGCGGCGTCGTTGGTGTGCAAGGTGCTGAATACCAAGTGGCCAGTGAGTGAAGCTTGGATGGCGTTTTCCGCAGTTTCCAGATCGCGAATTTCGCCGACCAGGACGATGTCCGGGTCATGCCGCAGAATGCTGCGGAGTGAAGCGCCGAACGTGAGGCCGATTTTAGCGTGGACCTGGATCTGGTTGATTCCCTCGAGTTGGTACTCAACGGGATCTTCTGTTGTAATAATCTTGACGTCCGGCTGGTTGATTTCAATCAGCGAACTATAAAGCGTGGTGGTTTTACCCGATCCAGTCGGACCGGTGACCAGCACAATGCCGTGCGGCATGTCAATGAGTTGACGGAAGACCTGATAGGTGTCCTCCTCCATGCCGATTTTGCGGAGGTCGAAAACCATCGACCCCTTGTCCAAAATACGAAGGACCAGGCCTTCGCCGTTGATCATCGGAATGATCGAAACGCGGATATCGACCTCGCGGCCGGAGACGCGGAGCTTCATCCGGCCGTCTTGCGGCAGACGTTTTTCCGCAATGTTCAGCCGAGCCATGATTTTAAGGCGGCTGATGATGGCGGCTTGAAAGCGGTTGATCTCGGCCGGCGCGGGCTGTGTCTGCAGCATGCCGTCGATGCGGTAGCGGATGGCGATGCCCGATTGCTGCGATTCGATGTGAACGTCGCTCGCTCGCGACTCGATGGCTTCGAGCAGAATTTCATTCACCAGGCGGACGACGGAGGCTTCTTGCGCCATCTCGGAAAGTTCCGAGCCGTCGGTTTCGATGTCGCTGAGGAGTTCGACACCTTCCTCTTTTTCGCCGGCGGCGGCCACGAGGCCATCCACCGTTTCGCTGCCGACGCCCAGGTGCCGCTTGATCAGCTTGGCGATATCCGCTCGGCCGGCGAGGACAGGCAGGACGGAGAGTCCTGTCGCGGCACTGACTTCATCCAGTGGATAAAGGTCAAACGGGTCGCTGGTCGCGACGACAAGTTGACCGCTTTGCCGCTCAATCGGAAACAGCGTCTGCCGGTGGATCAACTTCTGGGGAAAAATCTTTAGCAGCGACAAATCGACATTGGCTTCCGCCAGATCGATATATTCCAGGCCGACCGCAGCACCGACGGCCTTGAGGGCTGCCTCTTCGGAGACGTAGCCCAGGTTGACGGCAGATTCGATGAGACGCAGTCCGTCGCAGTGCCCGTTGGCTTGATTGCGGGAGCGCTCAAGCTGCTGGCGATCCAGCAGGCCGCTCTGAATTAGGATTTCGCCGGCTTCCATTCGTGCTTACCGCGCAGGGCTAAAGGAGGGTAGGCTGAGGATACTGGGGCAGTCACCGAAGCGGGCTGGAGGAGAAAAGGTAGGGTCTCCCCCCAGTATTTACTGTAATCAGTACTACCCACTCGCTGCGCCCGAAGTTTCAGAGATTATTGCAAGTCCCTGCGATTCAAGCACTTGCACCTCCCCGGTGCAATGAGACGACCCCAAATGTAGCAATCCGATTTTCAACCAGCCGCACTCCGCGGAAGCAATCTCCCGCGGAGTGGACCGCTGGTTTCATTCATACTAACTATCGCTGCGAACTAGTCACCTTCGGCAGGACGGGTGAGGGGGCGTCCGCCACCGGGCCGACCGCCAGCACCACCGGCACCGCCGCGTCCACCGGGGCCGCCGAACTGGACGGGGGCAAAGGTGATGGGCTCGCCAGTCAACTTCTTGATCTTGGCCTGCTGGTCCGCAGTCAGAACGCTCAGAATCTTCTGCCGCGCTTCATCACGAAGCTTGGTCATCTTTTCGGTCATCTCGGCCGTCGCTTCTTCGGAGGCTTTCTTCAGGGCTTCCTTCTGGGCTTCGGTGATTCCGAGATCCTTGGCGACGTCGTCGCTGGTGAGCAAATCAATCGTTCCACCCCGGCTAAGCCGCGACTGGAAGCTGATCTGCTTTAGGCGATCAATCTGCTTGGGAAGGAGGATTTCCTTCTGGGCAGCGTCCGTCATGTCGGTCATTTTCTTCTGGATTTCGGCGAATTTTGCGGTCCGCTCTTCCTGGGAGAGATCGCGAAGTCCTTGGAAGACCTGGCCCATTTCGTCCCGCATTTTGGCCTGGAACTCTTCCATTTTCTTCACTTGGTCATCGGTGATGCCCAGGTCCTTGCGGACATTTTCGTCACCCAGCAGCATGATGCCGCCGCCGAATCCGCCGCCGCCACCACCAAACCCGCCGCCGCCAAATCCTCCTCGACCGCCACGACCACCGGGTTGTGCAAACGCCACACTGACGGAGCAGACCAACAGGCCAACCGCCAGGCTCAAACGAAACCAGCTTTTCATAAACCACTCCTTCATCACGAAAAATAGTTGTGCGCTGCCGCCCAGCTTTCTCGCGGGAAACATCGGCCCGAGCGCGGTGAGTGACGTCGCGGTACGCCTGGCTGAGTCCGAACAGTTCAGTACGATCAGGCGGTGCGAATCCCCAATAGGGAGTTAAACCATTTTGCCAAAAAAAAGTTCCGAGGAAATCACAGCTGTCAAAGTTTTTCTCTAAAGCATTGCCAGCAAGGGTTTTGCGACGACATCGCCGAGAAATCGCCGTTAGCCCAATGAATTCGCCCGTTAAAGGGAATCCTTCTTCCCTTGCGAGACGCGAGCCGTATGCTCGGCCGTGGCTCTTGATTTGAGCCGAAGAATGACCAACTGCTCTTTCTTCAAGAAGAGCCGAGTTGAGTCGACTACTTCCAGGTCCCCGGCGAACTCCTTACCGAGGGCGGGAACGAGTTGTTCTCTGGTAATCAAACAGGTATTTGGGTGTTCTCGCCATCGGTGAGCCAGTTCGTTCGGCTCGCCAAGGAGCTGCGGAATGATCTGGTGCGTGTAGAAGACCCAGCTAGGTTCCAGTACGCCATAGGAAGCGATAGGGCCATTTTGGGTAGCGGGGTTCGCCCATGCCACAACCATTTTCTGATCGTGACGATGTTGGTCGGCTCTTATGGCACCTAGAGCAAGGATCCCCACGACGAACAAACCTCCCGCGGAAGCGACGAGCGGTGCGGGCCAATTAGTTTTCCGGAATTGCCAAGCGACTGCCGCCGAAGCCGCAGCCGTCATGGGAATGATTCCCAGCAGGCCCAGCCAGGCCTCGCCCGGCAGGAACTCTTTGGTTGCGAGCGGAATTCCAATCATAAAACCGACGCCAGCAGCGCCCAAGGTGGCGAAGGAAGCCGGCAGCCAATAGCGGTGGACGAGCAGCGAGCCCTGCTGGAGATGATGCACAAAGCATCCGGCGAGCAGAGCGAGCGCCGGATAACAGGGGGTGACGTAGCTGGGCAACTTGGTATTGGCGAGCGTGAAAACACCGACCCAAACGCCAATCCAACAGGCGGCAAACAGGTAGCCCGCATGATGAGGGTCGTTTCGTCGCAATCGGTAGGTCGTTTCCAGCACGAGCGGAATGGCAAAGATGGACCAGGGAAAAAAGCCGAGCAGTATGGCGAGCGGATAGTACCAGGGCCCGCCGCGATGCCCTTCCATCGAACTGGTGGCCCGATCGAGATTGTGCGTCAGAAAGAATTCGCGGAGAAAGGCTCCGTCGGTTTTCACGCCGACAGCGATGTACCAAGGAGCAGCAACCAAGAGCACCATGCCGATCGCGAGTAGAGGTCGCATGGAGATGCAGGTCGTCAAAAAGTGGGGGATGTGGAAGGGGCGAAAGATTTCCACCAGTCTTCCCGAGAGACGTTTAGGCGGCTCTCTTTTCGGCAGTCGCTGGATGAGCAGAAACATGCCGATAATCGCCGTTGGCAGGACCAGCCCCACCGGCCCTTTAGCCAGCACGGCAAGTCCCATGGCTCCGTAAATCAACGCTCCCTGCCAGAGGGGCTGGGGAAAGTAGCGGCCGTCTTTGCCCGGAAAGGCGAATAGCACGTAAACGAGCATCGTCAGGGTAACGCAGAAAATCAGCAGCGAATCTGGCGTGGCCGCGCGGCCAGCGACGCCGAACATCAAGCTCGTGGAAAGTATGATTCCGCTCCACAAACCAACCGTTGGATTGAATAGTCGTCGTCCGATGCCGTAAGTAGCTAGAGCCGAACCGATGGCGCACAAAGCCGACGGCAGCCGGGCGGTGAACTCGTTCACGCCTCCCAGCGAGTATGCGGTCATGATGCACCAATAGAGTAGCACGGGTTTATGAGCCCGGAGTTCGCCATTGAACGTCGGCACGATCCAATCGAACCGTTCCAGCATTTCGCGAGCGCAGCCCGCGTTCCGCGGCTCATCGCGATCCCAAAGTCGCGGAACACCCAGTGCGGTGAGCATCACCGTGCCGCACACCAGCAGAATGATGGCGACGTGTTTGGACGTGGTGGGAATGGACATGATCTTCCTTGATCGAACGAATGCACAACTACCGTGCTGGCAGGAATTTACGCCAGAACATGGCATGCCACAATGGCAACCTGGCCCGCCTGGGAACCTCCTTCGGCGTTTGGGTGGTAGCATCGCAGGCGGCAAGGAACTTGATGCCGTGTTTCCGGCCCATTGCAGCCAGTTTTGCCATGTCCGGGGGCGCATTCGCCGGCAGTTCGCTGAATTCTTGCATGAACCTCTCGAATCCGCCAGGAGAAACGACCACCAGCAATTTTCCTGGGGTCAAACCAGTGTTGCGAAAGGCATGCGGAATTCCCCTTGGTGCAAGGACCATGGTTCCAGGCCCCGCGAGCGTGCTCTCTCTGCCGATCTGAAATTGAAACTCTCCTTCCAGCACATAGAAGGTCTCGTCCTCCCGCTCATGAACATGCAGGGGCGGACCACCACCCGGAGGCGTGATCGTTTCCAAGACTGAAAAGGCACCCGCCGTTTCAGCCGAGGTGACTTTGAAGGTGACAATATCGCCGCCGAGAACGGTTACGGTACGGCCAGAATTCTTGGGAATAACTTGGGGAGAGATAGGCACAGCAGGGACTCCGCAATGAGGGTGAAGGATCTGCCTTTCCCTCTATAGTGGTCAACCTGACCTTTGTGACGCGCCCCACAAAATACTTTTCACTGTCTTCCTTTCTCTCCGTCTTGCCCTCGCTTTTCAGGCCGCCGCCTTCACCGCAGAATCGGCGGGCCGCTCCATAGAGGACTCGTTCTTCCTCCGCGGCTCATCGCGCCATTTGCGGTGGACCCACCAGTATTGGTGCATTTCCTGGCGGATTTCGCGCTCCAGAACCTGGTTGTACCACTGCGTCAGCTGTCTGACGCCGGCGAGTTCCGGCGCGGGAAGGTTGGGATCCATCAGGCCAGCCATGCCCAATTCAAATTGCATCGGTCCGGTGGTCCGTTTGCAATAGACAGCCACCATCGGTGCCTTGCTGACCAGAGTGAAGAGGGCCAAGGCCTTGTGGCAAGAGGAGGGCCGCCCCATGAAATCTACCCAGCACCCTTTGGGCCCCGCATGTTGGTCGCCAAGCAGCACCAACATTCCGCCGGACGACAGCACGCCGTCCGCTTGAGGGGCACTGCCGACCTTGGGAAGGATGTATTGCCCCTTGGCTTCACGGATGCGATTAACGTAGGCATCGATGAACGGATTGTTGATGGTGCGGGCTACCGTATGCGTACGGAAACCGAGGAGTCCGGTCAGGTAACCGGCAATCTCAAAATTGCCGAAGTGGGCAGTCACAATGACCTTGGGCCGGGGCAAAAGCATGGTGGTGACGATTGCCCGTCGGTCGTTGATAACGACGAATTTCCGCCAATTCGTGTCATGAATCTTTCGCGGAGCGTGAATGGTCTCAAGGACCATCATCAGCAAATGCCGCCACATCCGCCGCGCGATCTTGTGGCGCTCGTGTGGCGTGGAATCCGGGAGGGCAATTTTAAGGTTTTCGTCAATCGTAGCCGCTCGAAATTTGACCACGTCACAGAGCAAGTAAGCAACCAGCCGCACGACACCCGCGCACGTCCTCATACTGAAGGCCTGGATTATAGATACCAGCACCCGCATCAAAAGGTAAACGAGAAATTGCCCTGCACGTTTCATGATGGTTGAGACTTTGGCTGGGCGGACATTGTGCCACGAAACGTCTCGCTCTTCCTAGAGGAAAACTCAGCAATTCCGGATTTGCCGGCCGCAGTGGCGGAGTCACCCAAAAGTGTTGTTCCGCCCCGCCGGTTCATTTTACGCAGCCGGTCCGACTGGGATGACCGGCTGACAAATGCACTTGCTGCCGTCCCGTCGCCGATGGGATTGGCAGGCATCTACCCGCCCCAACTCGCTTTTCACTTTCCTCTTCCCCCCATGTCCACTGCTAGCACTTCCTCGCAGTCACTTCTGGAAGAACTTGACACCCGCCAGAATGAAATTCTGGACCAGCTTGAAGAACTCAATGCCCGGATTGAAAGGGTTCTCAAGGAATGCATGCCGGCCAAGGAGCCGCAACTGAGTTTGGTGGGGGAGTAAGACGGAACGGCGCGCATCATCTCGCCCCCGCTTTCTGATACGGTGGTCGATGGGGGCGGGAGCCCTGGGCCGGACGTGGTGGCGTCGTGATGAGTTGGAGGTTGCCGGGGCCAAGCAGGTCGTCGAGCCGGTCGCGGAGTTCGCGGGTGATGCTGACTTTGGTGGCGTGCGCCTTCAAAAACACGCGGCTGCCGTTTTCTAAGTAGAAGCAGAATTGCAGCTCGCCGGAGCCGGGGTAGGCGCGAAGGACTTCTCGGACACTTTGCAGCACATCCGAGGGATGCTCGGTTTCACTGATCCGGATGACGATGCCGGAGGTGTAGCGGGCGTCGAGCTGATCGAGGGGAATCAATTCGTTGACGACGAGGTTCGCTTCCTCGCCGCCGCGGCGGTCGATGCTGCCGCGGATCATCAGGATCGTGTCCGCCGTAATCAAGTGGCCGGATTCGGCATATTGCTCGGGCCAGCAGATGCAGCGGATGATCCCCTCCGTGTCTTCAAAATCGAAGTTGGCATAGCGGCTCGGCTTGCCCGGCTTGGGGTCCTTCGTGTTGGCGAGTTTGATGGCCCCGATCATCCCGCCGAGGATGACTTCTCCCCGCTCCGGAACGCCGGGGATTTCCGCCGTCGTGTGCGAACGGTAGGTCTCCAGCACTCGGCGATGTTCCGCCAGGGGATGTGTGGAGAGATAGAATCCGAGAACCTCCTTCTCGCCTTGTGCCTTCTCCTTGTCAGGCCATTCCGGAATCTCGGGCAGACCGACGGCGGGGGATGGAGCGGCATCATCGAAGCCACCAAAGAGATTTTTCTGGCCAGCCTTGCGGTCTGCGGCGACGGAAGCGCCGGACTGAATTGCCCGCTCAATCGAAGCATAGAGCTGCGAACGTTTCGCCCCAAAACAGTCCATGGAGCCTGACTTGATGAGCGTTTCCAAGGACGTCTTGTTCGCCCCGAGTTGATCAACCCGCTCGCAATAGTCGAACAGGTCCTTGAACGGCCCACCTTTCTTTCTCGCCGAAACAATCGCTTCCGCTGCCGCTCCGCCGCAGCCTTTGATGGCGGAAAGGCCGAAAGCAATCTTTCCCTCCACGACCGCAAAGTCGCTGTGCGAGCTATTCACGCTAGGCGGCAGGACTTCGATTCCCATTCGCTTGGCATCTTCCAGGTGCTCCACCAGCGAATCCTTCTTCACGAAGTTTCGCCCGTGGATATCGCCGGAAAGCAATGCCGCCATGAACTCGACCGGATAGTGGGCCTTGAGATAGGCCGTCATGTAGGCAATCAGAGCATAAGCGGTCGAATGGCTTTTATTGAAGCCATATCCTGCAAACTTAATAATTAAGTTCCAAAAATCTTCTGCTTGTGTTTTTGACAATCCTTTGTCAGAACACCCCTTCACAAACTGCTCGCGGCTTTTGTTGATCGTCTCTTCTTTCTTCTTGCTGATCGCCTTGATGGCGGTGTACGCGCTCGCCAGCTCAATACCGCCGAGCTCGTTGAGAATCCGCATCACCTGCTCCTGATAGACCATAACGCCGTTGGTCTCGGAGAGGATTTTCTCGCAAATGGGATGAATGTATTCCGGCTGTTTGCGGCCGTGCTTGACCGCGACGTAGTCTTCCACCATGCCCCCTTCCAGCGGGCCCGGGCGGTAGAGGGCGTTGGTGGCGATGATGTCGCCAAAATGGTCCGGCTTCATCTTCTGCAGCAGGTCGCGAATGCCGCCTGACTCGAGCTGAAAAATGCCCTTGGTCTCACCTCGCTGCAACAGAGCGAACGTCTTTTTGTCGTCGAGCGGAAATTTGTACGGATCGACTCGCTTGCCGGTCGTCTGCTCGATCAGGTCCACCGCCTGCGAGAGGCTCGTCAAGTTTTTCAGCCCTAGAAAGTCCATCTTGAGGAGGCCGGCCGCCTCCACGTCTCCCATCGACCACTGAGTAATCACGTCCGTTTTTCCGGTGACACGGCAGAGGGGGACATACTCCGTAAGGGGCTTGTCGGCGATCACGACGGCGGCGGCGTGAGTGCCGATGTTGCGGGCCAGACCCTCCAGCTTGCGGGCGAGGTCAAGATGCTCGCGCACGTCGGCATCGGTGGTATACAGCTTGTTGAGCTCTTCGCTCTGCGCGATAGCGTCGTCGAGTGAAATGCCGAGCGTCGTCGGGACCATGCCCGTGATCTGATTCACGCGGGCCAGCGGCACTCCCAGCACGCGGCCGACATCCTTGATTGCCGCGCGGGCCGCCATCGTGCCAAACGTCCCAATCTGGGCGACCATTTCCTCGCCGTATTTCTCCTTCACATAGCGAATGATTTCGCTTCGGCGGTCCTTGCAGAAGTCGATGTCGATATCCGGCGCTTCCTTGCGATTCAAGTCCAGAAACCGCTCGAAGAGCAGGTCGTATTTGATCGGGCAAACGTGGCTCAGATAGAGCGCAAAACAAACCAGCGCTCCCACGCCGCTGCCTCTGGCGGTGGCGGGAACGTTGAGTTCGCGGGCGTGCCGCACAAAGTCCCAGACGATGAGAAAGTAGTTGGGAAAGCCCAGCTTGTTGATGACTCCGAGCTCCCGCTCCAACCGTTGCACGACAACATCGGCCAGCACGCCGTCTTTGCACATCGTCTCGTCGTCGGCGTAACGCTCCTTCAGGCCGGCGATGCAGAGCTCGCGAAGATAGTCTTCCGCGGTCTTCTCTGGAGGCAAGGTGTAGACGGGGAAATTTCGGCGGTTGAGTTCCAGGTCGATCTGCACGCTGTCGGCGATTTGCTGACTGCGGGCGACAGCGTCTTCCAAGCCGGGGAAGTGGGCGTACATTTCTTCCGGTGGGCGGAGGAAGAAAGAGTTGTTCTCCATCTTCATCCGGTTGGTGTCCGTCCGGAAGCGGCCCGTGTTGATGCAGAGCATCACATCCTGGGCTTCGGCATCTTCCTGGTTGATGTAGTGGGCGTCGCTCGTCGCCACCAGCGGCAGGCCAAGTCGTTTGGCCAAGTCCACGGCCGCCTCCAGTTGCAGCCGCTGGATGTCGACGCCGTTGTTCATGATTTCGATGAAATACCGTTCGCCGAAAACCTTCTGGAACCACTGGGCCGTTTCGATGGCATCTTTGAAATCTTCCTCGGCCGCTCCTCCTTTGATGAGGTTGCGGCTCAATTCGCTACTGACGCAGCCGGAGAGGCAGATGATTCCCTCGCTATGGGCGGCGAGAATTTCTTTGTCGATCCGCGGCTTGAAGTAGAAGCCCTCCAAGTAGGCGGCCGAGGCGAGCTTGACCAGATTCTTGAAGCCGGTCCGATTCTGAGCGAGGAGCGTGAGGTGATAGCTGGCCTCCTTGCTGCTGCCGGCGTCTTTTTTCTCGAACCGGCTGCCGGGGGCGATGTAGGCTTCGTACCCCAGGATGGGATTGATGCCGACCTCCTTGGCCTTGCGATAGAACTCCAGTGACCCATGCAGGTTGCCGTGGTCCGTCAGGGCCAGGGCGTTCATCCCATGCTCCTTGGCCCGCTTCACCAGGGCCTCAATCTCCGACGCCCCATCCAGCAGGCTGTAATGGGAGTGGCAGTGGAGGTGGACAAACGGGCGAGCAGCGGCGATTACGGGAGATGACATCAGATCAGATCCTTCCGGCAAGATTCCATGGAGCCACCTGGCCAACGACCGGGGGACTGAGAGAGGGCCATTTTACGACCGCCGCTAGCGTCTTTCCAGGATGGGGGTGATCAGCGACGTTACCACCCCCTTTGATTGGACTGATTTGATTCATGATTCACGGTCTCCATTTTAGCGTCGGAATTGAATCAGGAGACTTACCGTAAGGCATTTAAATACCACATCTTACGGACATGATTTGCCCCCAATTCCTGATTCAACTCGTGGAAAAATCCGTCGATTCTGATACATCAGAGAGTGCTTATGTGATAGGCCCTTTACTTGCCGTGGTATGACTGAGGTCGAGAGTCATTGGCGACGATAACCTCGGCCAACAGTTTCCAACTCCCCGGACTCATTTTCTGCGCGCACCGATTCCCCGAGCAATCTCCGCAAATTGCTTCGGCCCGAAAACTGGGCGAGGCAGCGCTGCGGCTGGGGCGAGGGCTTTTTTCCAATCCGGTTGTTGTGTGGGATTGGCATCGCCCAAAACCGGCCCGACGCGCAAGAAATAGCCCCAGGAAACCCCTTGGTGGGGTGGAAGTTCTGTAGGGGCGATACCTTAAGCCGTTCCAAGGACACGCTGGGGCGCTGAGAACTGCGAGTTACCCCCCTTGGAAAGCAGACTCTTAGGGGCAGCAGTCGTCGGCGAGACAGGCTCCGATGTCGTAGCCGCACTCTGCCGCGAGGAGCCCCTGGGCTTCCTTGAGTTTGACTTCCGCCAGCCGGACCGCGATGACCTGTTTGAGGAGCGCGACCTCGGCGGCAGTGACTTCGAACTGGACTTGCTGAATGTCTACCGGAGTCGCCGAGCCGACTTCGCGCAGAGCTTTCAGGTCTCCCAGCCGCTGCTGCCAACTGGCAAGTGTCTCCGTGGCAAGTGCGGCCTGCTTGAGGCGAGTTTCGATTTCTCGCACAGCCAGACGGATTTCGCTAGTCACCTGCTGCTCACGCGTTTCGAGAAGTTCGGAGAGTTGAGCGCGACGGATTTCGAGTTCGCACGCCGCGGTACTTCCCCGGAAGAGCTTGTGCAGGATTCCGAGGGATGGTGCCGGCACTCCCAAACCGGGATCTGCCTGGGAAAGACTGCTGCGGGCGGCGGGGAGTGTTTGCGCATCGAGTTCCGATAACAACAGGCGCAGAGCTGCCAGGTCCGCGCGAGTTTGCATTCCGAGCGAAATGGCGGACTCCGCATCGATGGGTTCCGCGTGAAGCGTTAGGTTGGGCTGTGGCACGAGGCGAATGGGCTCGCCTGGAGACAGTCCGAGGAGACCGCGAAGTTGCTCACTGAGCTGGGCATCGGCCAATTCCAGTTGCTGCTGTTGGTCTTGCAGCTCCAATTGTTTGCGGACGAGTGCCGTGGCGTCGGCCGCTATTTTCACGCCTTGTTCTTTTGCCTGGCGGAGATCTTCCCGCATGCGCGTGAGCTGCGTCAGACTGCTCTCCAGGGACAGCGTGTTTTCGCGAACTTCCGCCAATTTGTAGAAGGCTTGCAGAGCCTGCGACGCCGACTGATTCCGCTCGTGGATTGCCCGCAAGCACAAGAGTTGCTGTTGGAGCGACGACAACCGAGCCGTTTTTCGGTGGTTTCCCGCAGCTTGTGCGACCGCCTGCCGCTCCAAGTCCGTCAGGTCGGCGAGCTTGGAATTTGTGGCAGCCAAGGACTCGGTTTCCTCGGGCAAGAGGTCGCGCGAGGTGGTTTCCCGCGGGTGCGGTGGCAAACGCTGTTGCAGTTCCTGAAAAGTGCCCAGGGACGAGGTATTCGCCTGATTCTGAGAGTCCTTTGCTTCACCTTCAACGACCACCGGCGCAACATTCAATCCCGCGGGCAAGAGATTCGGCGCATGCCGCAGCAAGTCGCGCTGCGCGCAGCCAGCGACCAGGCAGCAAGCCGCAAGAAGCGAAAAGCAGAGGTAACGTGACCGAGTCATCAATGGGTTAAAAGGGGTGGAACAACCAGCGCGCGGAAGCGCCCTTACCGTTTATCGCCTCGGAATATCCGGCACCTGCCGAAATCTCAACCAAGTCGGCAGGGTCTTCCCAAACCCCGCCTTTTGTCATGTTTTGCACCAGGCACCTCGCCGATGATCGTGTCAGCGTGGGAAATTCCCCTCGTTTTTAGTAAACTGCCAGCATGCCCTTTGACTTTCAATGCCCGCACTGCCAGCAGCAATTCCGCCCAAGTGCGGACCTCGTCGGGAAGCTCACAACTTGTCCTCATTGCAGCAACCAAGTGCGCATATCGGCCGTAGATGCGCAAATTCCGACCGAGAAGCAAAGAGCGGACCCGCGTTGGATGACACCCGCGACCATATGGCATGTGCAAGCGGAAGATGGCAAGCAGTACGGACCAGTGACAGGAACGCAACTCCATGCCTGGTACGAAGAGGGGCGAATTACCGCCGACTGCCAGTTGCTGCGAAGGGGTGCCGGGCAATGGCAATGGGCGACAGACCTTTATCCCGATTTGGAAGCAGACGCCGAAGCCAAACCGAAGGGCCCTAAGGAGGCCAAGTCACCGCGACCCAAACCGGCAGTTCGAGAGGCCCCGGCTCAGACGGCTGCGCCAATCACTCCGCTGAGTCCCGATGACTTTCCCATGGCGGGTGCCGGCCTGAAGCTGCTCGGCCCGGCGATTCGCCCTTTGCCCTCGGGACTTGGAGAGCCGCGGCATCGCAGTCTGGAGGCGCTGGCGAATCGGCGGAAGTTTGCTCCGTTCATGGTCGCAAACTTAAACCGGCCGCCTCTGCACAAGATGTTGCTGGTGGTGGCGCTCACCAACTTTGTGTTTGGAACTTTGCGTGGAGGATTGTATTTCGTACTTTTTCTCAGCTGCCTGCTCGCCGTGGGAGCCCTGGGACAAGACGCGGATCAACAAGACGTGATGCGTGCAGCTGTCAGCCTCATCATTGCCCTCGTGATGCTGGTGCTGAATATCGCGATCGTTGCCGGGGGCATAGGTTTGCTGCAGCAGAAAGAATGGGGCCGTACGGCAACTCTCTTTGGCTCATTTGTCGGAATCATTATTCAGCTCACGGGAGTCTGCGTGACGATGCTGCTGGGGGCGGATGGAACCGGCCTCGAGCGCAGCATATGGATTCTCGTGCTGGTCGCGCTGGGACCCAGCATTTTTTACGACATGTTTGCCGCCACCACGCTTTCGTTGCGCAGCGTGGTCGCCGATTTGGAAGAATGACCTTGGATTATCTACCGAATCGTCAAAAAGTCGTTGTGATTGAGCAGTACGTGCACCAGGTTTTCGCGGGCCCGCTGCTTGGGATCGGACGAAGGTGGGACCGTGGCCGCAGGGCCGGCGGTGAAAGGTGACAAGTTCGCCGCGGCCAGCCTCTGGGCCTGTTCGGTGAGGAAGCTCGCGCAGGTGGCCTGTTCTTCGCTGCTTGGGGGGCGATTGAGGATTCGGGCGAAGGAGTCCTGCACGAACTTTACATCCGCTTGTTCTTGTGGTGGATTGGCGGCCGTGACGGCAGCGGTGATTGTCTTCGCCAACAGCCTGGCTTGGGCGAGGGTGAGGCTGCTATTGGCCATTGCCAATGCCTGCTGAGGAGCGATGCTCTCGCTGCGGCGGTAACACTCCACGACGTTCGCGCTATCGAACAGCGAAAGGAACTGCATCTTCTTCTCTTTGGTGCTGCGGAAGTAGATGCTGCGGCGGTTGGAAGTGAGTCCCGTGTTCTGGTCGATATCCGGCCCACTCATCGTCTTGTCGAGCGATCCGGCGACATACAGCGTGGCATCCCGCACGATCTCCGCCTCCATCCGCCGGGGATTCTGACGCCAGTAGTATTTATTTTCCGGGTCAATGGTCGTGTTACTGTCCCCTGCCTCCTGACCCCTGTCCCCTGTCCCGCGGCTGCTCGCCAGCCGATACGTCCGGCTGGTCACAATCAACCGGTGAATATGCTTCTGGCTCCAGCCGTTCTCCATCAGTTCCACAGCCAGCCAATCAAGCAGAGGCTGATTGGTGGGCTGCTTTCCGTTGAGGCCAAAATCAAAGACGCTCGGGACCAAAGGAGTGCCAAAGTGCCGCAGCCAAATGTGATTGATGGCGACGCGGGCCGTCAGCGGATTTTCTTTCGACGAAATGAACTTTGCCAAGGCCAACCGCCGGCCAGTGCTGGTCGTTGGATAGACCGGTGTCAACTTGGTATACGCTTCGTTCGGCTGGGCGATGGCGGCTTGGGCGGCATCGCGGGCCTTCACGGCGTTTTGAACGGCGGTTTCGGCATCGGTCGCAGCTTTTGCAGTGGCCATGTCGTTCGGTTTGACCGCCCGCTTGGCCTTCGCCGCAGCCAGTTCCGCCAGCAGCAGTGCCTTTTCAGAATTGAGGAGAGCCAATTCTCGCTCAGACTTCCCTGCCGCCAGTGCCAAATCTTTGGTGTTCGCTTCGGGGGGAGTCGCATACGCTGCTTTGTCCGCCGCAATGCGAGCTTCGATGGAGACGAGCGCCGCATTCGACGCTGCTAAAGTCCTTTCCGTAATTGCTACACTCTTCTCGCCATCAGCCACCGCCGCAGCGAGTGCCGCTGCTTGATTCGCCGGCATCGGGGCCGCTTCGCCTCCCGGTTGTGTTATCGCAAAAGCAGGGGGCAGAGAACTAACTTCCGCTTTCAAGTAGTCCGCCGTCGCGTCATAGGTCCAGAAGATGATGTGCCCCTCACTCGCTCTCTCCGCGGGGAGCTTGTACGCCAGCACCAAAGTTCCATTGACGGAGATATTCGCCACCATCTCCCGCACGGCAATCGAAATCTCATATTCCTTGCCAACTTCTTCCACGGTCGCCTTGGGCATCGTGACCGGATAAGAATCCACTCCGGCTTTCCTCAACCACAGGTGTGGACCCGCGCCGGCAGCACTCAAATAAACCGCTTGAAAATCCTTGTCCCCCACGGCGTCAAACGCGATGCCGACCGATTTGTAAGTGTCTCCTCCCGTCAACTTGTATTTGAACTTCGCCACGAAGTCCTTGGGGTGCGGCTTGAGGGAAGTGATGCCGCACATCACATCCTGGGGATCGCCTTGCACCAGGTGGCCATCCTTGTATTCCCATTTTCCCGCACCCAGTTTCCAGACATCATCCCGTTGCTTGGAAAAATCGTCCACAATCAGCGGCTCAGCCGGCTTCGCTGGCTCGGTCTTGGCGGGCTCTTTCCCCGGCTCGGCTGCTTTGGCGGCGAACTCCGCTTGCTTCTGCCTGGCCGTCGCCAGTTCGTTTTGTGCCGTGGTCACTGCGGCCTTGGACTTTTCGATTTCCGCTTTGGCGGCAGCAATCGTTTCCGCCTGCACGCTGGATTGCAATCCCGGATACCAGGCAGTCGCCGGCAGATTCACCGGCTGCACGTCAAAGTTCACCTCCTGAAAGACCTTCGGCGCGGCAGGGGCCAGCGGCTTGTCCTTCACCGGGTCTTTGTCGTTACCACGCACAAAGAGAAACGTCTGCGTGCCGGCATTTGCGTCAAAGACGCGGGCCAATCCATCCTTCGTTGTATCGCTCTGCCCCGGAACCCGGTCCAGCCGAACGTCGTGCGGCTCGAAGACGGCCCTGAGCTTGTAGTATTCTTCCTGACTGATCGGGTCGTACATGTGGTCGTGGCAGCGGGCACAGTTGAAGGTGACCCCCATAAAAGCCTTGCCGGTGTGCTCCACAGTATTGTCGAGCCACGAGTTGCGGTTGAACTTGTACCAATTGCGGACGAGATAGCCCGTTGCACGAATCGTTCCCGGGTCCTCGGGGGCCAATTCATCTCCCGCCAGCATCTCCTCAATCATCCGGTCATACGGCCGGTCGGCATTCAGCGATTCCACAATCCAGTCCCGCCATCGCCAGATGTGCGGCTGACTCTCGCGAATTTCCGCTCCATAGCCGTCCCAGTCGCTATACCGCCAGACATCCATCCAGTGCCGCCCCCAGCGCTCGCCATAATGCGGACTGGCGAGCAAATTGTTCACCACCTTCTCGTAGGCATCGGGCGAAGGGCCATCCAGAAAGGTCTGCATCTCCT
>CAYUJE010000087.1:1299-21400 GCA_964444865.1 uncultured Pirellulaceae bacterium | reverse complement strand
GGGCTTCAGCCGCGGGAGCATGCTGATCTGGGCTCGGCTTTCGATTTGAAAGACCCCCATCGTGTCCGCTTCGCAGATCATGTCGTAAACGACGGAGTCTTCCGCCGGCACAGTGGCCAAAGTCAACTCGCGGCCATGATGCTGGCGAATGAGGTCAAAGCACTTGCGAATGGCGGTGAGCATGCCGAGGGCCAGGCAATCGACTTTGAGAATGCCCAGCTCGTCGAGGTCGTCCTTGTCCCACTCGATGATCGTTCGCCCCGGCATGGCGGCGTTTTCAATCGGGGCTAGCTCGCAGAGCGGGCCCTGCGTCATCACCATCCCGCCGACATGCTGCGACAGATGCCGCGGAAAGCCGATCAGCTCATTGACGAGATAGACTAGCCGTGAGCCGAGGGGTGAATCGGGGTCGATGCCAACTTCTCGGCACCGCTGCGGCAGGAGGTCGTCGACCGCGTGGCCGTCGACTTGCTTGGCGAGAGCATCGACCCGGTCGAGCGAGAAGCCCAGGGCTTTCCCCACGTCCCGCACCGCGCTGCGGCTGCGGTAGGTGATGACGACGCCGGTCATGCCGGCCCGCTCGCGGCCGTATTTGTCGTAGAGATACTGCAGCACCTCCTCGCGGCGCTCGTGCTCGAAATCGATGTCAATATCCGGAGCCTCGTTCCGCTCCTTGCTGATGAACCGCTCAAACAGCAAATCCGCCCGGTCGGGATCAACGCTGGTCACGCCGAGGCAATAGCAGACCGCGGAATTCGCCGCCGAACCTCGCCCCTGGCAAAGAATGCCGCGACTGCGGGCGAAGCGAACCAGGTCCCAGACGGTGAGAAAATAGGCTTCGTATTTGAGTTCTTCGATGAGTTGCAATTCATGCTGGAGGAGCCCGAGGACTTTTTCAGGAATGCCCACGGGGTAACGGCTCGCGGCTCCATCCCAGGTGAGTTGATTGAGAAACTCTCGGGGAGTGAGACCGGGCGGAGCCAGTTCTTCGGGATATTCGTACTTCAATTCATCGAGCGAAAACTGGCAGCGGTCGGCGATTTCGAGGGTGCGCTGTAAAAGGGGTTGGGAGTCTTTGGCGAGAGAAACAAATCTATTTGGAGAGTCCTTGCACGCCAAAGACTCCCGACCCCTTTTCGTAGTACCGCCATGCCAGCCCGCAAAAGCCGTCGCAATTTCCTCGATGCTTCGCAAATGCCGCTGGGTGTTGGGGAATCGATCAGCACCGATTTCCGCCACGGTCATCCCCAACCGCACCGCCGTCAGCACTTCGTGCAGCGGCTGGCGGGAGGGAGAGTGGTAATGGATGTCGCCGGCAGCAACGAGGGGAAGTTTGGTTTTCTTGGAAAGAGCAATCAGCTCTGAGAGCCGCTGCGCGTCATCGGGACCGCGGAAGAGTTCGGCAAGGAGGTAGGCGCGGTCCCCGAAGATGTCGCGGTAGGTGGAGAGGGGCTGGGGGCTGGGGACTGGGAAATGGGGAAGAACTCCGGCGATGAGTCCTTCGGAGTGGGCGGCGATGTCTTCCAGCGTGAGATTGCACTTTCCTTTCTCTGCCCGTCGTCTTCCTACCGTCAGCAATCGCGACAGTCGGCCATAAGATTTTCGATCAGTCGCCCAGACGACGATGGCTGGAGCATCCATCGGTGTCAACTCCGTACCGATGAGCAGCTTCAGGCCGTGTTCCTTCGCGGCCAAATGAGCCCGGACGACGCCAGCCAGCGAGTTGGTATCTGTCACTGCCAGGGCGTGATATCCCAATTCCTTCGCGCGCAGCACTAACTCCTCCGCGTGGGAAGCTCCCACGAGGAACGAGAAGTTCGTTTTGCAATGTAGTTCGGCGTAACGCACAACAGTCTCTTCAGCAGGGGGATGGCCGCAAAAAACACAAAGAGACACAAAGAAGGAAAGAAGATGTGGCCTTATTTTTGTGCCTTTTTGTGTTTTTTGTGGCCATCCCGTTCCGAAGTCTTCAGCCATACTCCCCATGTAAATACCATTTCCCGTTCGCCAGCCGGCGGAAGAGCCAATAGCGGTGGCCGGTGGTGGTTTCGATACGGTAGTAATCGCGGCGGTGAGAACGGCCTCGCCACCAGCCGGTCTCAATCCGCTCGGGGCCCCAGTGGTGGTCGATGCGGTGAGTTTGCCTTTGGAAGTCGAAGGAAACTGGCGGGCCGTCGGGGATGATGGAAATGGCGGCGAGCGGCAGTGGCGGATGATGGAGATAGAGAGGACGAAAAGCAATTTGAGATTTGAGATTTGAGATTTGAGATGGAGTACTTTGAACCTTGAACTTTGAACCTTGAACCTTCTTTCGCCTTTTGACTCCTGACCCCTGATCCCTGACTCTTCTCCTCTTCTTCCCCACCATCGGTGCATACGACACGGCTCGCTCCGGCAGGTGATCGGAGCGCAGGACCGGCTGGAGGACGGCGGTGGGGCCGAGGCGGCTGGCGAGGCGGTCGATGAGCAGGGCATAGTCGTGGGAGGCTTCGCGGCTGGAGTCGGCAAAGAGCTCTGTCTGCCGATTTTCGAGCGGCGCCGTGAGCTGGGCGGAAATACCGATGCGGCCAATCTGCCGTGGCAACTGCGCCTGCTCCAGTTGCATCGCAAGCAGCTCTTCCAGGTGCTCCCGCTGAGCCGACGGACGAAAGAGACCGATAGTGAGTTGCAGCGGTTTCCCTCCCATACCGTCCAGGCGGCAACTCAACTGCACCACTCCTTCCTGCCGCTCGGCCAAATCCTGGGCAATCCGGGCCAGAAGCTGCGAGACAATCTGCTCCATAAGCTCACGGCTATCGGTGGGATATTCCAGAATCCATTCCGCCTGAAACCGCGGCGGCGGATGATGGGGAACGATGGTTTCTTGCGCCGCTCCCGACAATTGATCTAATCGCAACAACAGCCGTTCTCCGAACCGCGAGCGCAGGCTTTCTCGCGGCAAGCGGAGGAGTTCGTCAACACGCGTGATGCCGAGTTGGGCGAGGAGAGAGAGGGTGGCGGGGGGAAGGCGGAGGAGGATTGAGGATTGCAGATTGCAGATTGAAGAATGAAGATCCTCAATCTGCCCTTGTCCCCACGCTGCTCCAACGGTGTCTGCCGCGGACGCCTGAATCTCATATCCTTCGCGGGCAAATTCGCGGCCAATTTCGGCAATGAGCTGTTCTTCGCCACCGAATAGCCGGCCGATGCCGGTGATGTCGAGAAAAAGATGAGCGGGGCCGGTCGCGGGCCAACAGTCGGTGGATGCATCCACCGTTTCCCAGCCGACGCAAGGGCTGAACCGCTCGCACATTTCGGCGAGGCGAGTCAACTCCGCCAGATCAGCAGCCGGATTGTGAGCCAGGGCGACAAACCGGCCGCCGCGCTGAGCCAGCGTGGAAGCTTCAGCCAGTGGCATGCCAATGCGGACGCCCCACTCTTCCGCTTCTGGCGAATAAGCCACCACGCAGTTGCCGCGGCGTGGATTGCGAGAGTGGAGGAGGAGGGAGGGGCTGGGGGCTAGGGACTGGGGGCTAGGGGAAGAAGGAATTTGAGATTTGAGATTTGAAATTTGAGACCTTGGTTTCCTAGCCTTGCCTCTTGTCTCCAATCTCAAATCTGAAATCTCAAATCCTCTCCCCTGTCCCCCGTCTCCTCTTCCCCAACCCCTAGCCCCTAGCCCCCAGCCCCCTTCCCGCTCAGCCCGTTGCACGGGCCAGTTCGGCAGTTGGAGACAGAGAATGCGTTTCGCGGGATTCATGGCTCATGCTCACGGTTTGAACCATCCCTGAATTGGTGATTGTTAGTTCGATGGTTCTGCCGGCGGTCCCACCGCGGCAGCGGACGATTTCCACGCGGAGCTTCCGCACGGCAGGAGAACCCTGCGGATGGACGGCAAGCTGCAGGTCGGCCCAGGAAGGGTCACCCCGAACCGTGGCGGGACGAAGGAAGAGCCCCAGTGTTCCACCACATTCGGCCGCCAGTTGCAACCGGCGGAAGTCATGCACATCGAGCTTCGCCAGTGGGGCATAAACCGCCCCCACGCCCCGGCAGCGGAGCGCCTGGTCGAGAGCCCAAAGTTCGTCCTCCTCGCTAACGCTACGAATCACAAGCATTTGCTCGAGGCGATATCCCCACTCCACCGCTGCCGGCGGGTAGAAGCTCCGCTGGCGGTCCATCACCACCAGGGCCTGCCCTTGGCGGCAAGCCTGCCGGGCCGTGAGCAAAGCCAATGTTCCCGTTCCGCTCCCCGATTGGTCGGCCAGCCATTCCACCAGTGTCCCGCGCAGAAAACCTCCTCGCGGCAACAACCGGTCCAGCTCCCGACAGCCGGTGGAGAGTGGCTCTTCGTCCTCCGGCTGGCGGCTTCCTTCCAGCCTGGCCATCTGCTGGCGCAGGTCGTCGATGAGAGTTGGCGTGGACATGGTGGTTTGCGGTGGACCCCGTTGACGAGACCAGGAGTGGACTACGGTTTCATGTTAGTTTGTTTAGCAGCCCACGGACCCATACCCCAGGTCTCGCGCGGCTGCCGGACTAGAAGGGGCGATTATTATGTACATACTTTTTAATACTTATTGCCAAAAACTTACAGTGGTTCACTGGGCTATTAGTTCGGCTTCTACTAGCGCCCGTGGTACACCACCGCGGGCGTCCGGTTTCCCAGCGACTGGTGCGGACGCTGGTGGCACCCATGGGAGAACAGGTGGATTTTTGATAAGTATACATATATGCACAACAACGGTAAACCGGGGGCCAGGAGAAAAATCTTGACAGCCGCGCTCGGCAGAGTTCCAATAGGTCAGAAATATGCTGACCGGCGCGGTGATATACTCCCGAGCGGTCGAAATATGCTGACCGGCGCTCGCATACGCTGACCGGTGCCGGCCAGGCTAATCACCAGTTCGGCGATCGAAATGAGCCATCCAAAGATTCATCGCCTAAGACGGTCCGAGCCACCATGGGGCGACTATGGCGACATCCTCATTCACGGGATGGCGACCGTTGGCGAACACGGGGTTCTAGAGCTTGAGCGCACGGGCCCTTTCGTTCCGCCTATCTCGCAGCCTTCGGGTTTTGTTGTCGTTACTTCTGCGTTCCTAACATCGCTACGCGACTCGGGCTTGACCGGATTTGACGTCCAGTCGGTCATCAAGAAGAAGATCACGAAGGTCGATTGGCAGCTGTGGGAACCCTTTGGCACTGAGGAGATGAAATATCCTGCGGGCAACGAACCTGAAAACTACATCGAGCGCCGGAAGCACTCGGCTGATGCTGCAAACGCACTTGGCGAACTGTGGCACGTCCGGTTTCTTCCCGGAATTCGTATCTCGCGCGAAGGTGGCTACCATTTGCTGGCATCCACTTGGAATGGCGCGGACTTCTTCGTCGTGGAAGGCGAGCGTTCGGTGTACAGTTACGTCTCCGAAACAGCAAGACGTTGGCTCTCCGGCAATGCTGCGGATTGGGTGGCCTTCCAGGAGGAACGCGTAAGCTGAGAAATCGCCGAGTCATGCCGTGAACCGGAGCGGCCGGCAAAGCGGGTCTTGAAATCAATGTCTCTCGACGGCCGCCCAGTTACGGCTGTCGTTCGCCAGACCAGAGATCGTCTCAGCCCTTCAAAACTTATCCTTGCCGCACGGATCGGAAACGGTCGACTACGCATGACAGAACTTGAATCGCCTGCGCGCCGGAAACTATCCATCACTCTGCGAGAACTATTTCTTGTCACCTTGATCGCCGCACTCGGGATATCGCTTCTACTTCAACGAATGCAGAAATCAGAATCCCAGCCGGCTCCATCGCGATCATTGCTCCATGTCCCCGGCCCGGTCAAATACCGATTTTGGCATCAACGTGGCGAACGTGGCAGCGGAACTGGAACCATCGGAAGTGGTAATGAATGGCAAAATGCGGATGGTATCAGCTTCTTTGAAACCTTTATCGTTGTTTTCAGATCCGACGGTGGGCGGCTTATCCCGCGTGAAGGTATGACGTATTTTGACTGGATTCCGCGTGATGACTCATCTGCCAGTCAATCGGCACCATCCGGATCGCACTGATGGGCAATGTTCCGATCATGATATTTACTCGCTCGAAACGCAATCGCATTGCTGAGGGTCGATCAGGTTGCTACGGCGACTCCACTCGCAAGGCAACGGCTCCGGCGAACAATTGGATGAACGGGAGACCTCGGCGTTGTCGGTTCTGAAACCATAATCGTCCGCTCGGACCCCGTTATCCAAATCGTTCGCTGGCAATAGGAATTGAAGGATGCAGTACGTCAACTTTGTCTTCGAAGGTAGCGACGATTCCACACTGCACACCGGCCCCGTTCCGGAAGGCGATGCTGCATACCTGCGCCAAGCGGCTGCACATCTCAAGCCGTTGACTGATGAAGAATACATGACCGGGCCGGCGGCCATCTTGCATACGATGGCGAAATCCAGCTACATCCTCGATGGCGAAGAGCTTTACTGGTGTATCGAATGGGATCCGGGGCTCGTCGTCGTCAAAATGGGGCCGGACAGAGGGATGCAATGGGTGGCACTTCGCTCGCCAGTTCCCAACTTCGGCGGCCGCGAACCGCTGCCCGAAGATGGTGACCCCGATCAATACGATGAGGACGACAATCCTCAATACAACCTGATCTTCACTCCTTGGGACGCACAATACGACAAGCAAAACAGGGAATGGGGATCGTTTATGCCTGCCGACGCGGAAGTGCAAACACGTTTTGAAAACGCCTTGGCTCGCGTCAACGCGCTCGGCAGCGTTATGGAATCACGCTATGCCGATGAGCGGGAGAAGTGGCTCCAGCTTTGTTTGGAGAATCTTAAATCACTGTCGGGTGAAGGCGTACGACTCAAACCGGCGACCTAACCATCGTTGATTGAGGGTAACGTCAAGTGCCGAAAGGAATTCTGATTTGACGTCGGATTTTGCGACCGGTACGATACGGACGGGTTCGGAATGAACAATAGTTCGGCAAGTTGGATAAATAGCAACCTGACTCAAGGGGCGCTCAGATGATGCTGACGAAAAAACTGACGAACCTGGGCGTTGCCTTGGTCCTGGCGTGTTGGTACGGATCGGTGTCGGCCTGCGACTTCGCGCAAACCAAATCGGCAGCAACGACGCTGGCGGCACCAAAACAAGACGACGACTCCAACCAGTATTCCAATTCCGTGAGCGCTGGCGGTGCCGATTTCGAGATCGTCGCCGGTCGGGCCTGGCACCGCCCCGGCAAGATTTACGACGAAGTGGAGGCAAGCATCGGCCTGCGCATCACCAATCGCGGCGACAAGGAATTGATTTTCAATCTGGGCGACACACTTAAGGTCGGCCTGAAATCTGCCGACGGAAAGGAACTGGTGCAGGTCGGCGTCCCCAAGAATTTCCTTCCTGCGAGGCCGGTCCGAGTGGCGGCCGGCAAGAGTGAAAACGTGACGCTGCCCACCCACCTCTTTCACACTCGCATTTCCGCGGTGTGCCTCGGATTAAAAGGTGGTGCCGGATGGTGTTGGCTCACCAATGACCTCCAGCCCGGAAAGTACCGCCTGAGCCTCCACTACGAAAACCAGCAGAAAGACAATGGTTGCTGGCTGGGCAAGGTGCAGACTGAGACCGTGGAAATCGAAGTGAAAGCTGCCAAGAAATAGACAGCAGCAGGGCACGAGGGGGCAGCCTGGGGCCGGTGCCGAAAAAATCGCTGCACCTGACACCGGCCGGTCCGGGTGAGCATTGTCGTTGCCGATGGTCGACTCCTGACGCGAAGCGAGTCGTGCTTCAGCTCTCGAAATTGCTCGGCGTGAAATGCCCACTCCACGCCCACTCAAAGCAGTGGGCGT
This sequence comes from uncultured Pirellulaceae bacterium, assembly GCA_964444865.1. Lineage (GTDB taxonomy): Bacteria > Planctomycetota > Planctomycetia > Pirellulales > Pirellulaceae > SXOA01. The sequence goes on along the minus strand of CAYUJE010000087.1, from coordinate 13,574 downwards.
GCCACCCAGGAAATCTGGAGAGGCGGCATCTGAAGCCCCCGACCTTCGTGAGTAAGCTTGAAAGTTGGAACTGGGGACTTGGCGAGGGAATATTCGGGCCTGTCCGCGGCTCTTCTCTAGGGAAGCCCATTTTTCTGCTCTCCGAAGGAGTTTGTCATGCAGCGCTATCTGGAAGCGGTCCTGCTTGCGGTCATTCCCGTGGCCTGTTTTGTGGTGACTGCGGCGGCGCCGACGCCCGCTTGTTGTCCGGCGGGGCCGCCGGGGATGCCGGTGGTGAATGCGGATCAGACGGTGGTGATTCTGTGGGACCCGGAAACCAAGACCGAGCACTTCATCCGCCAGGCTTCCTTCAAAAGCGATGCGGCTGACTTCGCCTTTCTTATCCCCACGCCGAATGAGCCGGAACTGGCCGAATCGGGGAACGAGGCGTTTCCGTTCCTAGCGAAAGTGACCGCTCCGGAAATCATCAGGAAATCTTCCGGGCAAAGCCGGGGAGTTGGCTGCGGCTGCAGTGGCGGGGCCGTGAAAAGCGCGGCACCGCCCGGCGCAGCACCCGACGTCACCCTCCTCAGCGAAAAGAAAGTCGCCGGCTTCAACGCCCAAGTTTTAGAAGCAACTTCGGCAGCGGCACTCGTCGCCTGGCTCAAGGAGCATGGCTATGAGTTTTCGCCCGAGGTGGAAGCCTGGGTGCATCCCTACGTCGAACAAGGCTGGAAAATCACCGCCCTGAAAGTGGCCAAGGAAGAAGGCCAACAGGAAGAGAAACAACTCGGAGCAGCGGCCCTGCGGCTCTCGTTCAAAACGGACCGTCCGCTCTTCCCCTACCGCGAGCCCGATCCGTCCAAAGCTGCCGAAGCCCTGGATGCCAAACAGCGGCTGCTGCGGATTTTCTTTGTGAGCGACAAGCGTTTTCAAGGGGAACTGACGAAGGAATCTCCCTGGACCGGCAGCGTCGCCTGGTCGAACAAGCTCCCCACGGAAAAACGGGACCAACTTCTCAGGCAATTGGCCCTGCCGGAAACGACTGGCCCCAAAGAATTCTGGCTGACCGAGTTCGAAGACAACTGGCCCTACCAACCGGCTCCCGCCGACCTCTATTTCGCTGCCGATGCGAACCAAAACACAGTCAAGCGTCCGCCCCAAATCCTCTACGTCGATACCCGGGGCCCGATGGATGCCACCCTCCTCGGCTTCCTGGCCCTGGCCATCACCCCGTGGGCGTGGAAGCGGTGGCGGAAGCGGAATGGAGCATAGGTTGGGGCTTGGCCCAAAATAACTTACCGAACACCGAGCATTGGGGTGGCACGCCCACGGCTTTGCGCGGGCGTGACGTGCGGAATCCATCCACACCCACTCAAGGCAGTGGGCGTGCCACCCGGGAGACCTGGTAAGCCTGCTGTTAAATGGATGTCACGAAGTAAATCGGAATCAATTCCTTGGCGGAAAAGTTGCCCGAGCTGGGCCACTTCCGGAATCAAACGGTCCGAACCTTGGAGCCAGTTTTGGCTCCTTCTACCGTTCCCAGTGCCGCTAAACTCTGCCGGTAAAACGAGTTAGGCGGTACCTTGCGCAAATTTCACCCCCATTAGTGTTCTTTTGGGGTGGAAAAGTTTGCATTGAATCCGATCGTCGGTTAGAATTCGGGGCCGGTTAGCTGAACAGGCCTTGGTAAAAGGAGATCCACCAGTGCCCACACCCTATTTCTTTCAGGATTGCCCCACCTGCGGTCGGCATGTGCGAATCAAAGCGGAGTATTTGGGGCGGCGGATGAGCTGCCTGCATTGCGAAGGGGAGTTTACCGCCTCGGATCGCGAATCTCGTTTCGATGCCCCCGAGACCCGCGCCAACCTGTTGTTGCACACCGTGGAATCGCTGCTGGGGGCTTCTCCGCCGCCCATGGTCGTGCCGACACGGTAAACGGAAATCGCGGCGCGTTGAACCGAGACTTTACGAATACAACCCCGCGACGTACTTTTCGTAGCCGTTGTATTTAAGCGTCGGCCGCTGCTCGCCACTGCCGAGCATCCTTTCGAACGATTGGTCCCAAGGGCGCGGAACGTCCGGATCGACGTTGCTTTCGAAGGGATAGGCTCGGGGATTGAGCGTGTTCCAGAACGTGGCGGGCTCGCTGCCGACGAGCTCGATAGCGACGATGGATTTGGCCGATTTATAGCCATATTTCCACGGCACCACGACGCGAATCGGCGCGCCATGCTGCTTGAGGAGCGGCCGGCCGTAAACCCCCACGGCGAGTAGCGGCAGTTCGTTTGTCGCTTCGGCAATCGTCAGCCCTTCGGTGTACGGCCAGGGATATTCATCTTTTGCCGCCTGATTCGGTGCTTCGCCAGGCCGCTCGAACGTGATGAACCGGACGTGCGTCGCCTGGGCCAGCGGGTCGGCTGCTTTCAGAATCGCGGCCAGGGGCACGCCGGTCCACGGCACCGCCATCGCCCACTTTTCCACGCAGCGATGCCGATACTGCCGCTCCACCATTTCGCCTTGAAAGCGGCGATAGAATTCGTCCAAATTCAACTTCAACGGCTTGCGGCAGAGGCCCGTGATGGAGATCGTCCACGGTTCCGGCTGAAAGGGGCCGACGTATTTCCAGCACCATTTGAGCGAGCTGAATTCATAAAAATTCGTGTGCCGGGCAGCCGCCACTTCACTGGTTTGCGGCCGGCCATATTCGAACTGCTTGTCCCGCCTGGCCGGGTAAAAGGCCCCGAACTTGGCCTCGGCTTCGGCCGTCCACCTTCCCGCGGCAATCACTTCCTCGTCTTTCCCCTGCAGCCCCCCATAGATTCCATAACCCGCCGCGGCCGCCAGAACGCCGCCCCCCGCTAGCAGCCACTTTCGCCGGCTGAGAAAAACTTTCTCGGGAGTTTCACGCCCTCCTACTGGGGCGAGCGGATCTTTTTCGTGAATGAACATAACGGGCAGTCCCCCGGAAAGATGGTGCTCCTCCATTGTAGCAGCGACTTGCACAGTGCAACGCACATCTCCCCGGCAAGCTGTTCCGACTGCGATGAGATTCCCCGTTTTTCCGCCGGTGCCGGCACTTCCGAAAATCATGACAGCACCGCCGCAGCCGAGACGATGGAACTCCTGCCGACAACCTCGGTCCCTCCTTCAGCTCACCACGCCGCCTGCTCGCCAAAAGCCAACGGCTTTGACCGGCCATCCCCGACCGGTCCGCGACCAGGCCAGCACGTCATGGGCCCAGCTCTCCCCCGGAGCTGGGCCCATTTTTTTTGCGCACAGGAATTCAAGTCTCCGCTCTCATTTGCAAATGCGCTCTTGCTCCGACAAAAACGACAAATCCGGCTGAGAGTTCTCGTGTTTGTTCTTGCTTGCGGAAACTTCCCAAACGTCTTGCACGGCATACCTCGCCAGCCAGATCATGGGGAGCAAGAGCGGGAGAAAGCAGACGATGTACAGGCCGCTCGTCACCTCGTTGCTCGTCAGGAGGTAGCGCGTGAGCGAGAGCGTTACGGCCAGGCCGAAAGTGAGGATGAACATGCCGCGCAAGTCAATCCGCGATATCTTGTGGACGCTCCCCGGCCGGGCAATCGCCAGCCGAACCGCGGCCAGGCAAAACGCCGCCAGCACGGGGGCGACTCCCAGAACGATTGCGATGATGAGAATTGCCAAGGTGCCGCTCCCCCATGTGAACGCTGCCGACGAAGGCTATTCGGCACACGCTTAAAAACCATTCCTGAAGGTCACTCAGTAGCGCTTGATGATCTGGTGGTACAAGCTGGTGATGAACCGGACGTATTCCAGCCGCTGAGAAAACGAACGCTCGTCGCGCAATGGATTAACGCCAATCCCGCCCGTTTCGCCTGCGTCGAATTCTTCCTGGGAAAACTCAGGGAGTTTTGCGGGAAATTTCCGGCGAGGGGCGAACGTCGATAGAATTGCCGCGACACCAATGACGACGGCAGTCAGGAAATAGCCAAGTGCGATCATACTGGGTATTCGTCAGTCAGTCGACAGGATTGTCCATAAAGCGCAACTCTTGTTGGCGTCAAAAGATAGAGTCGCATCGGGGTGACAGCACGGGACGCCCCGTTTGCTGTAGGTTCTGTTTCTCGCGGCGGATAAAATCCACAGTCTGAGCTGCTTTCCCCTTGGACGCGAAGAGTCTTTCCATGTTCACAAACTTGCGCATTGGGTTTTCGAGTCTTTTGCTCTTGCTCGCTTCGCCTCTGTATCCTGAAGAGCCCCCCGCAGCGGAGGCTCCGCCGACACATGAGGAACTCCAAGCCGCCCTGGAAAACGTCGGCAAGTGGTTCAGTTGGGGGCCGACGCGGCCGCCCGTGGCTCCGGTGAAGCAGCCGGAGTGGTATCCGCTGGAACCCGACGACGCGAAACGGGTCGAGGAGGTGCTGACGGCTTGGAGCGCGAGCCGGACGAAAGAGGGCCGCCTGCGATGCCAGTTCCGCCAGTGGGACTACGATCCCGATTTCGGACCCAAGGATCCGGCGGTTCCTTATGTCTACACAACGGGAGAATTTCGCTGGGACGCCCCAAAAGTTTGGCAGTGGCGAGGAACAAGTGCCAGTAAGGCGGATGTGAGGGGAGGCAAAACCGAGTGGGTCAGTGAATATCCCGTAGGATGGGCTCGCAACAAAGAATCCATCTACGAATGGAACTACCGGAATAAGACTCGCATTGAACATCGGTTTCCGGATGAGTCATATCCCGGATTTGGCATGCTTTCGTTTTTTGGCCACTCCGTGCCGCTTGGCATCAATGCAGAACTGCTTCGCCTTGACCCCGCTGGCCTCCAGGACCGCTTTTGGGTTCGGCCGGTGACGCCGAAGGAGGGGAAAACCAATCGCTGGCTGGAACTTGTTCCAAGAAAGGACACCGATGCGAGACGGTTTTCTTCTCTGGTCGTGGCGATTTCGGAAAGTGACTGGGACATCTCCGCGATGGATATTCGTGCCCCCAACTATTCCGCTGAAACCTATCCCGCGCGAACCACCGTCGAATTCCTGAAACGGACCAGGCCGCCCATGACAACAAGTCTACTAATGAGGGTGCTCGGAGGTTCAGAGAGCTGCGTCCCTTCCGTGCCTGCCGGCTGGAAGACTGTTCTAAACGACTACAGACCGTTGCCGACGAGTAAGTGAGCACTCCGTCGCGTCAAAAAAATCTCTTTCTGCCTCTTGACGGTGACTAGGGTACAACTGTACAATACTGTGCTTTACTGCTCGGCGCAGGGGCTGCGCGCGGAATTAGAGAGCGTGTGATCCTGGACAATCGGGCGGCGCGGCCATAGCGGAGTAGTGAGTCCGTGCTTCGCAGAATCCTTCTGTGTTGGCACGTACTGAAAAAACCCTTATGGACGCCAACGCGATTTCGATGAATAAGAAAAACGACCATGAATCCAACTTGCGACGACATGAATCACCGCAACACGTGTGAGCAAAGCAACTTGCGACGATGTGAATCGACGTAAGTCCCCGAAAAAAGAGGCGAGAATCAATGAATAAGAGCAGTCAAACCGGGGGGGTGCAATGTTTGCAAAACCCTTATGGGCTGGCGAGCCGCAGGGAGGCTGAATCCGCCCCGGTGGAGTCGCTACGCCATGCCCCGCTTCTTGAGTTCGCCGACCACTCCTTGCACGATCTTGGCGATGTGCTCGGGGTCGACATTCGGCTGGACTTTGCAGCCTCCGACCGGTTCGCTGGTAAAACCTTCCGCGGCGAGCAGGCATTGGAGTTGGTCGCTGAGTTTGGCGAGTTGCTGCACTTGAACGGCCGATTTGGGTTGGCGGCTGGGGCCGGGTTCGATGCCGCGGAGCTTGAGGGCGGCGCGGAAGCCGTCGGGGAATTCGGCGCTGTAGAGCATCGTGTCAAACAGCGGCAGCAGGCGGTATTGCAGGTCGCGGGCCTCGTCGATCTTGCCCGCCATCGTCAGGTCGAAGAGCTTGCGGGTGATTTCCGGGGCGACGCCGCTCGTCGCGTTCGTGCCGCCGTCGCAGCCGATGAGGAGCATCGGCATCAGGGCGGCGTCCCAGCCGGTGAGGAAGGCGAAGTCGGGGCGGACCGGGCGGACCGCGGCGATCATCCGCATCATGTGGGGCAAGTCGCCGGAGGAATCCTTGATGGCGACGATGCGCGGGCATTCTTCCGCGAGCTTCAGCACCGTCGGCACGTCGATGGGGCTGGCGAACATCGGGATGTTGTAGAGCGTGACGTCAATCGGCGTGTTGTCCGCGATTTCCTTGAAATACGCATAGACGCCGGCCGGCGAAAGCTTGTAGTAAAACGGCGAGACAATTGCCACCGCCCGGCAGCCAAGCTCGTGGTAATACTCGCAGGCTTTGATCGTTTCCTTGGTGTTGGCTTCCGCGGCCCCGGCCAGAATCGGCACTCGCCCGCGGGCCTGATCCGCCATGATTTCAATAATCCGCCGCCGCTCTTCGGCGGTGAACCGAGTGAACTCCCCGGTCGAACCGTTGGGGTACAACCCATGCACGCCGTGATCGATCAGCCAATCCACATACTTCCGCGTCTCGGCTTCGTTGATTTCGCCGTCGGGCAGGAGCGGAACGATGTTGGGAGTGAAGATGCCGCGGAGTCGTGAGGAGGATGACATTGGGTTGTGTGAAATCAAGGTGTAAAGTGGGTTGGGTACACTAGCCCGACGCGCGAGCGAGGGTGTTTTGGTGTCAGCGTCACTCTCCCTCACTGGCGCGTCGGGCTAGTGAGAGGCCGCATAACCAGTAGAATTAGCCCCACCGGCAGCGTCCAGGGGCAATCCCCGGCAAATATAGCTCGCGACAGCCGGTTCGCAGACCGTTTTGCTGTCCCCTTTGAGGCTTTCAGGCGTGTCCAAATCCCGCGGCAAATCGGAATCTAACCGCGGCAATTTGCAGGTTGAACAACCAGGCAAACAGGAGGGCCAAACGGCGAACACCAATTCACCCACCCAATGGGGTGTTGTCATCGGCGTCACGGCACTCCTGGTGGGATATCTGGCAATTTATTTTCCAGCCCTACCGACCCGCCTGCCGGTGATTCTCTATTTGCTGGTCCCCGATGAACTGATCAGCCAGTGGGCGGAAGGAGAGTGGAGCCAGGCTCAGTTTTTTGACCGCATGCCGATCCTGCTGTGCAGCTCGGTAATTCTTCTGGGGAGCTACTTCTTGGGGCGACTCTTTTTGCGGGTGACTCAATTTGACAAAACGCTGACGAATTTGGAACGGAATGTATTCTCGATCGGCATCGGTCTGCAATTGCAGTCACTCCTTACCTTGATGCATGGCTTGTTTGCGGTATCCACAAGTCCGATGGTCTTCGTTCTCGGGTGGATCATTTCGGCCGGTTCCCTGCTCGTACTTTGGTGGCAGGGAAAACTTCGCGATGAGCCTGGCACATCGGTACTCCCCTTCTCAAATGACGGGGACAGGACGACTCCTTCTAAGGGATTGCTCGCGATCACCTGGAGCTTGCGGATTTATATCGGCCTTTGCTCGGCGGCAATTGTTCTGGGTGCGATGCTTCCCCCCATCGATTTCGACGTGCGGGAGTACCATCTTCAAGTCCCCAAAGAATGGAATGAATTGGGGGGCATCACTTTTCTACCCCACAATATTTACGGCAATATGCCGCTGGGTGCCGAGATTCACTCACTCACGGCTACCCAGCTAATGTCTCAGGGCGAGCGCCCGTGGTGGTGGGGAGCGCTTGCCGCCAAACTGCTCATGGCGAGTTACGGACCTCTGACCGCTTTTGCTATCTACGCCATGGGAAGACGTTTCCTCTCTCCCCTGGCGGGACTGGCGGCAGCCGCGATCTTCATTTCATCTCCCTGGGTGGTTCATATCAGCGTCAATGGCCTTAACGAAGTGGTGCTCGGCTACTATTTGCTAACCGCGGCTTACGTGCTGCTGATTTCGCCCCTTTCTATTCGCTCCGTTATCGTTGCGGGGTTTCTGGCGGGCGCAGCCGCATCTTGCAAGTACACCGGACTGGTCTTCGTGGTGCTGCCGCTGGCAATTCTGGTGGGCTTCCTCGTCTCGGTTTACCCACCGCGGAATTTCGCAAAAGCAACCTGCTACGCCGCAACTTTTCTATTGATAGCGACTTTGAGCTGCAGTTCGTGGTACGGCAAGAATTGGATTCTCACGGGGAACCCCACTTATCCCCTGCTGTCGAGCATTTTTGCCGGCAAGACGCGCAATGCGGAGAAGGATGCACGCTGGGCGCAGGCTCACAGACCACCGGCTAACACAATAAAAAACCTGGCGGAATCGACGCGGCATGTCTTATGGAAAAGTGATTTTCACGACCCGTTGACGGTTCCGCTCGCGGCAATTGGCATCGCTGGAATTGCACTTGCGATGCTGAACCAGAGACGGATGGGGGAGCGCCCGTCGAGAGACCTGGCCATGTCGCATCTTCCGCTCATCGCATCCATTGCGCTGCTGCTCTACTTCCTCGCCGTCTGGTGGCTTTGCACCCATCGGCTGGACCGCTTTCTTGTTCCCGCGATTCCGCTCGCGGCACTCTTGGCGGGGGCGGGAGTGGAGTACGCCAGAAAGAATCTGCTTCGCTATTGCGTCGGGGGCCTGATGGCCATCGGACTGACCTATAACTTGCTCATGGCCACTTCAACCATGGTGGGGGACAATCGCTGGTTTGTTGCTCTGGAGCGATTGCGGAAGGACGAACCGAAGAACGAGCTGCAATTCTCACGCGTTAAATCCGCCCATCAATGGCTCAACGAAAATGTGCAGCCAGGAGAGGCAGTCGTCAGTGTCGCCGATGCCGCGGTGTTCGATCTGGAGATGCCGACGTTCTACAACACCTGTTTCGACGACTGCCTGCTCGTCAATTGGACCGAAGGCAAAGCGATTGCGGAGCGGAAGGAAGAGCTGCGGCGGCGCAAGATTGCTTATGTCTATTTCGACCCGAAAGAATATGAGCGGTACACCGGCAAAGGGAACTACGGCTACGACCCCCGCTTCTCGCCGAAGCTGCTCGACGAATTAGTCAATCAGGGCATTTTGAAGCCGCCGCTCCTGAATGCTCCACCACAGATTTATCCTGTTGCCCCTTGAGCTTCCTTTCCGGGAAACAGGATTCTCTGCAGCAGCGAGAAAATCAACACACCGAGTATCGCCCCGCTCAAATCAGCCAGCCAATCCAATGGATCGGCTGTCCGGTTCGGCACCAGCATCTGCGTTAACTCGTCGCAGACGCCATAAGCAGCCACCAATCCCACGATGGCCGCGTAAATTGCCGTCCCGAGCCGCCGAAAACTCGCCACACAGCTGCAAAGCAGAAATGACAAGCCAAAAAACGCCGTGAAATGATAGACCTTGTCGGTGTATCCCTGGGCATGCACCACGTTGCCCGGGGCGTGCGTCCCCACAAAGATCAGCAGCCAATACGCAGCCGTCCCCGCCAGAATCAGAGTGTTGCGGGTTTTCGCGGAAACGGGCATTGGGGGGTTGGTCTCTGCCAGGAGGGGGTGAGAAAGTATATCATGGCCGACAGTGGTTTCACGCGAAGCGGCTGGACAATGAGGAGCGACTGATGGCGGTTCTGGTGACAGGGGGAGCGGGTTTTGTCGGCAGCCATCTGGTGCGTAGGCTGCTCGATGAGACGGAGCATGCTGTCGTCATCCTGGACAACTTTAATGACTATTATGCTCCGCGGATGAAGCGGGCCAATGCCGCCCTGTTCGAGGATGAGCCGCGGGTCAGCCTGATTGAGGACGATTTTCGGGACGCCAACCTCTGCGAAGCCCTCTTCGCCCGCTGCCGCTTCAGCCATGTCATTCATCTCGGGGCCTATCCCGGTGTACCGTACAGCCTCAAGGAGCCGCAGCTTTACATCGACGCCAACATCAGCGGCACCGCCGTGCTGCTGGATACGGCACGGCGGCATGAAGTGGAGCGATTCCTTTTCGCCTCTTCGTCCACCGTCTATGGCCGGGGGGCGCAGTCGCCGTTCGTAGAAGATGCCCCACTCGGCATTCCCGCCAGTCCCTACGGCGCTACCAAGCGGGCCGGGGAACTGCTCGGCTTCACCTGGAACCAGCTTTACGGCCTGGCCTTCACGTCGTTGCGATTCTTCAACGTCTACGGACCACGACTCCGTCCGGAACTGGCTTTAGCAGTCTTCACCCGAAAGATTCTCGCCGGTGAGCCGCTGCCGCTCTTTGGTGACGGCAGTGTGCTGCGGGATTTCACCCACGTCAGCGACATCTGCTCGGGCGTCATCGCGGCCATGACCGCCCCCGGCATCGCCGGCCAATCGATCAATTTGGGACACAACGAGCCCGTGCAGATGCTCCACCTCATCAGCCTCATTGAAGCCGCCGCCGGCAAGAAAGCCCAGATTGAATTTCAGCCTCCCCGCGCGGAAGACATGCCCTTGACCTGCGCCGACCTCACCAAATCCCGCCGCCTCCTCGGCTACGAACCCCGCGTCCCGATTGAAGAAGGGGTGCGAGAGTATGTAGAGTGGTCTCAAGGCGAGCGGGGGGCGTCAGCCCCCTAATACTAACGCCAGGAGTCAGGGGTCAGGAGTCACAAGATTCAAATCCTTCATTTTCCATTTTTCTGCCATTTCCTATTCCACCGGAGAAATACTATGAATCGTTTCATACTGCTAACTGCTGCATCCCTGGCGGTGATTTCTGGTGCCCTGGTTTTCGCCGAGCCTCCCGCCAAGGAAAAGCCCAAGGAGCCCGAATGGAAAAGTCTCTTCGACGGCAAGGAACTCGGCAAATGGAAAAGCACCGACTTCGGCGGCGAGGGGGAAGTCAAAGTGGTCAAGGGAGAGCTCATCCTCGAAATGGGCGAACCCCTGACCGGCGTCACCTGGCAGAAGAAGGACGAGCTGCCCACCGACAACTTTGAAATCACATTGGAAGCGATGAAGCTGAAAGGGGACGATTTTTTCTGTGGGCTCACCTTCCCGGTTCGCAAATCCTACTGCAGCCTTATCTGCGGCGGCTGGGGAGGGGGCGTGGTGGGAATTTCCAGCATCAATAACTTCGATGCTTCCGAAAACGAAACCACGAAGTACCAGGAATTCAAGAAGGACAAATGGTACAAAGTCCGCGTCCGCGTGGCGGATGACAAGATTCAGGCGTGGATCGACGACGACCAGTTGGTCGATGTGGAATTAAAAGACAAAAAAATCTCCACCCGTTTTGAAGTCGATGTCTCCCAGCCCCTTGGTATCTCCGCTTATCGCACCAAAGCGGCTTTGCGGAACATTAAGATTCGGAAGGTCGAGCCAGGAGAGAAAGTGGAGAAGAAAGAAGAGAAACAGGAAGAGAAGAAATAGCCACGGATGGAACCTATCCTAATCCGCCCTCTGCTGCTCTGATTTTTCTGCCCTCCATTTTTCTGTCACATGCATTCCTCTGTCCGCCTGACATCGCTGCTTGGTTGCATCCTCATCTGCCTTTCCATCCAGGCGGCAGAAGACGCACCGAACTATCCCGAGCACCAAGACCTCTCTTACTACCTCGACGGCTCAGGCCAGAGGCAGCCGATCAAGACCAAGGAAGAATGGCAAATCCGCCGCGGGCATATCCTGGCGAACTTGCACAAGGTGATGGGGGAAGTGCCCCGACCAGAGAAACCCGTGCCGCTTCGCATGAAAGTGCTGGAAGAGTCCAAAGTTGGAGACTTGGTTCGCCAGAAAATCAGCTATCACACCGACTCGGCCGAGCAGGTCGTCACCGCTTATCTCTTCGTGCCCCCCGGCGACGGCAAACTCCCCGCGGTTCTTTGCCTCCACCAAACCACCGGCATCGGCAAGGGAGAGCCGGCGGGACTCGGCGGCAATCCAAACCTCCACTACGCCTTGCATCTGGCCCAGCGGGGGTATATCACGCTCGCACCAGATTATCCATCATTCGGTGATTACAAATACGACTTCGATCCCAAACTCGGCTACAAGAGCGGCTCGATGAAGGCTCTCTACGACAACATCCGGGCCATTGACCTGCTCGTTTCGCTGCCGCGGGTGGATGCCGACCGCATCGGCTGCATCGGCCATTCGCTGGGGGGACACAATACCATCTTCACGGCCGTCCATGACACGCGAATCAAAGTCGCGGTCAGCAACTGCGGCTTCACGAGGTTTCACAAGTATTACGAGGGAAAGCTCGCCGGCTGGACGAGTGCCCGGTATATGCCGCTAATTGCCAGCGAGTACGGCAACAACCCGGACAAGGTCCCGTTCGACTTCCCGGAACTCATCGCCGCGCTCGCTCCGCGGGCCTTCCTCGCCAGT
>CAYUJE010000087.1:0-1199 GCA_964444865.1 uncultured Pirellulaceae bacterium | reverse complement strand
CCTTCCAGCAACCTTCGATTCCTCACCCATGTCCCTCGAACTCCGCCGCCGCATCTTCGATGCCCTGGATGCCCTTGTCCTCATCGACCCTCACACCCACATCAACCCGCTCGCGCCAGCGTCGACGACACTCGCGGACATTCTGGGCTACCACTATTACACCGAGTTGGCTCATTCCGCGGGCATGCCGAAGGACCAAATTGAAGAGCCCCGCCTGGACCCCAAGGAGAAAGTACGACGCCTGATTGCCAATTTGGGGCCCATCAACAACACGATCCAGTACAGTTGGTTGGTCGAAATGTGCCAGCGGTTCTTCGGTCTCGCGGACGAGCGGCTGACAATGCAGAATTGGGAAGCCGTTTACGACACGGCGACCCAGAAAATGGCTTTGCCCGATTGGTCGGCGCAAGTCCTGGAGCAGAGCAAGCTCGAAGCCGTTTTTCTGACGAACGATTTCGACGATTCGCTCGCCGGCTTTGATACCGGCGTTTACGTCCCTTGCCTGCGGACTGACGATCTGGTATTCCACTTGGCCAAACCCGAGGTCCAAAGCCGCCTGGCAAAAGCGACCCGGATCGAAGCCAGTTCTGCCGAAAGTGCTCGCCGGGCCCTGGCCGCCTTGTTCAATCATTTTAAGGCCAACAATGCCCGGGCCTGCGCCATTTCGCTGCCACCGGATTTTTCACCGACGAAGATCAGCGACGCCAGGGCGAATACCGCTCTCGCCTCCCTCTATCACCACGGCACTGCGGCGAGCGAGGCCGATAAGCGGGCGGCTGGGAGTTTCATTTTTTGGACTCTGGCGGAAATGTGCGCCGTCCACTCGCTCACCTTCGACCTGATGATCGGCGTCAACCGCGGCGTTTACGAAGCGGGGGTCCATCAAGGTCGCGACCTCTACGACAGCCGCGTCTCGTTGATTCAGTACAAAGAGTTGTTCAACGCCTTTCCCCAGGTGACGTTCCCAATCTCCGTCCTCGCCAGCGTGACCAACCAGGAGCTCACCAGCTACGCCTGGATCTTCCCGAACGTCGTGACCAACGGCCATTGGTGGTATAGCAACACGCCGACATACATCGAGCACGACCTGGCTTGCCGCCTGGAAGCGGTGCCGCGGACCAAGCAGATCGGCTACTACAGCGATATGTACAAGCTGGAATTCGCCCTGCCGAAGTTCGCTATGTACAAGCGAATTCTCG
>CAYUJE010000086.1:11800-21424 GCA_964444865.1 uncultured Pirellulaceae bacterium | reverse complement strand
GGGCTTAACGGCATCGTGCTGGGCGTGCCAGCCGACCAGGATTTGTGAGTCATATGCCTGCTGGGAGAGATGCCCCACATTTTTGCCCAACTTCCCTTTCCCCAGGCTGCTCTTTCCGTGCTGAAAGTATTCACCAAGATGGCGGACATCGAGATCGATTTGACGGAACTTGCCCAGCAAGCCCAAGAGGTAGGAGAGAAACTCGGAGAGCTGCTGGCAACGGTCGAGCGATCGATGGGCCAGCAGGAAGAAGACCAGCCGGAGTTTGAAACGGCTTACGAAAGCGACGAACCGACCGAACACCGCCTCGCCCCCGCCGACGAACAGCGGTTAGAAGCGCTCTTTCAGCAGGCAGGAGAGAATCGCTCGAAGGCCTACGAACTCAAGAATGCACTCGACCGGCTGGGCGTTTTCAAGGAGTACGAGGATCGCTTTCTGGACCTATTCAGGAAAGTGGAATAGCATCGCGAACAGCATTAGCGATGGACAGAAGATTTACGCCCCATTAACGAGCGTCCAGGCTTTGTCATGGCACACCGGGCATACCCCACTGGTGAGCCGAGGCGGCTCCACTTGCAACATCAGCCCCGCAGCATTCACGGCATCTTCAACTTCCAACCACTGATCATTGACCTGTAGCTTGTTGCAAAGCGAGCACATTTTGAGGCAGGAGGCGCCGGGAGAACTTCCGAAGGATAGGGGAAGCACCACGGATTTTTCATCTTCTTTTTCAACCGTGCACACAAAGCTGACGTTTCGGAAACGCCGGGGCAAGATCGTCATTCGCATGTAGCGTCGCACGGCCGGACCATCACAGCGAAATGAAATGTCGACCGTCGTCCCAAAGGTTCGAACTCTCTGCAGTAACAAGCGGAAAATTTCTTCGGTTTCTCGATCCGCAAAGCAGTCCCAAATCGATTTTCCCAGAATGTCTCTCAGCGACTGCGAACCCTCGTTCTCGGCGGCGAAACGGTGCCATTCGTCGTTCACGTAGACAAATCGATCATCTCCGTCGATGCGATAAATGGTCGAGCCCATCGCGATAACCAACCCTCGCATTCGATCTAAAAATCCGCACAACAAAAAAGTATACAGGAAAACTTGCTTAACTGGCCATTGCAGCCGGTAACCGTTTTCGCGATTGACTCTTCACCGGCGACACAAATCCAGCCGGCTTCACGGCCAGGACGGAACAGGCGACTTTGCCGAGAATCACTTCCGCGGTGTTTCCCACAAAAAAGCCGGAAATTCCCCGCCGGGCCACGGTTCCCAGGACGAGCAAGTCCACATGATTTCTGACCGCATAGGCGGGAACCTCGACGCTCGCTTCTCCATCAAGCAGGTGAACGCGATCAGGGGAAACGTCCGGAAATCTTGCCATCAGGGAATTCAAGTTCTGCTGGCATTCAGTGCGGGTCGAAGTAAGCATGCTGCGATACTCCTCCGTCAGTGCATAGCTTCCCAGGTAAGCGCCTCCCACAACGCCACTGGCCGATACGACCTCCAAGGGGACCGCTTCGTCGCGGCAGTAATTCGTAGCGAGTTGCAGGATCCGCCCATTGAGTTCCTCATGGTCCTGGTCGCCAGGGTGGGAATCAACCGCCGCCAATGCATGCTGAAAGGCCCCCTGGTGACCCGGCTTTGTGAGCCAAACGGTGCACGGACAGTTCCGCAGAAGGCTTTGCGCCGTGGTTCCCAAGGAGCCGGACTGTCGACTGTGGGTTCCCTTGGCAACTTTCATCACCAGATCGTGCTTGTTGCGAATTACTTGCTTGGTGATTTCCAGCGATGCTCGCCCCACGAGGACGCGATGTTTGGCTTTCACTCCCCGCCGGCGAATCGGTGCCACCAACTTCTTCAGTCGTTCCGACTTTTCGCGGGCTAATAGCTCCGGCAGATGCCCTTCCGCGTGCGAAAGGACAAGTTTGGCGACCCAGCGAATCTCCGGCACACAGTCCACAACAGTAAGCTTGGAGCCGTGTTTGGCGGCATATTCCACCGCTCGTTCCAGCACGGGTTGCTGGGATTCGGCAGAATCGATGGCAACCAGGATATTCTGAAAAGGATACATGCTAAGAACCTCGTGGTGAAGGATTTTCATCAGCTCAGGGCTACTTGGCGTGCCGCCGAAATCCGTTCAAATGAGCCGGGACTTCGATGAGATCAATCACTCGGCGCACACCGGCGATATGTTTGGCTCTTTCGATGCCAAGCTGGCGGAGATAGTAGGTCGGAACTTCCCCCGCCAGCGTCACGGTACCATCTTTGGCGGAGACGACGAGCCCTTCCAACTCAGGCCGACAACTGGCCAGATGAAGAACGGCCCGTTGACGAAGCTCCTCGTCGGCGACGGCATCGTTCACGAGAGGTTCGGCGACGCGTGCTAGGATAGTCATCGATGACTCCAGAAGGGGAAGCGGAATGCCACGAGTAAAGCAATAAATATGCCAAGTGCTGGTTGTCGCAGATATTCGAGCTTTGACGCTTGCGGCGCGCCATTCCGCACAGGAAACGTGCGGCTGCGTCCTCAATATCCTGGCGATACCTCACAGGGCCCCCTGATTGCAGGCATTGAGATTGCGGCACGACGCTTGCAAATAGGTGGAAAAGGACTTGCCGACGGAAAAAAATTGTCGGCAATTGATTCGTATCGTTAGGTTGCAATTATGAACCAACAACTCTTATACGACCGTTATCAGGACCTCCAGAGCTACGTTGGCTGGACCGAGGAAGATGCTACACGGATTCGGGCCGTTGCACCGCTCGTGGGACCTCACATCTCCGAGTTGATTGATGACTTTTATGCGGAAATCAGACGTCACCCTTCCGCCAACAGGGTCATTACCGGCGGCGCGGAACAGGTAGAACGGTTGAAGGGAACGCTTCGAGCGTGGCTGGGGCAACTTCTGGAAGGAAGCTACGACAGCGTATATGTCTTCGCTCGCTGGCAGGTGGGGCTGCGGCATGTGGAAATTGGCCTGGACCAGGTCTACACCAACGTCGCCCTCAGTCGCATTCGCAACGGCCTTTTGGAGGTCATTTTCAATGCTTGGACCGGTTCTCAGTTGGAACTGTCGGCAACACTGAAATCGCTCAATCGCTTGCTCGATCTCGATCTGGCCATTATTGAGGACGCCTATCAGCACGAATTCATGCAGCGGCAAAAACGGATTGAGCGGCTGGTCGTGCTCGGCCAGATGGCCAGTGGTATCGCGCATGAGCTAAGAAATCCGCTTAACGTGGTTCGGACAAGTGTGTTTTTTCTGAAGAACGCTAAAAATGCTTCCGCCCAAAAAAAGGAGGAGCATCTCGACCGGATTCAGCGTCAGGTAATCATCGCGAACGACGTCATCACCGCGCTGTCCGATTTTGCGAAGTTGCCTCTTCCCACTTCCGAGCCAGTTCCCGTGAGGGAATTACTCGCGGAACTGGTGTCCGGCATGGAACTGCCGAAATCGATCTCGACCACAATCGTCTGCGATGATCAGATGCCGGCAATCGTGGGGGATCGCCGGCAACTGGCGATTGTTTTTGGCAACCTCATTCGCAATGCGGTGGACGCTATGCCGGAAGGGGGGCATCTCTGTTTGCGATCCGCTCCTGACGGCCCTTCCCTTTGTGTGGAAATTCAGGATACTGGAGTTGGTATTGCCGCCAATGATCTGCAGAGAATTTTCGAGCCGTTTTTCTCGACAAAGGCGCGAGGAATCGGCCTGGGACTCGCGATTACCAAAGCCATTGTGGAAAACCATCGTGGGGAGTTGAAGGTAACCAGCAAACCCGGTGAAGGGACCTGTTTTTCGGTCCGCGTGGAAGGTTCCGCTTCTGCCTAGTGCGGCATCAAATCCTGCCAGGTCGAAACTCCTTAGGCGGAAAAGGGGGACACGCAGTGAGTCGCAAGTCACCAATCATTCTGGTCGTCGATGACGAGCCGGATATCTGCGCTAATCTGCGGGATATCCTCTCGGAGTTTGGTTACCGCGTGGACACGGCAACGAGCGGTGCCGAGGCGATGAAATTGCTCGCTCACCATCGTTACGACGTGGCCCTGCTCGATCTGAAAATGCCGGAGATGAACGGCGTTGATCTGTATCGCGAAATCAAGCGCCGCTCCTCCAGCACCGTGGGGCTGATCATCAGCGCCTACGCCAGCACCTCTTCCGCCGCCGAGGCCCTGGAACTGGGCGCGTGGAGAATCCTTTCCAAGCCGGTTGATGCCGGTCTCGTGATGAGTTGCATTGACGAAGCCGTCAACCAACCCCTGGTGATGGTGGTGGATGACGATCAGGAATTATGCGATTCGCTCTGGGATGCTCTGCATTCCCAGGGGATCCGTGTCGAGCTCGCCCACGAACTCGCCCATGCAAGCAGAATTTTGATTGATCCTGATTTTCAGGCGGCCATTGTGGATCTGAAGTTTCCCCAAGGGGACGGCCTGAAATTCTGTGGCGAAATGCGCGATAAGTATCCGCAGCTCAAGACGATTTTGATTACCGGCTATCCGCACGATTTGGAAGAGCGGAGGGAAGATCGCCTCGTCGATGCCACCTGCTTCAAACCTTTTGACATGGTGGAATTGATCGACATGCTGCGCCGCTTGACCGGGAAAATGCAACTGTCCGGCGAAGGACGTTGAGGTAGTCATTCTTCCGTGACTGCGATCTCCAGCCGGACGTCCTGCCAGAGGAGGGCGTTTTCTTCCCGAGCTCGCTCGCGGGACGGGATTGGCAGTAGGAAGAGGAGCTCATTGCGGGAATCAACGAGCGCCGTGATTTCGAATGAACAAGAATCTTGGGAACTGGGAATATGGCCCAAAGGCTGGCCGTTGAGTTCCGCCTGGCAGTCGGCCGAGGCACCGTCAATTACCAGATTCAGCCGGTCGTGAGCCGATAGCCCCGTGGGCTTGCCGAAGCGGCGGACCAGACGGGCAGGGGAGGGGAGGGGGGGGGCGAACTCGATGAGTGCGAGCAGCGATTCCCAGGTTGCCGGCATGTCGACACGCAGCGGGTGTTCACTGCCGGGAAGAGAGAGTTCCCAGGGGCCGCGAAGACGAATGGAATGGAGGGGTGGGGAAATGGGAAATCTCAAATCTCAAACAAATGGGAAGGTGGAAATGGAGAATTCGGAAAAGGAAGAGGAACCTAACCCGTATTTCTCACGACCAAGGAATCAACCACGGATTTCACGGAATTCACGGATGCGAAGCGAATTCAGAAGAAACAAGTTGTAAAGCGACAAGCTCTTGAATCCGTGTCACAAATCCTTTGCTGCTCTTCCAATCCGTGAATTCCGTGCCATCCGTGGTGAGAAATGCTGGCTAAGGCATCCCGCAGTCTTCACGCTTCCTGCTTCTCAATTCTCCATTGTTTGAGATTTGAGATTTCTCCATTCCTTATTCCGGAATAAAGTCCGTGGCCACTGTCGCCTGCCGCGTCTGCCGCGTGCCGGGCTCGTACATGCGGATGCGAACTTCAATGCCGCGGAGCATGGTGGGGATGGGGATTGGGTACACGTTCGTATTCTGTTCACCCGAATCGTCTACACCATTTTGCCCGTCATCATCAACACCATTGGAGCCGACCCAAACAGGATAGGGGGGCTGTGTCTCAGCTTCACTTGGGTCGTCTACACCGTTGCTGTTATTGTTGTCGAGGCCGTCCACCATCCAGTCAGCAGTCGGCCTAGCCGGATAGCCGCTGAAGGGTGAATTTGGTGGAATGGCCTGCGTCAGACCATCCTTTTCATAAGCGGTGGTCCAAGTATCCCAAACCGCGCCTCCGGGAAAATTGCGGGCCTGGGGTGCCCAGGAATAGGCGGAGTTCTGAAACGCGCCAGGGACATTTCCATAGCCGCGGTTGTACCACAGATCGACATAAGCTCCGCTTCCCATGGCTTGGGTGCCGTTGAGCACGGCCCAGGCATAACCTGGATCACCCGGCTGAAGTACCCCATGCGCGTCATCGGCCGTATTCGCATTACTCTGGTTAACATCGAGATTATCCGCTCGCAAAACCGCATAGGGATCGTAAACTCGAACATCGAAAGCCAGCACGTTGGAAAGAATTCGGTCTTCGCCAATGAATTGCGGGATACCGTCGAGCGAGTAGAAAGTGCAAGTATTTAGAGAACCAGACGGAATCCCGACCGCGAGTTGCATGGTATTGGGCATATATCCCTGCGCGGCAAAAAGCCCGTTCTGAGGAAAATTGGCAAAATTCTGGTGAACACAGCGATTCTGGCGTTGAGAAAGGTCCGAAAGCGAATTAGCAGCCCAAGTGTTATTGTTCGGATTCCAGTGCGCCGAAATATCGTTGTGTTGGAAAGCGTTGGTTTGACCAGGGGGCAGACCAACGGTCAGGTTCGGCGAAACAATAAGTAGTTGTCGGCGAACAAGGTAGCGAGGCTCCGGAGAATCAGCCGCATCAATGACGCCATTCCCATTTGTGTCCGCGTCCCATATTCCATTTAAGTTTGTATCCTTAAACGTCGTAAACCAGATGACTTCTGCCAAATTCGACTGGATGACGGCGTATTGCGGTATTCCGTTGGCGTCCAAACCGACATAGCGTCTGCCAACAAAAGGTTCCCCCTGCGACCGAATCGTCATCACCAGAATATCATCACAATCACCAAGCATCGGGCCATCCAGATTGCCGTCGTTATTAACGTCAGCCAACCCCGCCGGCACACCATTATTCATGGCCGAGTTGCCATTGGGATCACTATCGCTGGCAATCCCTTCCCAGATTTCCAAGCAACCCATTCCCTGGCCGGCGTCGATGCGGCCGCCGACGCGGACGGTGAGTTCGGCGAAGTCTTTTTGCAGGCGCTGGGAGGCGGCTCGCAGTTGGCCCCCCATTTCGATCTGGGCGCGGCCGTCCCGGACGGTTTCGCCGATGTAAGCATAGAACCTGGCGATGGCGTAAACCAGCATCAGCGTGAGAGTCATCGCGATCAAGAGCTCAATCAGCGTGAACCCGCGCGCAAGGGATTTGCGCATAGCATGACCGTGAAGCCGATGACTCATTTCAACTCTCCTGTTCTGTTCCTGGCCGACCCCAAGAAAATGGGTGACGGACCAGCCTTTATTGCACTGTAGTTCCCGTTTGGTGTCAAGCAAAAACCATTGTAGCCCGCATTCTCCATCGGCGGGAATGTCGTCTCGCGGCGGGATCGGACTACTTTTTCTTACCCTCCGTAAGCTCTTCTAGCCGTTTTTGGACCTTGGCGACGGAAGGGGCGTATTCGGCATTATCGCCGTAGAGGGACACGATTCCACTGAGAATCCTGCGGGCTTCCAGAACCTTGCCGTTTTGCTGCAACTTCTCTGCCTGAGCCACCTTTTCGTCAATGAATTTGCCCCGCTCGTCCGCCACGGCAGATTGGTCGTTTTGGAGCCGGTTCAACTCCCGCCGGGCGAGCATGACATAGAGCCGGTCGTCCCCCTCGGGTTGAATAAGGTCCACGATGCTCTGGTATTTGTCCAAGGCGGTGACCCGATCGCCAAAGTCCTCGAATTTGGAGGCTTCAAGATAGAGCCGGGCGGCTTCGGTGGTCGGCTCGCGCCCCAGTTTGTGTAATTTTTTAAGGCGGTTTTCGGCCAATTGCATGTCGATTCCATCGAGGTGTTCCTGAGCCCGGTGAGCGGCTGCGGTGCCGGGGTGCTGCTCCACGAGGGGGCGCAGATAGGCCAATTCCGCTTCTCGATGCCTGGTCGGGTCGCTGGAGGCCATCAGGCGGTCCGCCTCGGC
Organism: uncultured Pirellulaceae bacterium; assembly: GCA_964444865.1. GTDB lineage: Bacteria > Planctomycetota > Planctomycetia > Pirellulales > Pirellulaceae > SXOA01. Next base: position 13,673 of record CAYUJE010000086.1, on the reverse strand, counting down.
AATCATCTTTTCGGGACTTTGCGGCCAGAGGGACCAAACGAGCACGGAAACCAAGAGCGTCAGCAAGCCGGAGAGGGAGACGGTCAAGATCGTGGCGACAAACCAGGGTCGCTCGTAGAGCGGCGTTTGATCGCCGAGCGAAAAATGCCCCGCCGCGGCGGCTCCTTTGCGGCCCACCATGCGGCGCACTTCCTCTTTATCCACCCCCATCTTCAAAGCACTGATCCCCCCCAGCGCATGCTGCGTGACTCCGCCCCCAGCGGCGACTCGCTTGCGTGTTTCCTGCAGCGCGAGCAAAACCGCGCCAGCCGAGTAGGGCCGCTTGTCGGGGTCTTTTTCCAAAAGCTGGGCCACCAAGGCATCGAGCCAGATGGGGCAATCGAGCACCACCGTGGAGACGCGCGGGGGAATCGCCCCAAGTTGCTGCTCGGCGATTTCCGCTTCGCTTCCCTCAAACGGCGGTCGCCCCGCCAGCATGAAGAACAGCAAGCAGCCCAGCGCATAGAGATCCGCCTTGGGACCGGCGACCTCCCCCCGAATTTGCTCGGGAGCTTGAAACGCCAAACGTTCTTTGGTCCGTTTTTGTGAGGAAAGGCAGAACGGGTTGTTGGCCCGACCGCGGCGGAAGTCGAGGACTTTGATCCGCTCCTCGGGGGTCACCATGATTTTGTCCGGGACAAGATCATGATGGGCCAACTCCAGTTCATGAGCGGCCTGCAGCGCGGTGGCAATCTCCTCGGCAAAATCGACGGCCTGTTCCCACGCCAGACGGCCCCGGCGGCTGACGATCTGAGCCAGCGCCTCGCCATCGACTATTTCGAGCGCGATATAGCCGTGGCTTTTGTCGAGAACTCCCCCAAAACACTTCACCGCCTGTGGCTCGTGCAGCCGTTTGAGCAGGGCCATTTCGTCCGAAAAATCGTTGCGGGCGTGCAAATTGGCCGCGAGGGGAATCGAGAATACCTTGAGCGCCACCTGCCGCCGCTGCTGCACGTGAATGGCGCGATAGACGCTGGACTGCTGACTCCCCAGCTTCTCTTCCAGCGCGAAGGGTCCGATCTTGGACGCATTCATGAAGGTGCCTCTGACTCGCGAACCGTCCGTTCCCAGGGGTCCGCGAATTACTTCATTCCGTAATTCCACTTTGTATCTTAGAGCGATAGGGAATTTTGCGGAACAGTTTTTCGCGCACTTCGCAGGCTAAACTCCTCAAGCGGGACAGCTAAACGCAGAATTCTGGCTCATCTCACTACTCCTCCGCCCCCCCCTTCGTTCGGCCCATCGCCACATCGAACTGCGACAGGGCGGGGATGAGCATGGCGGCGGTGGTAAAGCCATAGGCGAAGCAGGAGACCATAAAGACCTGGGACCAGTGGTCGGCCAGGAAACTGGTGACGGCGAAGAACGTGAAGAAGGGGAGGATGATGCTGGCGGCTCCGATGGCTGCCGAGGGATTGCGAATGCCCAGCGTGATAAACAAGGCAACGCCGCCGCCGAAAATGAAGGCCAAGAAGGGGGCGAGCTGGGTCTGGAACGAGCCGCTGAAGGAAATCATCAGCAAAATAAGGGTCACGACGCCGAGGAACAGAAAGAACACGTTTCCCAGGCTAACGCCAACGGCGGAACGGCTGTTGGCGTAGGTCAAGCCGCAGTGCACGCCGAGCATGATGACGAAAAAAGTCATTACGCCGTGGCCAACTACCAAATAGAATAAGTTTTCCAGCGACAGCCCGCCGGCCCACCACAGATAAACGCATAAAGCCAGCGGCAGCAAAATCATCTCCTTGGTGACGTACGCCACGCCCAGCATCTTGCCGAAGATAAATTCCTTGGGTGTCAGATCGGTAACAAGGAGCAAATCGAGTGCTCCACC
>CAYUJE010000086.1:0-11790 GCA_964444865.1 uncultured Pirellulaceae bacterium | reverse complement strand
TCCCGCTCGTTGGTAATGCTCGTCACGGCGAGGGCGTTCACGATGACCAGGCTCACCAGGAAAAACGGCGCGAGCGGCCCCACCGCGGCCGGGATAATCGCCCCGTCCTGGCTTCGCTCCAAAGCCGCCCCTGAGGAAACCTGAAAATAAATGCCGGCGGCGGCCATCAAAAACAGCAGCAGATAACCCAGGCGGATGAAAATGACCTTGCGGCCGTAGGCCCAGGTGCACATTTCCCGCCACAGTACCGGGTTATCCCAGACTTCGCGACTCTTTTGGCTAACGCTGCGAACACGGGCATCGACATGGGCGGAACGAGCGGCCTCGGCAACTTCCTTGGTAACGCTCCCCGCCGCTTGCCTCTCCTCGAGTTGTTTGACATCGTGGTCCGCGCTAAAGATGCCGGCGGAGTTTTCGTCGGCCTGTCCCGGATGGACTTCGCGCCCGGGATTCCAAACACGAAGCATCACAATTCCCACAAGATTGAGCAGAGCCGCTGCGCTGGCGGCAAAGGCAACGTACAGGTTTTCGCCCGCCAGCAAACCTCCGACAGCTCCCTTGTAAGGATGCACGGCATCCCGAATGGCCCGCAAGGGACTGGCGGCTGTGGCCAGCGTGGCGACGGAAAATCCGGCGATTTCCTGGTCTCCGAGAAGGGCGGCAATGACTTCCCATGCCCCCAGCCAGGTTACCAGGGCCAGCACGGTGATGGCCAGCGATTGAAAGGTCTTTTCGCGGGCGAGCGCCACCGTGGAACCCAAGCTTCCCGCGGCAAGGATCGTGGCCAAAGTAACCGCGAAAGCACGCCCCACCTGTACTAAAGAGATTCCACCAAACAGTGTCATCAGCATGAAAATCGGGAGCGCGGCCAGCAGCATTACAAACACATCCAGCAAACTGGCGAACAGCTTTCCGAGCACCAGTTCATGGTTGGAAAGCCGCGTCATCAAGAGCAGGAGCATGGTCCGCTTGTCTTTTTCCTGGGCAACTCCGCTGACCGCAGATTGGGCGGCTAGAAATGACAACAAGGCCAGCTGCAGCGGGGCAAGAATCTGAAAGAGCATCGAGCCAAAGCGGGCGATATCCCCGACATTGCGGACATTCTGCGTCCCCACCATCACCAGCCAGGCCGTATACATCAAGACAAACAGCACGAGGGGATAGGCCGTGCGGTAGATGTAATGAGCTGTCCGACGCGGAGCGAGGACCAACTCGCGAGTAAAGATGGGACCGATGAGCATCAGGAAGGCAAAGTTAGAACAGCCAGATTGGGGATTGCAGAATACGGAGGGAAAACGGTTCTCGTGATCTACGGCAGTCGGAAGGGGTTAGGGTGAATTGCGGCAAAAGAAAGCGGGAATTATATCGGAGGCTGCGGACAGCCGGCAGGAGTAGCACGGACCTGGGACAAATCTCGGCCATGGTGGCCAGAGCGCGGACGAATCGCTAAAACAAGGTTTAAACCCCCGGCTTTGGCGAGAGCAGCCACCTTCAACAGTCGACGCAACCCATTTACCCACAGCAGTTTACGACATACCAGACCTTCGCTTGGATTTGCTATCCAATAATTCGCCTGTGTTACGCATCTAGTTTCTGAAAGCCGCCACATGCCGCCACCGGCGGCAGGGAGTGCGACGTTGTCACTGCCGGAAGAGCCCAACGCATCCAGCGAAAAGCTATCCTCCGAGGTAGTCACGGCACTCTATGCCGAGCATGGAGCAGAATTGCAGCGGTTTTTGCAGGGAGTTTTGCGGGATAGCGCCCTAGCGGCGGATTGCCTTCAGGCAACTTTTACCAAGTTGGTTGAACGAGGGCATGAAACGCGGGAAGAAACTCGCAAGGCATGGTTGTTCCGGGTCGCCTTTCACGAGGCGATGGCCTTTCGTCGCCGGGAAACCGTGGGAGATAAGGTTTTTCGCCGGGTTGCCTGGCAGGAAGCCCCCACTCCCCCTTCTGCGGAAGAGAGAGCTATCGGATTGGAAGCTGTGGATGCGGTCAAATCCGCGCTCCAGGAGCTTCGGCCCGAGGAACGGCAGATTGTGCGGATGAGGATTTACGAAGAAAAAACTTTTGCCGTCATTGCTCAGGAACTTGACGTCCCATTGGGGACGGCCCTGGGTCGCATGCGGATGGCACTGATGAAGCTAAAAGCAAAACTGGAAGATAAGCCGTGAGTGATTTTGTAAAACAACCCGAAAGCGATCGCGACTGGCTCGCGTTCCGCTACATTGCGGGCGAACTCTCGGCCGAAGAGGTCGCGGCGTTCGAATTGGAGCTAGAAACGAGCCAGCCGGCTCGCGAAGCAGTCGCTCACGCCGTGGAGTTGAGCCAGACCGTAGCCATCGCCGAATCCCAGCAGGTGGAATTGGTCGAATCGGCGGGGCAAAAAACCAGCCGCAATTACTGGTCTTATGGATTCGGCGGGATTTGTGCGGGTGCCGCCGCAGCTTCGATTGCGGGGGCGATTTGGTGGAATATCCCTTCACCAAAGGCTGTGACTCCCGAAGTTGCCAGTACTTGGGTCGAACTGAGGCCGGTTGAAACCTTGCCGGTCGTACCGAAGCCCGTTGAACCTCAGCCTCTTCCGGAACCGGCTTCTGCTGCTCCTTCGTGGATGACGGCAGGCGTTATCAGCCTCAGTGGCGGCAAGCTGGAAGACGACGTCGATGGCGACGGCAAGCCGGACGAATCCTGGGACCACGAAGTCATGGAGAATTAGTTCGTGAAATCCTTGTCGATTATTACGTTGCTCGTGCTCCTGTTCGCCGGAACCGTTCTCGGGCAAGAGAATGCCGGTAAGACGGACAAGGCTGCACCGTCGGATGGGGCCGCCGGCAAAACCGGTCTCAAGAATAAGGTGGATCTTCCCTTCACGGCCGAGCGCGAAGCGGCCGTCATGGCTTTCGTGCAGCAAAATCACGCTGAGCTCAAGGAATTGTTGACGTATCTCCGCGACAATCGCCGGAAAGATTACGAGCGGGCGATTCGCGATCTGGCACGGGAATCCGAACGCATCGGACAATTCAGAGATCGGGATGCGAAACAATACGATCTCGAAGTTAAAGCCTGGACCATTAAATCGCGGATCCAACTTCTTACCGCCCAAATGGTGATGGGTGACAAAGACGAGATTCGCAGCCAGCTCAAGTCCCTTCTTAACGAGCAGTTGGATGTCCGTCTCGCCTTAATCAAGCGTGAACGAGAACGAGTGCAGGAGCGGCTCGGCAAGATGGAATCGGAAATCATCCGCTTGGAAAACGATCGGCAGAAAATTCTCGACAACCAATTGCAACTTTTGACAAAATCCGCAGCCGACTCCAAAAACAAGGTGAAGGTCGTTAAAAACGGTGCTCCCAAAGCGGGAAAGAAAACCGCCACGCCCACCGTAAGTCAGCCTAGAGAGTAACGGGCCACTCCCGCGCAACATTCGCCGGCGTGCCACCCTCGTAACCTAGAAGGAACGCTTTCCATGTCGATTCGCACTTTCCTCCTGACACTTGGCGGCCTGGGGGCCGCCGTTTTGTTCGCCACCGCCAGTGGAAACACGGCTCACGGTGACGATCCAGCGGCGGCTCCCCAGGAGCTTATTCCCGTAAGTCAGCGGTTTGCCCCCGGTGATGTCGCCGAAGAGCCTTCGTTTCAGCGGCACGTCGGTCCGCTCTTTGGCCGGCTCGGCTGCAATGGTCGCTCGTGCCATGGCTCTTTCCAGGGACGAGGCGGGTTTCGACTCTCACTATTCGGCTACGACTTCAAGGCCGACCACGAATCCCTTGTGAAGGGGGATAAGCCGCGGGTCAACATTGCCAGCCCACTCGAAAGCCTTATTTTGGTCAAACCGACGAGCGAGGACTTGCACGAAGGTGGCGAGCGTTACAAGAAAGATAGCTGGGAATACAACGTCTTCCGCCGCTGGGTGGAAGGGGGTGCGAAATTTGACCCCGCCAAGGATCACCAAAAACTCGTCCGCTTGGAAGTGACCCCCAGCGAAATCCTCTTCCGTCAAGCTGGCGAAACCGTGCAACTGAAAGCCGTCGCCGTTTGGCCCGACGGCACTCGCGAGGATGTGACCCCCCTCTGCCGTTTTGTGACCAACAGCGAGCAGGTCGGCAAGATCACCGAGACGGGCCTCGTCACCGCGACCGAACCGGGTGATACGCATGTCGTCATTTCCTACGACAATGCTGTGGTTCCGGTCCCGGTTATTCGCCCCGTTTCCGACAAGTTCGGCGACAAATATCCGCAAGTTGCCACTTTTAACAAAGTCGATGAATTTGTCATTGAAAAACTTCGCAAGCTGGGCGTTGTGCCGTCGGACCTTGCCAGCGATGCCGAATTCTTTCGCCGCGTCAGTCTGGACTTGACCGGCACGCTCCCCACGTCAAGCGAAGTGGAGGCTTTTTTGGCGGATACTTCTTCGCAAAAACGGGCCGCCAAAATCGACGAACTGCTAAACAGCCCGGCTTATGCCGCGTGGTGGACGACCAAGCTCTGCGATTACACGGGAAACAACGATCGAGCTCTCAACAACACGATGCCCATTCAGGGGAGCACTTCACAACTCTGGTACGACTGGATCTACAAAAGATTATCGGAAAATGCCCCTTATGACAAAATCGTGGAGGGCATCGTCCTGGCCAAGAGTCGCAAGGATGGACAAACCTATGCCCAGTACTGCGAGGAAATGAGCGGCCTCTACCATCCGAATTCGGAATCGAAGTTCGCGGATCGGGATAGCATGCCCTTCTACTGGGCCCGCAACAACCTCCGCCAGCCGGAAGAGCGGGCGATTGGCTTTGCGTACACGTTCCTGGGGATTCGCATTCAGTGCGCCCAGTGCCACAAGCATCCCTTTGATCAATGGTCCAAGGACGACTTCGATGCTTTCAAGGGATTCTTCACCCGCGTGCAGTTTTCACAGAATGGTGCTCGTGATAAAGATACCCAAGAGCAGTACAAGGAGATCATGGCTCAGTTGGAGATTTCCGTCGACAGGAAGAATGGCGGAAATGACATCCGGCGAGCCCTTCCTGAAAAGCTCAAACAGGGAAAAACCGTCCCCTTCGGCGAACTGTTTGTAATGGCACCTGCTCCTCAAGCTCGCCCTCGGCCCGATAACGGCAAGCCGAACAGGAATCGTCCCCCGGCTCCCCAGGCCAAGGCGAGGATTCTCGGCGGTGAGGATATGAATTTGAACGAAGTGGCGGATGCCCGTACGCCGCTGATGGATTGGCTCCGTGGCAAGGACAATCCGTATTTTGCCCGCGCATTCGTGAACCGCGTTTGGGCCAGCTATTTCAACGTGGGTATCGTGCAGCCTGCCGATGACCTGAGCCTGGCGAACCCGCCCAGCAACAAGCCGCTGCTCGACTATCTCTCGGCCGGGTTTATCGAACACAACTTCGATATTAAGTGGCTGCATCGCGAGATTCTGAATAGCCGCACCTATCAACTTACGTGGCAACCCAATGAAACGAATGCCAAGGACGAGCGGAATTTCAGCCGAGCCGTTCCCCGCCGCTTGCCCGCAGAAGTGGCCTACGACGCCATTCAAATGGCCACCGCTTCCGACTCCAAGGCCGCCACAATGCGGGCCGACCTGAACGGGCGGGCCATCTCGATTCCTGGTGCCAGTGCCCAAAATCGAGGAAACCGGGGAGGCAACAACGCCGGCTTTGCCTTGACCGTCTTTGGCCGCAACATTCGCGAAAGCAACTGCGATTGCGACCGTTCCATGGAAGCCAGCCTCTTGCAGACGGTATTCCTGCAGAACGACAACCAGGTTCTCGCCCAAATCAGCGGGGGCAAGGACACTTTTGCCGAGGAACTTTCCAAAAAGCTCCAGCCTCAACTAGACCCCAACAAGAGAGCCCAGCAAGTCGCGGAAATCGGTAAGGAAGTTGCCAAGCTAAAGGTTCGCATCGAGCGTGTCACCAAGGATGACGACAAGGAACAGCTCGAGCGGCTGCAGGCGCGTCTGGCGGAACTCACCAAAAATTTGGACGAATTGACCGCCGAGCCCAAGGCGGAACCGATGGAAAACGCTCCGGAACTCGTGAAGCAGGTTTATCTGCGAACCCTTAGCCGTTATCCGTCCCCCGAAGAGATGACCCGCTGCACGGAATACCTGGCCTCCGCTTCCAGCCCGCTGGAAGGTGCCAAGGGCCTGCTCTGGACGTTGATCAATACCAAGGAGTTCATCGTCAACCACTAATAATCACCTCGGATGGGTTTAATCGCCCATCCGCTGCGGCCCCAGAAAGGCCGTTTCGCTTCTTTCCCCTTACACCTCAGCTCGTTTTGTTTCCAAGGAGTTTCAGATGGCGATTTCCCTCACCTGTGACGGCGCGACCCGCCGCGATTTCCTCAAAGTCGGCGCGGTCGGTGCCGGCCTTTCACTTTCTGGTTTTCTCCGCATGTCCGCAGCCGGGGAAGTGCAGGGGTCGAAGGCGACTTCGGCCATCTTCATCAACCTGAACGGCGGTCCGTCGCACATGGACACGTTCGATCTTAAGCCGGACGCCCCCGCGGAATATCGCGGCGCATTCAATCCGATCAAGACAAACGTGCCTGGCATGGAAATCAGCGAGCACCTTCCCAAACTGGCCCAGTGTGGCGACAAGTTTGCCCTGCTTCGCGGCGTTACACACACTTTAGGAGCCCACGAACTCGGCACCGAGTATGTCAACTCCGGTAACCGGCCGATTCCCTCGCTGGAATACCCCGGCTATGGCGTCGTCTTCACCAAGGAGAACGTCGCGACCGCTCCCAAGGACTTACCGCCGTTCGTGGCCATCCCCAATAGCAGCCAGCGGGCTGGCTTTTTGGGTGTGCAATACGCTCCGCTCAACACCGGCAGTACGCCGCGCCCCGGCCAGCCGTTTAACGTCCGCGGCATCTCGCTGGCGGGTGGGATCACGATTGAAGAAGTCGAGCGTCGGCAGAACTTGCTCGCCAATCTCGACAAGACCTTCGCCGCCGTCGAGAAGGACAGCCAACTGCTGACAGGTTTGGACCGCTTCAGCGAGCAGGCCCACGCCATCATCACCAGCCGGCGGGCCCGCGAAGCGTTTGACGTAAGCAAGGAGAATTCTAAGTTTGCCGAGCCCTTCGGCAGCGACGGCTTCGGCCAAAGCTGCTTGTTGGCCACCCGCCTCATCGAGTCAGGTGTCCGCTTCTGCTCGATTTCGCTCGGCGGTTGGGATACGCACGGCACCAACTTCACGACCCTCAAGACCAGGCTTTGCCCCACGCTCGATACGGGCCTGTCGGCCTTGCTCAACGGCCTGTCGCAAAAGGGGCTGTTGGAGAGCACCGTGGTGTTTGTCACCGGCGAATTTGGCCGCACGCCAAAAATCAACCAGCGGAGCGAAGAAGGTGGCCGCGACCACTACCCGCGCTGCATGTTCATGGTCATGGCTGGCGGCGGAATCAAGGGTGGCCAGGTCCTCGGCGAAAGCGATGACAAGGCGACGATGCCCAAGAATGAAGGCTTCTCACCTGCGGACGTTGCTGCATCGTTCTACAAGGCCCTCGGCATCGACCACACGAAGGAATACCACACCAACACCGGCCGGCCGATTATGATCGTCCGCGACGGCAATGTGATTCCGCAACTATTTGCCTAACGTAGCCACAGGCGGCCCTGCCTGTGAGCCTGAATAGCTCACGCCCACAACAAGTTTTTGGGCGTGAGCGAGTCAACTCAATAATTCTGCACGGACGCGCATCGTACTTGTGAACTATCCAGCGTCAGGGCAAAATTCACTCAGCCCCCGCAGCGCGTTTCTCATCTCTTTCTCCCGGAGTTTTGTATGAAGACCATGACCCGATTGTTTCTTGCTCTCAGCCTAGTGGCGCTCATTGGAGTCGCCTTCGGTGCCCAGAATGAAAAGAAAGCCAAGAAGGGGGCCAAGGGGGGGGACCCCACGGCTGCCATTAAAGCGAAATTGGAATCGATCGACCTGACAGGCGAACAGAAAGAAAAAATCGAAAAGATTATCGCCGAGCACGGCCCCAAAGTAAAAGCCGCCGCCGAAAAGGTCGCTGCCAGCCTGACCAACGAACAGCGCAAGGCCCGCGCCGAAGCCCAGAAGGCCGCCAAGGCCGCTGGCAAGAAGGGCAAAGAAGCTCAAGAAGAAATCAACGCCGCATTGAAGTTGACCGACGAGCAGAAGAAAGCGATGGAAGAAGCCACCAAGGCCCAGCAGGAAGCCACTCAGGGCCTGAACAAAGCGATCTCGGAAGTCCTCACTCCGGAACAGCGCGAGAAGGCTGGAATTGGTGGCGGGAAGAAAAAGAAGGACAAGTAGTCCTTAGCACCGCAGATTTACAAGCGTTTTTTCGAGCGCGGTTCGCAACTGGCAAGAGCCTGAATGCGAACCGCGTTTTTTTTCGTTTCTGGGGGCAGCAGGAAGCGAACGGGAAGGCAAAATGATGGATGGCAAAATCATAAAACCACGAATTTTGAACGCTGCGCGACTGCATGTATCGAGCGATTACTGTTCCCTTCGGCTCTTTGCCTTTATCATTTTGTCATCCAACATTTCGCCTTTCCGTTCCACTTCTAACCGGGAAACGCTCCTGTGGAATTCCAACTATCAAGTCAAGTCACCCTCATTTTCGGCGGAGCCAGCGGAATCGGCAGGGCGATGGCAAAGGAATTCGCCTTGGAAGGGGCAACTGTGGTCATCTTGGACCGCAGCAGCACTTCGGAGCAGGCAGCGGCGGAGATTGGCCGAGAGACTGGAGCCAATGCGATCGGGCTTGTATGCGATGTGACCGACTATGTTCAGGTTCAAAGCGCGGTGGCCACTGTCCAACGCCAACTCGGCCAGCCGCGGCACATGGCCTATGCCGCTGGAATGGGGAGCGGCAGGTTTGGGTTCCCCTATTGGAACCTGGAGCCAGCGGATTGGCTGCGAGTGTTGCAGGTGAACTTGATGGGAGCCGTGCATGCGGCACATGCCGTGGGGCCGCTGCTGGCGGAAGCGAAGGCGGGAACGATGCTCTTCATATCCTCGGTCGCCGGTCAGATCGGTTCCCAAACGGACCCACCATATAGCGCGGCCAAGGCGGGGCTCATCAACTTTGCCCAGTGTGCGGCCAAGGACCTGGCGAAACACAACGTCCGGGTAAACACGATCTGCCCTGGCATGGTGCAGACGCCGCTCAACAAAAGCGTCTGGCAGGCCTGGCACGATCAGCAGCCGGCGGAGGCTCGGCTGAGCTATGAGGAGTGGGCGGGGAGCAAGGTGAAAGCTGTTTGCCCGCTCGGCCGCTGGCAGACCCCCGAAGAAATCGCCTCGTTCGCGGTATTTTTAGCCAGCGAGCGGGCGAAGAATATCACCGCCCAGACAATGAATGTCGATGGCGGCTGGGTTTTGAATTGATGGGCAGGCTGGAAGCCTACCCCACTTTCTACTTCTTGGCTTCCGCGAAGCGGCGGGCGACTTCGTTCCAGTTGATAACGTTCCAGAAGGCAGCGATGTAGTCGGGGCGGCGATTCTGGTAGTTGAGGTAATAAGCGTGTTCCCACACGTCCATGCCCAGGATGGGGGTGCGCCCTTCCATCAGCGGGCTGTCCTGATTGGGAGTGCTTTCCACCGTCAGCTTGCCGCCGGAGACGGAAAGCCACGCCCAGCCGCTGCCAAAGCGAGTCGCGCCCGCCTTGGAAAACTGCTCCTTGAACTGGTCGAAGCTGCCGCAAGCGGCGTTGATTGCCGCGGCCAAATCGCCGGTGGGAGTGCCGCCGCAACCCGGACCCATGACCGTCCAGAAGAGCGTGTGATTGGCATGTCCGCCGCCGTTGTTGCGGACGACCCCGCGGATATTTTCCGGCACCTTGGAAAGGTCGGCAATCAGCTTTTCCACGGGCAGGTTGTCGAACTCGGTCCCCGCGATGGCGTTGTTGACGTTGGTGATGTACGCCTGGTGGTGTTTGCCGTGATGGATTTCCATCGTCCGGGCGTCAATATGCGGTTCGAGCGCGTTGGCGGGGTAGGGGAGGGGGGGCAGGGTATAGGGCATGGGAAACTCCGCTTGGCAAAATGGTGTTGGGGGAAGGCGATCAAACCTGCCCGACGACTAGCACGCAAGCTGGCAGCTTACGCGACGGGGACTTTCTCCCGCTGCTCCTCGGCAGCATAGCTCCACCACCACTTTGTCGGCAAGAGGCCGACGGCAATGAGCACGAGCTGCGAAACGACAAACCAGCAGAGAATGGCCGCGAGTCGCTTGTTGAATCCATAGCTGTGTAGCCCAATGCCGAGCTGGTTCACGCCGAACCATGACCAGGCGGTGACGATATTGCCACCAATGGCCAGGAGCGCCAGCCCGCGTTCCTTGACCAGCCCGCCCCAGCGGGCATGCAGGGCGACTGCATTCCACATCACGATGATCAGGGCTCCGTTCTCCTTAGGATCCCAGCCCCAGAAGCGACCCCAGGAATCGTCGGCCCACAGCCCTCCCAGCACCGTGCCCACGAAGCTGAACAGGATGGCGAAGCAGATGATGCCGTAGACGATCATACCTACCGATTTGCGAACGTCCCGATTCGCCACCGGAGTCGCCATCGACATCCCGACATAGGCGATTGCCGCGAATCCGGCAATGAAAGTGGCCGCGTACCCCAGCGTGATGCAAACCACATGCGTCGCCAACCAGAACTGCGTATCCAGCACCGCGGCCAGCTGCGGCATGGTTTCTCCATCCTGAGCCAACAGGTACGCGATGAAAAGCGTTGCAAAACCCGATACCCCCGCCAGGATGTTGCCAACTCCCAATCGGAAAATCAGCTCAATCACCACGCCAAAAATCACCCCCGCCCAGCCGATAAAAATGGCCGAAGAGTAGAGCGTGGTCACCGGTGGACGACCCGAGATGTAAATTCTCAGGCCCAGTGCCAAGGTATGTACGAGGAGCGTCAAGACCACCAATGTAAAGGCGGTCCAATTGAGCGGCTTGCGAAGTTGCGGGACGAGAATCCAGACTGGAATCGCCATCACTGCCACCAGGAATGCCAGTACATAGGTAAACATCCCCATGTAGAACGGCGAGAAGGCGTTGAAGCGGTCCTCCAGATTCACCTTGAATGCCGAATAGTCCGCGGGTGGATGCTTGGCGAGTTCGGCTTGATACTTTTGCAATGAATTGTTGAACTCCTCGGCGTCACCGGTGCGATATCCCTCCAGCATCCGGTAGAAGAACAACGTCGGCTGGTCGGGCTCTTTTTCGCCGGCACCGACCTGCTTCTTCAGCCGCTCCATTTGCACGTCCCGCATGGCAATCGCATAGGGCTGCCAGCGTTCCTTCCGCTGTTCGTCGGGTGCCATCGCCACGGCGTACACCGGTTTTTCATCGCGGACAGCTTCGATCTGCTGATTGACCCGCTGAAACTCTTGTTGCCAGCGCTGCTGGGCGATAGGGTCGCTCGCGGCCTCCTCACGATCAGGGAGCGGAGGAATGACGATGGCCTCAAAGGAGCGAATCAGCTTACGATATTCTTCCAGCCGGTCCGCCAGCTTGAGGACGTGCAGTTGGTATTCGGTGACTTCCTTCTTCTGACGGCGAAGCGCGGCTGCGGCTTCCGCTTCCTTCACGAACGCGCCGTATTTGCTCTCCACGAATTCTCGCTGCAGTTCCTGCAAATCCTCCGGCGGAGATTCCAGTCGAAAAATGACCGCCAACGGCCGGCCGCCGATTTCGTCAATGGAATAGCACCAGTCACCGGGGCGAGGGTCCAGCCCCAGCACTTCCACGACCTCGGGAGTGTCAATCTTGAAGAGCTTGTAC
>CAYUJE010000085.1:8620-21428 GCA_964444865.1 uncultured Pirellulaceae bacterium | reverse complement strand
TCGGTGCTTGTGGCCTGCTCGGTCGGACTGCTGAGCGGCTGGCATGTGGTTGCGGCGGAGGTTCCGGAGATTGTCTTCTCGCTCCGCACCTGGGAAGGAGAGTACCAGACGAAGGACATTCCCGGCGGCGTGCAGTCCACTCCTTCCGTGGGCGCAATCTATCGCGTCAAAGCGGACGGCAGTGGCCTGACCAAGGTCGCCCAGCCGGGAAAGGACGCGAATGCTCCGGGGTTCAGCGCGGACGGCAAATGGATTTATTACCAGTCGAATGTTACGGGGCATTCGCAGATTTATCGCTGCCGGCCTGACGGGAGCGAGGTCGTTAACATCACGGCCGGGGAACCGGTCGGGAAGTCCTGGCAGGACTCTTTCGGATTCACGCTGTCACGCGATGGGAGCCAATTGCTCTATACCGTTCACGATGGGAGCACGGGGCGAGTCGTTCTCGCGGAGCCGGATGGCACCAAGCCGCGGCTGCTGTTTCCCGACTTCGGCTACACCTACATGGGAGCACTCAGCCCGAAGGGGGACCAGATAGTTCTCTCCGGTCCGGCTCGCGGTTATCGCTTGCTGATTGCCAAATTGCCCGATGGTAAGCCGCTGGAATTGACGCCCGATCACCCGGAGTCGTTCGCTCCGCAGTTCACGCCCGATGGGAAGGTGCTTGTGTTCATTCGCCGCGATGGAGACGTTTACCGCGTCGATGCCGACGGGAAGAACCTTCGCCGCATCACGGAAGGAAATCGCTATGTCGAATTCCGGCTCTCGGAGAAGGACCATCACGGCTCCACGGACGGGCCGCATGTTTCACCCGATGGGGAGCGAATCGCCTATGTCTCACGCAAGGAAGGGACGCCGAATCTCTACGTCATGAACCTCGACGGCAGCGGACAGAGGCAAGTCACGACTCGAAAGACACCTTGCGGACGCGTCCGCTGGAGCCCCGACGGAAAGCAACTCGCGTTTGTCTCGTTTGAGGGGAAGTATCCGCAGCTCTTCGTCGTCGATGCGGCGGGAGGCGAGCCGCGAAAGCTCACGGACCTGCCGGGGGGCGTGCATTTTTTGAGCTGGAAGCCGATTTAGTCGCCTATCGCTCCGCGAAAGTACGCTCCTTTCGCGGAGCGAAAGGCGACTCTAGTTCACCACATTCCGCAGCGGTTGACCGAGCAGTGCCCGGCGGCAGGCTTCGCTCCCTTTCACCCGCATGTCCATCAGCCCTTGCTCGCTGTAGAAGGCGTTGTGAGCGTTGAGGATGACCCGGTGATAAGCCGGGTGCTCGGGATTTCGCCACGCGACCAGCAGCGGGTGATCTTCCGGCGGCGGCTCGGTGGGGAGGACGTCGATTCCCGCGCCGGCAAGTCGGCCGCTGGCGATGGCGTCGGGAATCGCGGCGATGTCCACCACCGCGCCGCGCGAAGTGTTGATGAGGTACGAACCCATCGGCATTTGATTGATCGTCGTGGCATTTATGATGTGCTGCGTCTCCGGCGTCAGCAGGCAGTGGCAGGAGACCGCGAACGATTGCGACAGCAGCTCCTCGAGCACTTCCACCCGCCGCACACCGACCGCCTTGTCGTAGCCATCCGGCTTGTAGGGATCGTAAAAAGCGACGTCCATGCCAAGGGCTTTGCCCCGCAGGGCCGCCGCGGTGCCGATGCGCCCCAGGCCGATGATCCCCAGCGTCTTCCCCCGCAGCCGATAGAGTGGAGCGACGTGGTCGAACTTCCATTCCGTACCGGCCGGCCGCAGCTTGGTGTTTTGAAAGGCAATGCCGCGGGCCAGCGAGAGCAGCAGACCGATGGCGGAGTCCGCGACTTCCTCGTTGCCATAATCAGGGACATTCGCCACCGGAATCCCCCGGCTGCGGGCGAAGACGTGATCGACGTTGTCAAACCCCACGCCGCAGCGGACGATCAGCTTGCAGTTCTTCAGCCGGCCAATCGTGGCCTGCGTCACCTTGAGCGTGTGATACACCATCACAGCCGCCGCGTCCTCGATCTTGCCCCATAGCTGCTCCTCCGACGAGACCGCCAGGGCTTCGACGTCGGCCAGATCTCCCAGAATCTTCTGCTCGACATCCATCGCTCCACGCTGGAAATCGGCAACAATCACACGCGGTCGGCTCATAGGTTGATCAATCGGCTAAGGGGTAATTTGGAAAGGTAGCTCATACTAAAGAGAGAACGGAAGATCGTCAAATCCAGGTACTATTTCAGGCAAAGTACCCGGCGAATTGGCCGAAAGGAGCGAGATCGGCTTGGAGCTTGTCGCAGGCAGCACGGGCTTCGGCAAGCGTCTCGTAGGTTCCATCGCGAGTCGCCATGATCGGACCTGGAAACACTTTCGACACTTGGAGAAGGTCTTCCGCAGAATTCCCTAATGCTACTTGCGCGTCACGACCAATTTCGGAGCCCTTGGCATAGTACTGTGAGCAAATAATATTACGGCCACAAGAGTAAGTAGAGGACGACCCAGAATGGGCGATCGCTACCGCTGGATATCTTGCAAGACTCCGTGTCTTGGTGATATCCAGCTTGTCAATGCAAACGAAACACAAAACACCTTCTTCGGATGCACGGGCCAGTAACGACTCGTCAACATGGTCGCCCAAAACCATTACCGCAGAACAACTGCGCCACTGAGCCAATGGTGGTTGAGAGAATAGGGATTTTGAATCTACCCCCCGCGGCACCCACGGCTTCCCCTCCCAGGTGAAGAACCTCCCGGAAATTCCCAGAGGCTTAAAACCAATCTGCCGGACTTCGCTGGTAATGACCTCTTTTCCGCGGCGCAATTCGACCGTCACGTCGTAGATATTCGGCGTTTCGGGGGACCAGTAGCAGGGGTCGATGACAAGACTCTTCGCCAGCAGCGAGGGACCAGGCCCGGCATCTTCCAAGCGGAAGGTGGATTGCAGCGTGGTAGAGTTGAAACAGCGAGGACCCCGGACGACGCCGGAGAGCGATAGTCCCGTGGTGCTCAACTGCCCCTGTAGCCGTGCGTAGATCGTCGCCCGGGCGGCGGTCAACTCGCCGTAGAATACTTCAAGGTTGTCCAGCAGATTCGGCATCCCTTCATCGTAGCCCGCACTTTAGGTGTGCGCAATTCCTTGTGGTCGCTTCGAAAAAGATGGTGCCTCGTCTTCGACGGCCGGACAGACATATTAACGCTTCGAGTTCGCGGAGACTGGGTGACGGGCCATGAATCAAGAACTGCCAAGACTCAAGGCAACTCGAAAAACGTCAATAACGTAAAGGGTGACGCGGCAAGGATTTGCGGCGACTAAGTCATTCGAAGACAGCTCCAAAAACGAGTTGTGAATCATGAATAATCTGATCAATCCTGGCCTGAAGACCCCCTATAACCGGACCAAGCCGACGGCTGGGGGATTTTGGCGGAGCGAAGTAGAATTTGTTGACCCTGGGCAAGCTGGGCAAGTACAATGAAGGGCTAAGGCCAATTGGCGCTAAACACGGGAAGAATTTCGCGCGGACCTCCCGATTCACTTTTATGAACAAAATCGAAACAAAACTGTCGTTAGCCTTGTCGGCTGTTGCCGTTCTGGGACTTTTCGTTTTGGGGTCCAGCCTGGCGTCGGCCCAAGACATTCAGCCAAAACGTCCTTTGGCGCCGGGAATTCTAACGGTCATTTCCCCCGAGCCGGAAGAGAACGAGACTTGGGACGGCCCCCTGCCGCTCGTCGAGGTGCCGATCAACATCGACAACCTGGATTATGAACCCAAGTTTGAAGCGAAGACCGCCACGGTCTTTGAGAAGGCTAAAGGAGTCACGCTCCGCCACGGCATTTGGAACCTGGAGTTCGCCTTCAAGCCGATGCGGATGATTCTGGTTGATGTTCCGCAGCCAACAGGCAAAATGGAGCGGAAATTGATTTGGTACATGGTTTATCGGGTGAAAAACAACGGGGGCCACTTTCAGGTGACGGAGGAAAAGACCCTCGTCGCGGACGCGATTCCGCACACGACTTACAAAATGACCCCGGTCACGGAATTGACCGAAGGGAAGCTCGGCCCCGACGGGGCGATCGTCAAGGATGATATGGGAAACCCCGTGCAGCAGGCCGTGAAACTCCGGTTCATTCCGCATTTTGTGCTCGAATCGAAGGAATACAAAAAAGAGTATTTGGACCGCATTATCCCCGCAGCTCTGGCCCCGATTAAGGCCCGCGAATTTCCTGGCGAGAAGGATCTGGTACTGCACGATTCGATTTCGATCAGCACGGTGGATGTTCCACTATCGGAAGAGCGGATCGACAAGAGCGTGTGGGGCGTGGTGACCTGGGAACAGATCGATCCGCGGATTGACTATTTTACGGTCTACACGCAGGGGCTGACCAATGCGTTCAAGTTCCAGGACCCGCCGGGGGCCTTCAAAAAGGGTTCGCCTCCTGGAACGGGCCGCAAATTCACCACGAAAACGCTGCAATTGAATTTCTGGCGGCCGGGTGACACGGTGGAAGAAGACGAAGAAGAAATCCGCTATGGCGTGCGTCTGGATGGGGATTCCGACCAGGAGAAGGGAATTTATTCCGACCTGCAGAAGAAGATTTTTACGGAGCACGGAATCGATAAGCCTCTTGACCATCTCTGGATTTACCGGTAGTTTTGGGGGTTTCCCAGAATAATCCCGCAGGCGACCCGCCTGTGGATTCGACATTTGGAGCTTTCGAGATGGCGCATAAGAAAGGTCAAGGATCCAGCCGCAATGGACGCGACTCCCAAAGCCAGCGGCGCGGTGTCAAGCGTTTTGGCGGCGAAGCGGTAACTGCCGGCACAATCATCGTTCGTCAGGTGGGAACGGTATTTCACCCCGGCCGGAATGTCGGCTGTGGCAAGGATTTCACGCTGTTCGCCCTGGTAGATGGCACGGTGAAGTTCGATCAGGAAGGCCGCCGGGTCAACGTTTTGGCCGACACTGCCGCGAACTAGCAATTGATTGAAATACAACTTGCAGGGACGCTCTCCGACTGTGGGAGCGTCCTTTTTTTGTTCTTGAAAGATTTGACTGACCATTCATGTTTGTTGATCGCGTACAAATCGAAATCCAGGGGGGCCGAGGCGGCAATGGCTGCGTCAGCTTCCGGCGCGAGAAGTACGTCCCCAATGGTGGACCGGACGGCGGAGACGGCGGAGACGGCGGCAGTGTGATTATCCTGGCCAAGAACGGCGTCAACAACCTGGCGGCCCTCGCACACCACAAGCATTGGAAGGCCGAAAGCGGCAACCACGGCAGTGGCTACATGCGGTACGGCAAGAGCGCGAAGGATATGACCATCCTGGTTCCACCAGGAACGATCATCTACGACGCCAAGGGAGGCTTCGTCCTCAAAGACATGACGCAAGATGGCGATAGCGTGATCGCCGCTCAGGGTGGAAGAGGGGGCCGCGGAAACCTTTCCTTCAAGACTTCCGTAAACCGCGCTCCCCGTGAAGCCGAACCGGGAGGCGAAGGCGAACGCCGCGCTATCATTCTCGAACTCAAGGTCATTGCGGACGTCGGCTTGATTGGCAAGCCAAATGCAGGCAAGAGCACGCTCCTTTCCCGGCTGACGCGGGCCAGGCCAGAGATCGCCGATTATCCGTTCACCACGAAGCATCCTAATTTGGGCATCGTCACCATCGATCAAGATCGCTCGTTCGTGATGGCGGACATTCCCGGGTTGATTGAAGGCGCGCACGCCGGCGCAGGGTTAGGGCACGAATTCCTGCGGCACATCGAGCGAGCCGGCATTCTGGTCCATCTCGTGGAGCCAATGCCCATGGATGGCAGCGATCCGCTGGCGAATTACCGCACAATTCGGGATGAACTGACCCAGTACGATACGAAACTCGGCGAACGCCCAGAAATCATTGCCGTCACCAAAGCCGAACTCCCTGGTGCAGCCGAATTGCAGGCTTTGATTGCCGAGGAAACGGGACGCGAGGTGCTGCTCATGTCGTCGGTCACGGGCCAAGGACTGAACGTGCTGACGGGCAGGATTGCGAGCGCGCTGGCGGAGCAAAAGGCGGCCTCGGCCGTTTCGTAACGACGGGTGGTCCGCCCGTCGCTCTCTGTCTCCGCGCAAAAAAAAGGCCCCCGGAAGCAACGGGTCCCAGGGGGGCTTAGGACTTCGTTGATGCCGGGAGCGATTGGACGGTCAGCGGCTGCGCATCCATGCGCGCCGTGCCCGCGAGCCGCAGGCAGTTACCGCCAGGTCCCTTCGCCTCCATGCTTGGGGAGCCTCGCGTGGTCCGCAGAGACAAGTTCCAGGGAACCTGCTCCAGGTGCGGACTCGGCTGCGTGCCAGCTTATGCGTGATTCGTAATCACCGGCCGCGGAAATCACTTTCCACGTCAGTGATGGGGGGAGAATATGCCATCTCGGAAAATGGGTCAAGATCGATTTATCTTGGGAAAAACGGCCCATTGCCACGGAACAACGTAAGGCAAGAAAAGTCTCTAGCCCACCGCGAGTCGTTAGTTTTTCGGCGGGCTATCGCTATCGTCCATCCCCTCGATATACCGGCGCAATCGTTCCAGTTCGTCGGTCACATCCTTCAGCCGGAGCATGTTCTGCACCCGTTTGATCAATTCGATCTTGTTCACGGGCTTGGAAAGAAAGTCATCGGTGCCTGCCTTCACGGCACGCTCGATGTCGCCGGACTCGTTGAGCGCAGTCACCATCAAGATCATGACTTTGCGGGTCACCGGGTCCGCCTTTATTTTCTGGCAGACCTCAAATCCAGATAGTTTGGGCATCATGACGTCGAGCAATACCAGGTCCGGCTGGAAGGACTTTACTTTGGTGAGCGTGTCTTGCCCATCAACAGCGGTTGCGACCTCACAATCGATTTCCGCCAGATAGGCTTCCAGCAACTCTCGGTTCGGCTGGTTGTCGTCGGCAATCAGAATTCGGCTGGGCATGGCGAGCGTTAAGGATTCAAGGTTGAAAGCTAATGTTCAAAGTTTACGGTTTGGCGGGGAATAGTCCAAGGACGTGCCCCCCGATTCCTGGCTGTGGCAAGTCGTACATAATTTCAGGCCTGGCCAAATGAATCCAATGCGTCCTGCCTCGAATCGTGAATCCTCCAGAGTTTATCGAAGCGGGCGATCAAGAGAACTTCGCGACCCACCTTGGAGGCATTGCAGATGGCGAGTGCGCCCTCCCTTTCCTGGAGGCGCCGCCACATTTGCACAATCCAGTCCAGCAGTGTTGATCCAAAATAAGGGATATGACCCAGATCCACCAACACTCGCTGTACATCCTCATCTTCAACCCTGTTAAGAACCCGATTCCATTCCCCCAGAACCTCATCTTCGGTGAAGCGGCTAGACGTACAGAGCGGTGTGACAATCAACGTCTCTCCAGCCGACTCCAGACGAACATGCTTCTCCTCGTTCATACGGCAACTCCATCAGAAACCGCGGGCTTTATCTTTATCATCGTGACTTCGTTGCCCGTTGCGTTGAACTGCACATCGTCCATAAAGGTTCTCATCAAAAGCAAGCCTCGACCGCTGACCTTTTCCAGGTTGGCCGGATCGGTGGGGTCCGGGAGTTTCGTTGGATCGAATCCTGGACCTTGGTCTCGAACGACAAACACGCCCCGCTCTTTGGAGACGGATACTTCCACGTGCAACCGCCGACTTTGCCAGGGATCCTGACTGGTGCGACTGGCAAGAAGATCCGCATAGACAGCCGCGTCCCCTTCCCGTTGTTCGGAAGTAATTTCCAGATTGCCGTGAAACATAGCGTTGCGAAGCGCCTCTTCCAAGGCGATACAGACGCGGATCACGTCGGCTTCATCGCACAGTCCGATGCTAATCACGATATTCTGCACATAGCTGATGAGCGTGGGGATCATGTCCGCGTCGTTTGCAAGAACAAAAGCGAACCTTCCCGTCTTCAGAAACTCAATCAGCCGCTGGCGCATGAAAATGTTCTTGGTCATCGCGAGCACGTCGGTGACCGTCTCCACCAGCAAGTGATGTAGTGCCGTCTTGGGCACGTAGCTGGCGGCCCCGGCTTGCAGGGCTTTCACGGCAATATCCTCGCTCCCCTTGCCGGTCATCAAAATGACGGGGACCTGCGGATACTGGCTTACGATGGCCGAAACCAGTTCCAAGCCATCCATCTCCGGCATCACCAGATCGGTGATGACCAACGCCGGCGGACTGGCCTGCACTTTACGCAGTGCTTCCCTGCCGTCTGAAGCAAAATCCACATCAATGCCGGGAGACTTGGCCAGCATTCCGCCAACGAGACGGCGATCCACTGCCGAATCATCGACCACGAGAACAGTAGGCATAACTTGGTTCCTCGGTTCCAGTCCGAGTGGAAGGAGAGAGAGGTCAATCAACAACGGCTTCACGCCGCATGACAAGTGTCACTTCATTGCCTTGATCATTAAAAATCACTTGATCCATGAAAGCCCGCATCAGCACCAGACCTCGTCCCCCACGAGAATCCAGTGTTCCGGAAGTCGTTGGGGAGAAAGGTTGGCTGGCGCCTTGAAAACCGTTCCCGGAGTCGCGAATCACAAAACGTGCCTCCTGCGTGTTCATGCGGACTTGCACGAGGACGCGGCGATCGGAATACGGGGACTGCATGCGACGCTCCAGAACAATCTGCATGAGTTCGTCTTTCAGGTCGCCGCGAACGTCAACGGCTTCGGTATAAGTCAGTTCCAGATTGCCGCGGAAAATGGCATTCTGCACTGCTTCCTTCACCGCGGCACCCAGGCGAAAGCGGCCGGTCGCGTCGGTGAGCCCCATGCCGGTGGCCATTTGCTGGACGAGGTCCACCAAGGCGTCGACAAGTTCCGGATCGTTGTCCAGTTCAAAGTCAAATTCGCATTCATGAAGACAGGCAATCAATCGTTCATAAGTACTGTCGGCTTGCGCGAGAGAAAGCGCCTGGCCCACGGCATCGAGCAGGCTTTCACCCAACTGCGGCTTGGGAACGTATCCAGCCGCTCCACGCTGCAAGGCCTCCACCGCCAGCCCTTCGCTGCCGTGGCCGGTCATCAGGATAATGGGAATGCCAGAATGATGCAGACGGACCGCGGAGACGAGTTCCAGCCCGTTGCGATTGGGCATTTGCAAATCGGTAACGATGATGTCCGGCGCAGCCTGGCGAATCTTCGTTAACGCATCCGCACCATCTTCCGCGAACTCGACAAGATAGTTAGTTTCTCGCTGCAAAAGTCCGCCGACGAAACGGCGATCCACAGCGGAATCATCGACAACAAGAATTTTTGCCATGACGAAATATCCCCGTGCGAGACTGCTCGGGTCCGTCCGTGGCTATCAAGTCTACCGCGGTCCACCGCGGCCTTGTACATAGTCTACCAGAATCGGATGCAGTTTTGCCAACTCCTGCCTCAGCAAAAGAAAAATCTCTTCCGCCCCATCCAAGGTATTCTCTTGACCACGTTGCTCCAAGGCGTGGGACCATTCAAACACTGTTTGAGCCTTAAAATACCGCATGGATCCTTTAATGGTGTGTGCTGCCCGCCCCAGCAGCTCAAAATCGGTGGTATCGATGGCCTTCCGGATTTCCGCTACGCGGCGAGGCCCCTCTTCCAGAAACGCCTCCACAATATCACGAAGCAACGCGTGGTCGCCTCCGCAGGTTTTGAGAGCCTCGTCCCAATCCATGATCTTAGCGGGCGGATTTTCTTCCGTGTTATACGACTGGATTCGACTGACCGATTCCGTCAAATCTTCTCCCACCACCAGTCTCATCGCCGTCAGCAAATGCTGTTCCCGAATAGGCTTGCTGACGTATTCATCCATCCCGGCCGCCAGGCAGCGTTCGCGATCTCCTTTCAGGGCATGGGCCGTCATGGCAATAATTGGAATGCGGCGGCTTCCGGACTGTTTCTCCCGTTCGCGGATTAGTCGCGTGGCCGCCAGGCCGTCCAATTCAGGCATCTGCACGTCCATCAGGATCATGTCAAACGGGCTTCCGCGGAGAGCGTCAATCGCTTCCTGCCCGTTGTTTGCCACGGTAATTTCGTGGCCATGTCTTTCAAGCAATCCCACGGTCAGCTTTTGGTTGACCAGGCTGTCTTCGGCCAAAAGGATGCGCAGGGGTCGTGTCGCTGGGGGCGTTTCGTCATGCACGCTTGCTGCGTCTTCGTCATCTTCTCCACCCATAGCCGTGACAATGGCATCAAATAGTTCGGACTGCTTGACCGGTTTGAGCAACCGCTGAGCCACTTTGTATCTGTCGCATTTGCGAGCATCATCGGAGCGTTCGCCCGAGGTGAGAACAATAATGATTGTTTTCGAGATATTTTTGTCCTTGCGAACCTTGGCAATCAAGTCAAAGCCGTCTCGCCCCGGCATATTGATATCCGTCAGCAGCAATTCGAACGGCCGACCGGCCCTACAGGCTTCGCGGAGAAGTTCCAGGGCCTCTTGGACCGAGTTCCCCGCCGTTGGAATCATGTCCCAGCTGGTTACGACCTCTTCTAGAATGCGACGGTTGGTGGCGTTGTCGTCGATGATCAACACGCGGGTGCCGTTGACGGCAACCCTGCGCGGGGTTTCGTCAACTGCCGGAGGGTTCTGACACTCGCTCAAGAACAGATTGAAGAAAAACTTGCTTCCTTTGCCGACTTCACTCTCCACCCAAACTCTTCCGCCCATGATCTCAACCAGACGGCGGACAATTGTGAGGCCAAGACCAGTTCCGCCAAAGTTGCGAGTCGTTGAAGTGTCTGCCTGTTCGAAGGCGTCAAAGACCCGATCGACCTTGTCAGGAGGAATGCCAATGCCGGTATCGCGAACGCAGAACAGCAATTCCCAGCCGCTTTCCCTTTTCGCTTGCAAGCAGAGTTCCACCACGACTTCGCCCGCAAGGGTGAACTTAATAGCGTTGTTGACGAGATTGATGACGACTTGCCGTAAACGACCCGCATCTCCCAGCACCCATTCCGGAACATCCGAATGGATGTCCAGGGCCAATTCCAGGCCCTTGGCATGGGCTCGAAGTGCCAGCGTTTTGACGGCATCACCGATGCTTTCTCGCAATCGCAGGGGCACGCTTTCAAGTTCGATTTTTCCCGACTCCACCTTGGAAAAATCGAGAATGTCGTTGATGATCGCCAGAAGCGATTCCCCTGCGAGGAGCACCATTTTCAGGTATTCGCTCTGTTTGGGTGTGAGCGGAGAATTCAGCACCAATTCGGTCATGCCAATGACGGCGTTCATGGGTGTACGAACCTCGTGGCTCATATTGGCCAGGAACTGGCTCTTGGCCAGGTTCGCGGAATCGGCGGCATCGCGGGCGACCTTCAGTTCGTGTTCGGTTTGCTTTTGCCGCGTGATTTCCACGACGAAGCAAATACATTCCGTGGTAGAACCCTCCAGCATGGTTACGCCAACCAAAATGGGGATGCGGTGCCCAGCCCTGTGCAGATACTCCTTCTCAAACGGCAAGCACGTTCCCGTCTCGCGGAGTTGCGCAATTGCCCGTTCATCGCTGGCCCTGTGATCGGCTGGTGTGATAACATCCCAGCGTAGTTGGCCGGACTCCAACTCGGCCCGGCTGTAGCCGATCATTTCCAATAAGGCATCATTTGCACCCAGTATGCGTCCATCCAGGTTCGCTTCCAACACGCCGAACAGAGGCGAATTCACCAACCGACGGAAACGGGCATCACTTTGACGAACGGCATTTTCTGCTTCCATTCGGGCCGTCACGTCCCAAAACATACATTGCACGCCGATTACCTTGCCGTTCGCATCGCGCACGGGTGCCTTAAAGACCTGCATATACGAGCGGTGGCCGTCTTCGGTATGGAAGTAATCCTCGACGGCTTCTAGGGTCTTTTCGGTGGTCAGCACCTGCTCGTCATCCCGACGGTATTTGCTTGCCTGTTCGGCGGGGTAAAATTCGAAATCCGTCTTGCCGATAATCTCGTGAAGCGGCTTCCCCAGGGTATCGCAAAACAATTGATTGGCGTCGACAAAACGCCCTCTCAAGTCTTTGCGTATTATGTGCAGCGGCAGACTTTCCAATAGCGACTTATGAACAGCGGTCTGTTCTAGCAAAGCATTCTTGGTCTGTTGATTAGCTGCAACCTGAGCCTGAAATTCCTCATCACTTTTGTGAGCTAACCAATGCGGGAGCAAAGGATAGAGGGCAATGACCGTTCCCCAACTGAAAATGGCCATCAGGATTTTCACCACCACCTTCAAACGGTAGGCCGGCCACCAGAATGAGAACGCATCGAGCAAATGCACGACACTTCCCACCAACAAAAATGCCAGCAACCACCACAGCCATGGCGGAAAGCCGGACTTCCTCCGGCGCAACGCGTTAAGAATGAGGAGCGTAGGTATCAGCGCAAGCGCCATCCAGGTCGCCAGGTCGGCGGCAATGTAGGTCAGCCCCATCCCCGCGGTCCAAGCGGTCCCCTCGTGCCCGTGGCTGTTGAATCCTTTGGTTTCGAAGAGTTGGGACCAGAAATCCCACATGTAGAGCGCCTCCCCCTCGCGGTTGAGTGTAGCTTCGCAGCCAGCGGGGAGCAAGGTTTTCCGGCATGAGTGCTCAACAATGCTGCAGGAGGGGGTTCTGGAAGAATTCCAAAAAACTATCTTGCAACGCAAGCGCAGGCCGCGCACCGAATTCCACTCCCAAGTACTTTTGGAATTGAGTCCAATCCAAATGCAGTAACGACGGGGCCTGGGACAAGTCGGTGTAGAATGAAGAAAACCGACAGCTTGAAGGCCAAAGTGCAGCACTTTAGGCGAGCTTGGCGAAATGCGACGATTCGAGGGTTTGATGGATGGGAATGG
>CAYUJE010000085.1:4265-8520 GCA_964444865.1 uncultured Pirellulaceae bacterium | reverse complement strand
CACCGAACCAAGCCGCTTTGCGAGAGTTTGAAGAAGAACTCGGTGCCAGTCGAGAGGGTATTGATGTTATTGGCCCACTGACGCCAGTTTTCGTCTTTAACAGCAATTTTTACATCAGGCCGTTCTTGGCGATCTGTCCCACCCGCCCGAACTTTCTGCCGAGCCCTGGAGAGGTCGCCGAGCTAATCGAGATTCCACTGCAGGCGCTCCTTGCACCCGAAAATCATTCGTCGCACTTCATCCACCGCAGGGGCGTCACCTTTTGCGCTCCGCACATCCAAATCGGTCAACACCGCGTTTGGGGAGCTACGTGTATGATTCTCGCGGAAATGATGGAACTTGCGAGTCGGTTGTGAGGCATTCGGTGCCGGTTAACAAGTAGGGCCTCCATGCCGCAGTACAAAACAAGTCGACAGCATCCGCAATCCGCGAATTGCGTTAAACTCGAAATTGGGATGGGCAAGTACCTCCTTACACCTAGCCTCCATCTTGGTAACCATTTGATGCACCTTGAACTAGTGAAATCTCAAGAAATCGTTTGGGCGAAGCCAAGGTCGCTAGGCGTTGATTTGGATTCTCACTTGACGGATCCGCCCACGCTCTCGCGAGCGACGCTGCTACCCCAAGTTTTGAACGCGATAGGGCATCATGGTGAAAATGTTAATTCAATTCGCGGGGTACTTTCCAATCCGCGCGGCGTTTGTCAAAATTGTTTCATTCCATTCGGTCTATCACGGTTGCTTTGACAACGACTGCAGTAGCGAATTCTCGGCTGCTAATACGTTCTATTTCGGTCGGGAAAAGAATACTGGGAGCCAAGCCGCTATTTTGCCAGTCGAGTGATAGCATTCCCGAAACTTACTTGTTTCCACATCCTTGAAAGTCAAAAGCATGTTTCGAAATTCCCTTTGTGCCGTTGCACTGGTGCTCACCGCCGGGGCTTTTTTGGGCTGGTTTTTGGTAAATACCCAAAAGAGCTCTCAGTCGGTCGCGCAGGACAAAACTTCCGTCAAAGCTCCTGCGGACATTTTCGACCGAACCGTACTTCCAATCACGGAGCCCAAGGTAAAGCCGATTACGATACTCGACGCGAGAAACGCCAAAGCTCCTCCCCGGTTTCAAGTAAAGGCACCCGCTGGCGCCCCCAATGTGCTCATTGTACTTCTCGACGATATGGGCTTCGGTCAGTCGAGCGCCTTCGGCGGTCCGATCCACATGCCGACGCTGGAGCGATTGGCCAAAGGGGGCCTAAAATACAACCAGTTCCACACAACGGCCCTCTGCTCACCTACTCGGGCGGCTCTCTTAAGCGGCCGCAATCACCATGTGGGAAATATGGGTTCTATCACGGAAACGGCAACATCGTTTCCCGGCCAGACCGGACAACGCCCCAATAGCGTCACTCCCCTCGCCGAAATGTTGCGGCTCAATGGTTACAGCACAGCCGCCTTCGGCAAGTCACACGAAACAGCCGCGTGGGAAGTCAGCCCCTCCGGCCCCACCGACCGCTGGCCAACTCGCAGCGGTTTTGACAAATTTTACGGGTTCATCGGTGGCGAAGCCAACCAATGGTCTCCTGGCCTTTATGAGGGATTAAACCGGATCGAAGTTCCCAAAACGCCTGGATATCACTTGATGACCGATTTGGCCAACCAGGCCATCAAATGGACCGGATATCAGAAGTCCTTGACACCCGACCGGCCATTTTTCACTTACTTCGCGCCGGGTGCCACGCACGCGCCGCACCATGTCCCCAAGGAGTGGATCGCCAAATATAAGGGGAAGTTTGACCAGGGCTGGGACAAGCTTCGAGAGGAGACCCTCGCTCGCCAGATCAAGCTTGGCGTCGTCCCCCCTGGAACCAAGCTCGCCCCTAAGCCGGAAGCCATCAAGGACTGGGACAAGTTGAGCGCCGATGAAAAGAAGCTGTTTGCACGCCAGATGGAAGTTTTCGCCGGCTATGGAGAGTATGCCGACTTTGAAATTGGGCGGTTGGTGCAAGCGATCGAAGACTTGGGCCAATTGGACAACACCTTGGTCTTCTACATCGTCGGGGACAACGGCGCGAGCGCTGAAGGTACCATGAACGGTCTCCTCAACGAAATGACCTATTTCAATGGCGTGCCCGAGTCCATTGAAGAGACTCTCAAGCACTATGACGATCTTGGTGGCCCCAATTCCTATTGCCACTACGCTGCCGGTTGGGCAGTGGCCGGGGATACACCCTTCACTTGGACCAAACAAATTGCGGGGAGCTACGGCGGTACCCGTAACGGAATGGCCGTCCACTGGCCCAAGGGCATTGCCGCCCGAGGGGAAGTGCGTTCGCAATGGCACCATGTGATCGACATCGCCCCGACCATCCTGGAAGCAGCTGGCTTGCCGGAACCAAAGGTCGTGGACGGGAATGTTCAAACCCCCATCGAAGGGGTGAGCATGGTTTACACCTTCGCGGACAGTAAAGCCCCGGACCGCCACAAGACTCAGTACTTCGAAATCTTTGGCAATCGTGGCATCTATCACGATGGCTGGCTGGCCCACACGGTTCACCGCGCGGCTTGGGAATTCCAGGTGCGACGCCCCTTCACGGAAGACAAGTGGGAACTCTATCACGTTGAAAAGGATTTCAGTTCCGCCAATGATCTTGCCGCGAAGAATCCGGAAAAGCTCAAAGAGCTGCAGGAATTGTTTTTGAAGGAAGCAGTCAAGTACCATGTTCTTCCCCTGGATGATCGGTCATTGGAGCGCTTCAATGCCGCTCTGGTCGGACGTCCCGACCTCATGGCTGGGCGGACGTCTCTCACGGTCTTTGAAGGGATGACGGGCATGTCGGAAAACGTTTTCATCAACGTCAAGAATCGCTCCCATTCCATCACCGCTGATGTCGTAATTCCGGAAGAAGGGGCGAATGGCGTCATTCTGGCGCAGGCCGGCCGCTTTGGAGGCTGGAGCCTTTATTTGCAGGACGGAAAACCGATCTACGCTTACAATTACCTGGGTATGAATACGACCAAGGTTGCGTCATCCAAAAAGGTTCCTGCGGGCAAGGCCACCATTCGCTTCGAGTTCACCTACGATGGCGGAGGGCTGGCAAAGGGGGGGACCGGTGTGATCCTGGTGAACGGTGAAAAAGTTGCAGAAGCAAAGCTCGAAAGGACGCAAGGATATGCGTTCTCCGTGGACGAAGGAATCGATGTGGGCAAGGATGGTGAAACCCCAGTGTCGAGCGATTACAAGGAAGGGGATAACAAATTCACCGGCAAAATCAACAAGGTGACGATCGACGTAAAATAACCAGTTTCAACGAACCGATTTGGCTTTTCAATCTATCAAAGTGGATTCTCTACCATGAAACGGCATTGGTTTTTTCTGCTCGCAATGGCAATCGCCACACTGGCAAACAGGTCGGAGGCTCAGGAGTCCGCCGACCCCCCTGCGGCGGATGCGGCGATTAAGAAAGCGGTGGCGGCTTACGTTGAGGCATTTAACAAGCACGACGCCAAAGCACTGGCGGAACAATGGTCGCCGGAGGCCGTCTATATCAACCGAATTACCGGCGAAGAGGTTGTCGGGCAGAAGGCAATTGCCGAGCAATTCACAGCGATCTTCAAGACACAGCCGAGCCTTAAGATCGAAGTGAGCACACAGTCAGTCCAGCTTCTTTCTCCCAACGTCGCCGTCGAACACGGCACGGCCAGCCTTGTCGCTGCAAAGGGGACTCCCGAGGTTATCGAATACACCGCGGTATATGTCAAACGGGACGGCAAATGGCTGCTTGATCGTGTGACCGACAAAGCACCCGAAATCATTCCCACCCACTATGAGCACCTGAAGGAGCTTGAGTGGATGGTTGGCAGTTGGATCGACGATGACGACAATTCCAGCGTCAAAACCGAGTGCAACTGGACCAAAAACCGCAACTTTCTAACACGCTCGTTCACGGTCACCGTGGGTGACCAGGTCGACATGTCGGGAATGCAAGTCATTGGCTGGGACGCCGCGGCCAAGCAAATCCGCTCGTGGACATTCGACTCCGACGGCGGCTTCGCCGAAGCCGTCTGGACGCTCAAGAAAGATCGCTGGTACGTCCACAACAAGGGGGTTCTGGCGGATGGGAAAACGGCGACAATGGTGAATATCATCAAGCCGCTGGACAGGGACTCCTTCACCTGGCAAACGACTGAGCGGACCGTCTCCGGCGAGCTCTTGCCAAATATCAACGAAGTCAAAATCGTCCGCGAGTAACCCCCGAGTA
>CAYUJE010000085.1:0-4165 GCA_964444865.1 uncultured Pirellulaceae bacterium | reverse complement strand
CGAGTAACCCCCGAGTAGGCCCCAACTGGGCAATCCGAATCAGAACAACTAACCAGGTGACATCATGAAGCGAGAATGGCTGACTCTCATCGTCGTTGCGGCAATCGGTATCTTGGCGGGAGACTTGCTGGCCCGTGGCGGAGGAGGGCGAGTGGGTGGCGGGGGAGGTGGCGGAGCACGTGTCGGTGGCGGCGGGGGTATTGGTGGCGGCGGCGCTGTTTCGAGACCCTCGCCGGCGGCGGGCCGTTCCCCTT
The DNA here is from genome assembly GCA_964444865.1 of uncultured Pirellulaceae bacterium. Classification (GTDB taxonomy): domain Bacteria; phylum Planctomycetota; class Planctomycetia; order Pirellulales; family Pirellulaceae; genus SXOA01. The sequence goes on along the minus strand of CAYUJE010000085.1, from coordinate 3,911 downwards.
CCATGAGTCGACCCAGCACGGGGGCGGTCAATCGTCCACAAGCGGGTCGCGGCGCAGGCCCTCGCCCAGGCACTGGTGCCGTCACGCGACCTATGCCAGGGGGTGGGGCCGTAACTCGCCCCGCAACCCGTCCGACACAAGGCCAACTCAATAATTTCCTCGATGTACCGCGTCCCTCCACAGGCGTCGCTGGCGGCGGAAACGCCGTTCGACCTGGTGCCGGAGGTGCGGCAGCAGACTTTCTCCACGAGGGCGGCTTTGCCCGTCCTTCAACGCTTCCTGCGACTCGTCCCGGTGCGGGCAACATCGCCAGCCGGCCAGGTGCGGAATCACGACCCGGTGTCGATAACCGCCAGGATCGTCGGCAAGGCTTCGCCGATAATCGCCCCTCGCGCGTGGAAAACCGCCAGCAATTGCAAGACAACCGCGGTCAGCGCCGTGATGAATTGCGGGGCCAGGTCGCGTCGAATTATCCTCGCCTTGATTTTTGGACGGACCATCCCAATTGGGCAGCCTGGCGAATTAATCGCCCTTACCGCTGGGCGACGTGGGCTCTCATCACTCCCTGGGTTGGATACGGCTCAGCCGAACCGGTCTACTACAACTACGGTGACAACGTCTACTACCAGGACGGTGCCGTCTATAACGGCGACACGCAGGTCGCCACCGCCGATGAATATGCCGAGCAAGCCACCACGCTGGCCACCAGCGCGCCCGACACCAAACCTGAGGATTCTGAGTGGATGCCGCTCGGTGTGTTTGCCTTGACGCAAGACGGCGAGGCCTCCGGCTCGCCACCTTCGCTCTTCGTTCAACTGGCGATCAGCAAGGAAGGGGTCATCTCTGGCAATCTCGACAACAAATCCACCGGCAAAACCGAGGCAATTGAAGGGATGGCGGACAAAAAAAGTCAGCGTGTAGCCTGGTGCGTAAAAGGCAAGCAGGCACCCATCGTCGAAACCGGTCTCTCCAACCTCACCCAGGACACCGTCCCCGCCCTTATCCATTTCGCCGATGGCCAAACGCAGCAATGGCTGATGGTCCGGCTGGAAGAGCCAATGATGCCAAAATGACCCCCGCCCTTTTGGTCCTTTTGCTGACACATCCATCAAGAAAAATCCCCACGAATGATAAGCTGTGCCGGTTGCGGGATTTGCCTGCGCATTTGGCGGCAAATGAGCCGATTTAGCCGAAAGACACGGATGTTTTGCCATTTCTCAAGGAAGAGAAGTCTATGGCCCGCTTTTGCCTGTATACGCTCGCTTTGTTCGCCGCACTCCTTGTTTTGACAGGCCGCTCGGCTCAAGCCCAGACATTTGGAGTGGAAACTCACAATACGCTCATGCCGGCTTCCGGCGCGATGGCGGGTGCTAGCATCGCGCGTCCGCAAGATCTGGCTTCGGCAATCAACGGCAATCCGGCGTCGATAACACAGTTCAAAGGAACTCAGTTTATTTTCGGTGGAGCCTGGGCCGAACCGACTTTCAATCTCACTCAGACCGCCCCCATTCCGATTATCGGCCCCTCGTTAATCGATCCATTTTCTGCCAAGTCCACAGCTCCCGGAACTCCAGGAGGAAATATTGGCATTACTCAGGAACTAAACGAATACGGCTTGCCCGTGACTCTGGGTATGGGCTTTGTGACAACCGGCGGAGGGATGGTGGATTTTAGGCACGTGCCAGAAAGCCATGGAACCAATTCTGGACTGGTGATCTTTTCGATGCCAGTGACCATCGGCATCGATGTCACCGAAAGACTTTCGCTGGGGGCCAGTGCGGCAATGGGGATTGCTTTCTTTGACGGTCCCTTTGTTGGAATCGGGGGGATGACGCCAGACTATGCGCTGCGCGGAACTCTGGGAGCGAACTATCAACTCACGGACTTTACTACCGTTGGTGCCTATTATCAGTCGGAACAATCCTTTCGTTTTGACAACGCCTTTGTCCTTAATCCTGGTGTGGGGCAGACATCGACGGACGTGAATGTACAGCTTCCGCAGAATCTTGGCTTTGGCCTTGGAAATGACGCCTTGATGGACGGCAATCTGCTGCTGGCGGTCGATGTGCTCTATAAAATGTGGGACGATGCCGATCTCTTTAAAGCCATATACAACAACCAATGGGTTGTGCAATTCGGTACTCAGTACTCCATTGGTAACTATCGTCTGCGGGCTGGCTACGCCTGGGCCCAAAACCCGTTGGACGAATCACCCGGCCCGAATCTGGGCGGTGTCATTCAACCGGGCGGACTGCGAGCTGTGCGCTATTCGCAGGGACTGATGGCAGTCACAAGCCAGCACCGGATTTCGGGGGGCATCGGGATGATGGATGTGCTTCCCGGCGTAGACATGGATTTTATGGCCGGCGGCATGTTCCGTGATAGCCAGCAATTAGGTGACGCCACGCAAACATCGATCATGGGTTATTGGATAGGTTTTGGGCTTACCTGGCGATTTGGCCGCGGCTCTTGCGGCAACTCACTGTGCTCTGTTGACGAGTAGCGCATACGCACCAGAAGGGCCTTGGGCAGCGATTCCTGGCCGCATGGGCCAGGAGTGTCCGGCTTGATTGCGCCACGAATAGGCTGCCGGAACACTTGAATTTCGCCCTCCACCGGCTAGAATCGGAGGAGCCTCGCGACACTCTTTTCCAGAGTGCAGATCGAGTTCCTTCTATCTTTTTCGACTAATTGAGGTGCTCCGTGATTTGTCTGCGTAATTGCTTTCCCCTGGTGTCGATTGTCGGGCTCGCCTCTTTTGCACTTTCGGCACACGGTCAGTTCGAAGAACTCGCGAAGCAAGTCCCCTCTTCCACCAATGCTATTGCCTTTGTGAATGTCGACAAGCTCTTGGCCAGCCCCATCGCCAAGCGAGAGAATTGGTCGGCAAAGCGTGACCACGCTTTTTCCTCCGGAATCTCGTTTGTGCCTCCGGATACTAAAGTGGCGTTGCTCCCCATGCAACTTGACTTTCAGATTTGGCACCCCGTTTGGGAAGCCGCCCTCATGGAGCTTGATCATGAGCCTAACCAGGCCAAAGCCGTCGCCATGACGGGTGGCACCGCAGACACGGTGATCGGGCGCGAGGCGGTGGCTCTTCCCAGAGATGCTTACCTGATCAAGCTGGCAGCAAAGACAGCCGCTTTTATGGCCCCTGCTAACCGCCAGGCGGTTGCCCGGTGGATGCGTGATATCGACGCCCGCAAGAGCATGAGCCTTTCACCGTATCTCACGGAAGCTTACCACTACGCCAATGACGTGGGCACGCCGATCATTCTGGCATTGGATTTGGAAGATGCGGTCACCCCAGAATCACTTTCGGCCAGCCTGGAATCCTCCAAAGAGTTTATTGCCGAGCATAAGCTCGAAGTCAGCGAACTAGCCCCCCTGCTCTTTAGCATTCGTGGGATAACGCTTGGGGTTACCTTCGACGACAAGCCTTTTGGAAAGGTGCGAGTGGACTTTGCTAGTGACATCAAGTTGGAACCGGAAACCGCCAAGAGAATTCTGCTCCATGTGCTTGCCAAACGCGGCGCGATGATTGACGAGTTCCTGGACTGGAAGCCTTCCGTAAAAGGCAAAACCTTTATGTTGGAAGGCAATCTCGGCCAAAGCGGAATGCTGCGCATTTCCACTCTCTTTAGCCGCCCCCCATCGCTTAAGCTGCCCGAAATTGCCCCCGAGCAGAAGGCCAAGACGAAAGAACAGTTAACCCTCGAAGCCTCGCAGAATTACTTCAAGCAGATCAACAAGCTCTATAGCGACCTCCGTTCACAGAAGGCGGGCAATTCGTCCTATACGATGCCCCAGCTGGGCGTCTGGATGAACAAGTATGCCGCCAAGATCGACCAGTTGTCGGTACTCAACGTGGACCCGGAACTGATTGATTACGGGGCCAACGCCGCTGATTT
>CAYUJE010000084.1:12217-21479 GCA_964444865.1 uncultured Pirellulaceae bacterium | reverse complement strand
GCCGCTTTCTTCAGCATCTGGTCGAACAGCTTCTTCTGGGCGGCGAGGGCGGCGACGCGGTCTTCTGGTTTGCTGCCGGCTTCGAGGAGCATCCAGCCTTCGTACTTGGTTTTGACGAGCAGGTCCATCAGTTCCTGGAAAGGATAGTCCGGCGTGTCGAGTTCGCGGACGTGGACCGTTTGGCCGAACCGTTTGCGGACGAGGGCGAAGTTTTTCTCCAGGCCGTCCCCCTTCAGGTCGGTGGGGTTGGAGTTCCAGCAGACGGCGACGTTTTCGTCCTTGGCGACGTCCATGATCGCCTTGATGGTTGGCAGTTCGGCGCATTGGCCGTGAACCTCCAGCCGGATTTGCTGGCCGAAGCCGGTGGCGTATTCCCCCAGCTCATTGAGGGCCTTGCCGATTTGCTCGATGGTTTTTTCGTGCGGCACGTTGTCGTAGAATTTGTCCGGCTTGACCTTCACCCCGGAGCCGCCGATGTCGTGGCTGAGGCGGATGAACTGCTTCGTTTTTTCGATGGCCGCTTTGACCTTGGCCGGGTCGGGGTTGTCGAACCGCTCGTCGCTGCCGATGCCGACAAAGGTGACGCCGCTGTCGGCGAACTGGCTGCGGACTTTCTCGCGGCCCGCGTCATCGAGGTCCGGCTCCACTTTGTGGGCGTGCGTAGTCCGGAGCTCCACGCCGAGGACTCCCGTCTTCTTGCAGTTTTTCAGCAGTGTCGGCAGGTCCCAGTCGGCCCCCCACATGTAGGTCACCAGGCCGAACGAAATGGCCGGCGGTTCGCCCGCGGCAAAGCTGCGGGACGCGAGTGATGCACAAGCGGCCCCGGCAGCCAGGGTGGCAGTGGAAGCGAGGAATTCGCGGCGCGAGGAGGGGGGCATGGTGGGGCTCCTGGAAAAATGACTTTTTGAATGATTGCCATCATACCACGATAATCTGGCATATTGGGGCTGGATTGCCTACATTGGCAGTGAACTCTCCAATCGTTTCCCAACTTTCCATTCCACGGGCCTGCCATGTTTCGAACTCTGGCTATCGCCACCGTTGGCTGCGCGTTTTGCGCTCTCCTGCTTTCCCCAGCCGCTGCCGACGAGAGCGAAAAGGACCTGCAAAAAATGGCCGGCGATTGGATTCCCGTGCTGATGCAACTCAACGGGAAGAAGCAGCCGGAAGAACTGCTGAAGTCGATCAGACTGACGATCAAGGGGGACAAGTACAACACGGTCGTCGGCAAGGAGAAGGACGAGGGAACGCTGAAACTGGATGCCACTAAAGAGCCGCGAGAGATGGATATCACCACCAGCGTCGGCGAGAACAAGGGGAAGCCGATTCCCTGCATCTATGAGATCAAGGGGGACGAACTGCGGGTCTGTTATGGCCTGAAGGTAGCCGAGCGTCCCGCCGACTTCAAAGCGGACGAGGATGCGAAAGGGGGCGTGATGCTGATCACCTACAAGCGGCTACGCAAGAACGGCATGCGGTAAAAATGCTCCAGATCATTGAATTTGTTGGCCAGCATCCCGGCCCCCATCTCCTCATCACCGGCGGCGTGCATGGGGACGAATTCGAGCCGATGGCGGCGGTGCGGCAGCTGGCCGGAGAACTTCGCCCCGAAGACATAAGAGGTCGCGTGACGCTCGTGCCGGTCGTCAACGAGCCGGCCTTTCGACTGGGACAACGAGGTGCGGAAGATGGCTTGGATCTGGCGCGGACCTGTCCGGGGCGGGCCGATGGCAGCGTGACGGAGCGGATTGCGTTTGAACTCTCGCGGCTCATTCGCACGGCGGATCTCTATATCGACTTGCACACCGGCGGCACGCGGCTGATGGTGCAGCCGTTGACTGGGTATGTCATGCATCCCGATCCGGCCGTGCTGGAGCAGCAGCGGCGGATGGCCCGGGCCTTTGGTCTGCCTATTATCTGGGGAAGCGATCCGAACTTGCCCGGCCGCTCCCTTTCCATCGCTCGGCAAGCTAACATCCCCGCCATCTACGCCGAGTACCTCGGCGGCGGCCGGTTCGACCCCGCCGGTGTCGCCGCCTATGTCCGCGGCTGCCGGGGTGTGATGGCGGAATTGGGGATGCTGCAAGGTGAAGCAAACAAACAGGTCGCAGAGCCGCTCGTCGTCGAAGACGATCGCCCTGGTGCCGGTCACATGCAGGTCAATCATCCGGCTCCTTGCGAGGGATTTTTTGAGCCGGCGGTAGCACTTGGTCAGAAGGTCAATGCGGGAGATTCGCTTGGTACGATTTGCGACCCGCTTGGAAAAAAGATCGCGGACATTCGCTCTCGCTACGCCGGCCTGGTCATCGTTCTGCACACCTTTCCGCGTGTTGAAGCGGGCATCAGCGTGGCCGTGGTGCTGGAATTGCCAAGTACTCAGTACTAAGTACTGAGTACTGTCCGCTCTTCACTCTGCACTTTACACTCTACACTTTGCACTTCCTCCTCATTCCTCCCCCCGAAAGCCTCCCATGCGCAAGAGCCGCATCAAAGCCAAACTCCGCCAGAAGCAGCCGGTGCTGCTCACCACGCTGCACATTCCCGATCCGCAGGTGTTTGAGTTGACGAGCCTGCTCGGCTTCGACGGCATCTGGCTCGATTTGGAGCATCACCAGTTCTCGGAAGAGACGGCGGCAAACCTCACCCGGGCCGTGCGCGTCGGCTCCTCGGACATCATGATTCGCCCCGCCAAGGGGGAATTCATGAAGATGTGTCGGCTGTTCGAAATCGGGGCCACGGGAATCATGTATCCCCGCTGCGACAACGCGGCCGAAGCCCGCGAGGTGGTGAAGTGGGCCAAATTCGCACCGCAGGGGCAGCGAGGCATTGATGGCGCGGGCCCGGACAATCCGTATTGCATGATGCCGCTCACCGAATATCTCCCAGCCGCCAATGCCGAGACGTTCGTCGTCATTCAAATCGAAGACCCGGCGGCCATCGTGCATGCCGACGAAATGGCGGCAGTCCCCGGCGTGGATGTGCTGTTCCTTGGCCCCGGCGATTACAGCATCCTGGCCGGCATTCCTGGGCAAATGAATCATCCCATCATCAAAGAGGCCATGCAAAAGGTCTCCGCGGCGGCCAAAAAGGCGGGCAAGGATTGGGGAATGCCGATCTTCTCCACCGAGCACGCGCAAGAGGTCATGGAACTCGGCGGCCGGTTCCTCTGCCACGGCTGCGACCTCATCATGGTGAAGAACGGCCTGGAAGAGATGCAGAAGAAGTTCGGGCCGCTCGGTGTAACGTTTGAGAAGCGGGCATAAGGTTATGGCGAACGAGATGCACAAAGTCCTCGTCGTCGGCGCGGGCTCCATCGGGGAGCGGCACCTCCGCTGCTTCCTGGCGACGGGGCGGTGCGAGGTTTCGTTTGTGGAAGTCAACGAGACGCTCAGACAGACAATTGCCTCCCGCTATCCCGCTTGCGGTTTCGCGACTCTCGAAGAGGGGATCGCGAATCGCCCGAACATCGCCGTTATCGCCACGCCGGCTCAGTTGCACGTTGAGATGGCGACGAAACTGGCGAGTGAGGGCCTGCACTTGCTGATCGAAAAACCGCTCTCCACGAGCGAAGCGGGGATTGCTCCTTTAATCTCACTGGTGCGCGAGAGAAACCTGTTCGCCGGCGTCGCCTACGTTTATCGCAGTCATCCGGTCCTGTCGAATATGCGGCAGGCGATCATGAGCGGCAAGTTCGGCCCCCCTGTGGAAATCGTCGTCGTGGCCGGCCAGCATTTTCCCACCTACCGGCCCGCCTACCGCGAGATCTACTACCGCGACCGGGCAACGGGCGGCGGAGCCATTCAGGATGCTCTCACGCATCTTATGAATGCGGGTGATTGGCTCGTGGGGCCGGTGACGCGTCTCGTCGCCGATGCCGCTCATCAAGTGCTACCGGGGGTCGAAGTGGAAGACACGGTCCACATTCTCACTCGCCACGGCAACGTGCTGGGGAGCTTCAGCCTCAATCAGCACCAGGCACCGAATGAAACCAGCATCACGGTCATTTGCGAGCGGGGAACTGCCCGTTTCGACGTGCATGAGAATCGCTGGCGGTGGATGACATCGCCGGGGGGAGAATGGCAAGAAGGACTTTCCAAGTCGCTGGAACGCGATGAGCTGTTCACGCGGCAGGCGAATCTCTTTTTGGATGCCGCGGAAGGCCAGCGGCCGCCGACCTGCTCGCTGGCCGACGGACTGCGGACACTGCGGGTCAATTTGGCCGCCCTGCAGAGTGTGGAAACCGGCACCTGGCAAACGATTCCGGTTGAGGAGAACACATGACAAGCCCCGCCAATGAGCCGACTATTCCTCAGCTTTTCTCCCTCCGCGGCAAAGTCGCCCTTCTCACTGGCGGCTGCGGGCATTTGGGTTCGGCGATGGCGCGGGGACTGGCGGAGGCGGGAGCATCGGTCGTTCTGACGAGTCGCGACAAAGGCAAAGCCCAAGAGGCTGCTGCGCTGCTGCCGCGAGCAGAAGGAACCACCCACCATGGCCTCGCGCTCGACCACATGCAGCCGGAGACGCTTCCCGCGACCTTTGAAAAGGCAGCGACTCTTGCGGGCCGGATTGACGTACTGGTGAACAACGGCCACGAGGCGCTCGGCAAGGATTGGACCGACGTCACCGCGGAAGAGTTCGCCCGCCATCTCGCCAATGCCGCCGGCTATTTTGAACTGGCCCGCCTGGTTCGCAATCATGCGGTCGAGCGAAAGTCGGCAGCGAGCATCATTCAGATTGGGTCGATGTACGGTGTCGTCGGCTCGTATCCAGAAGCGTATGAGGGAGTCGTCGCCGCCAGCCCCGTCGCCTACCACGCGCTCAAAGGAGGCATCGTCCACATGACGCGGCACCTGGCGGTCTACTGGGCCAAGGACCGCGTGCGGGTCAACTGCCTCAGCCCCGGGCCGTTTCCCAAGGAATCGGCAAATAGCGAAATGGTCGCCCGGCTCTGCAACAAAAGTCCCATGGGGCGGATGGGCGAGCCCTGGGAACTCAAAGGTGCCGTTGTCTTCCTCGCCAGCGACGCCAGCAGCTACCTGACCGGGCAGAACCTCCTCATCGACGGCGGCTGGACCGCGTGGTAGTAGGGTGCATGAGCGCAGCGAAATGCACGCGTATTCCGGTGGACGACTGGAGTTCTCCTTTTCCAATGGTGAGTGCATCACGCGTGCATTTCGCTGCGCTCATGCACCCTACCCGGTGAACTGCCCCAGAATATCCAGCCCCACCTCTTTGCTCCAAGCTTCAATCAACCGGCGGAAGATTGGCCCTGGTCTTCCGTCTGCGATCGAGGAACCGTTGATTTTTGTAACCGGCATCACGCAAAACGGCGTGCTACTGAGCAAAGCCTCATCGGCGTTCATCACGTCGTGAACCTGCAGATCACGCTCGGCATAAGGGATTTTCAGTTTTGTCGCCAACTCAATGACCGTCTGTCGGCTGATGCCCGGCAGGATGTTGCGGGGACCGGGAGAGACAATCGTGCCGCGCTGGACGACCAGAAAGTTTGCCCCGCTAGTTTCGGTGACGTTGCCGTCCAGGTCCAGCAGCAGGGCGATGGCGTCCGGAGCGACCAGCCGGGCTTCCTGGTCCGCCAAGTAGTAATGCATGCGGCTGCGGTACTTCATCTTGGGGTCAAAACACTGCGGCGGGACGTGGCGGATGGACGGCGTGACGACATGGGCCCCCTCCTTCATCCGCTGTGACCAGAGATTGAACGGCAGCGGAAACGTATGGACGCAAACCGTCGGCGTCATCGGCCCGCCGCTCGCCGCCGAGCCGGCATAAACGGGGTATTCCCCCGCGGTGACGAAGTGAATCAGCCCGAGTTCTTCCTCGGGTTTGATGAGGGCCGTGTTGTGAGCCAAAAGCTCGCGGCTGATGCTCAATACGTCTGCCGGTGATAGACCCGTTTCCATCCGCGTGTACTTCAGCGACCGAAACAGCCGGGCGATGTGCTCCTCCAGTCGGAACGGCTGGTGGCGGAAGGTGCGGGTCATCTCCGTGACGGTCGCCCCCAGGACGATGCCGGCATCATAGATTTTCACGCTGGCCTGCGAGGCCGGGACAAACTGGCCGCGGAGATAGACGAGTGGTTCGGTATTCATGGCGAGCGGCCAGCGTAAGCTGGCCGGTGAGGCGGGACTGTCACAAATCTTAGGCACCTGGCAGGTCCGTGTTACCGGCCAGCTTACGCAGGCCGCTCGCCGGTAACGCTTTCACTCCCCATCCAGTTTTTCCAGTTCCTTCTGCAACGCCTTGTACCCAAACTCATTGCAGACGGCGATCATCCCCCGATCGCTTTGATCGCGAGCGACAGCGGCCAGGGCGGAGCAAGCACTATTCATCGATTCGATGGCCTTTTCAAGCTGCGCCCGCTGCTCGACGGTATCTTTCTTCGACCTGGCAATCCCCGCCAATCGCGTCGCCTCCACGCAGTTCATGTACTCATACCCAAACTCGCAGCGGCGGGCCAAATAGAGCGTATACGACCGCCCCCCTTCGCGAGCCCGCGAATTAGCCCGGTACATGTCGTTCATGGCCCCGAGATAGTTGTCACGGACTTTGGACCACCATTCGGGAGGAGGGTCGGAGCTGGCGTAGTGCTTCAGGATCATGTTCGGAGATGGCAAAGCAAAGTCATGATCGTTTTTTTGAATAAGTTTGTTTGCCTCTTCGATTTGCATTTGAGCTTTGAAAACCACTAGATGCACTCCTTCACCGCAAATCGGAGTCACCATTTGACGGCACGCACGCACGGCAAAGTTGTCTCGGTCGAATCCCACTCGACTTTGTAAATACGCATCCTGATTAGAGTCCTCGACCAGCACATGAGGAGATTTTGCGCCGCCGGTGAAAAACACAGCGCCCGGAATGACTTCGACGCTGCTTCCATCTTTGCGAACTAGAGGCTTTTCATAGGCAACAGGTGCCGTCAGTGGCGATTCCAAATCCGTGATTGGAAGATAAATCGTATCGAGTTGCGGATACGCATCGATGTACGCGCGCAGCTGCAACTTAGCCAGTTGCAGGAACTTCTCATCTTTTGGATTTTGTTCGCGACCGGGGCGCACCGCCAATTCGACGGGTTCAGGCACCGGGCGAGGATCAGAGAGAGCGACGGAAAACTCCTTAGGAAAACTTAGTACGTCGATCGAAAGTCCGACGTTCATTCCCAATGCGCGCGCTTCTTCGATCACGCCGCGAAGCAATGCTTGCCCGGTTTCCACACGCTGCTCATAGGTTGCCTTTCCGGTGAAATCAGGATTCTCAAAGACCTTGGCCCCTTTGAACGCGGCTCGGCCAGAAGTATCACCACTTACGGGGAATTGCCAGCCATACCAAAGGACACCCGTTTGCTTTTTCACTCCCTCCTGCTCGAAATGGACGAAGGGCTGCCAAGACTGAATAGGAATAACCAACCGGTTGTATTTAAGTCGGGCAAGCTGCCGGAGCAGCCGCTTCTGGTCTGCCAGTCCCCAAGCCGCTTCGTCAGAAGGAAATCCTTCCGCAATTAACCCATAACGATCACGATGCAACTTGAGTGTTAGTTCAAATCCTTCCAGCGAGAAGCTGGGCGGACTAACCGGATACAGGTCTCCGAATAGCATCGAGCGAATTCCAAGTTCATGTGCATATTCGGATGCCGCCCAATAAGTAGATCTTGAGGTCCCTCCGCCGATAAGGAGCGCCGGCTTCCCTCGAACTTTTATGGTTCGAACGACGTGATCTTCGGTAAAAAGCTTGAGCCCGCCGTCTGTCAGTAAGCGTTTTGCTTCGCCATCGGTTTCCAAGCTACCTATAAAGATCAAATTGTCGGCACCCTCGGGAGCGGCCGTTGCGATCTTCACCTCAGCGTCGTACAACTTTTTCAAGTCTGCGGCAACATCTTCGGCTGCCCGCTTTTCCAGCGCCGGCGCTTTTTCGCCGATGACAATGTCCACGCGCGGGCCGGCGGCGAGGAGCGAAGAGGCAATGGAAAGGAGCAGCAGGATTCCGGCAGCAGAACTGAGGGAGACTCGCGAAAAATCGCTGCGTGGCAAGACCCCACCGAGCTTGTCTCGGTCGGTGAAATGACTTTGTACTAGAAACGGCGCGCGCCTGCATTCTGCCCCCGCCGACCTCGCGTCGGTGGAGCAAATGATTTCAGACGCGGAATCAGGCGTTCCACCGGCACGAGGCCGGTGGGGACGTTTATTCGCGAGTTGCGATGCTGGTGCAAAATCACGGGCTCCACCGAGACAAGCTCGGTGGTGGCCACTTCGGGGCGATCTCATTACTTGGCCTCCTCCGAAAAGCAGAACAGGGTTTCACGCCCGCGGATGAACAGACGGCCGTCGGCGATGGCGGGGGTGGCAAGGCAGGTTTCGCCGATGTCGTTTTTCGCCAGGAATTTCAGTTTTGGGCCTTGCTCCAACACGACGACGAAGCCGTTCTCGCCGGCGACGTAGATTTTGCCGCTGCCGGCGACGGGGGAACCGTAGTAGTCGCCGATGTTTTTGATGCGGGCAAGTTCCCACTGCGTCTCACCCGAGGCGGCATCGAACGAACTGGAGAGCCCTCCCTTTTTCACCACGAAGAGCTGATTGCCGACGACGAGTGGCGAGGTGAGGTTCGACGGCGAGCGATTATGCAGGTTGAAAACCACGTGCGTGTCGGTCACGTCGCCGCTGCCGCCGCCGCGGACTGCCTGGATGGTGGTGCCGCCACCGATCATGTTCTCCGCCGACTGGAAGGCGGTATCGAGTTCGCCGCCGGAGAGGGTTTTGCTTTTGTCCTTGTCGGATTGGTCGAACCGCTCCCAAAATTCCTTGGGGACTTCGTCGCGGGAAAGATTGCCGTCCTGGTTGGTGTCGAGCCATTCCAACAGGGCATATTTAAGCGTGCGGCTTTCGTCGCCATAGCTCTGGACGGCGGTGTAAATGAGGCCGTCCCTTACGACTGGCGAGGTCATGGTGGTGCGGAGCAGCGTGTTCGCATGCCAGATTTCCTTGCCCGTCGCCGGGTCATACCCCTTCAGCTTGCCGCTGCCGGCGACGACGAGGTCGATCCGGCCCCCCACTTCGCAAAGTACGGGGATGGCATAACCGGCGAGCATCTCCTTCCGATCAGTCTTCCAGCGGATTTCGCCGGTAGCGGAATCGACGGCGAACAGGGCGGAGGCCAGGTCATCATCCTGGTTAAAAATGACCAGATCCTTGTAAACGATGGGAGAAGAGCCGGAACCCCAGTCCATCAGATACGCCGGCACTGGCAGCGGGCG
>CAYUJE010000084.1:0-12117 GCA_964444865.1 uncultured Pirellulaceae bacterium | reverse complement strand
CTCACAATTATCGGCGAGCCGATGCCGTCCCCAAGCTTGACCGACCAGAGCAGATTCTTCTCCGTCGAAAACTCCGTCGGCAAGGGCTTTTCGGATTTGGAAACGCCGCTGGAGTTTTCGCCACGGAACTGAGGCCAGTCTTCGGCGCGGGCGGCGATTGAAAGTCCCAGCGCGGCGAGGACTAGCAACTTATTGATCTTCATAAAACCTCCTCATGGGGAGCGAACGGAAGCGGTTTGAACTCCGGCCGCTCTGGCGGCTTTCCAGATTGTAACTGAGCAGCATGCGGTCCTTGTGAACCACCAAGCTAGTGTAAGCATAGGTGTGATCGCGGCTGATTTCCAGAATACGGACATGCTGCACTGTTTTTCTGAAGGAACAAGTTCCCAGGCCGGCCCATTTCGGTCCAAGAGAACGCGGATCATTTTCCAATTCCAAAAGGCTGCTCCCCGCCCCCTGCGATGGGAACGGGAGGGTAAAATGGGAACTATCAAATGGCAAATACGAGTAGCAATCCATTTCTGCGAAAAGCACCATGAAGCACTTTGTTTTTTCCTGGTTGGCCCTTTTAAGCACGCTGCTGTCCGCCGATTCGATGTTCGCCGCTGAAAAGCCGGTTGATTTCGCTTTGCAGGTGCAGCCCCTGCTGGCGGCACGCTGCGCGAAGTGCCATGGCCGGGGGAAAGCGTCGGGCGGAATTGCTTTCGATACGAGCGAACGAGCCTTGGCCGCTGCCGAATCGGGGGAGCACGCGATTGTCCCTGGCAAGCCCGCGGACAGCGAACTGCTGAAGCGGGTGACGTCTAAAGATGAGTCTGTCCGCATGCCACCGGAAGGAAAGCCGTTATCGGCTGCGGAAGTTGAATTGCTTCGGGCCTGGATTGCTGAAGGAGCCCAGTGGACGAAGCCTTGGTCGTTTCGCCCGCTAAAAAAGCCAGCGTTGCCCACGGTGAAAGATACGACATGGGCCAAGAACGAGTTGGATCGCTTCGTCCTGGCCAAATTGGAGGACGCGGGGCTCCAGCCATCGCCGCGGGCGGACAAGATTGCGCTGGTGCGGCGGGCCTATTATGACTTGACCGGTCTGCCGCCGAGCCCGCGGCAGGTGGATGAATTTGTGAACGACCAGCGCGCGGATCGCTGGGAGCGGTTGATCGAAACCTTGCTCGCTTCCGAGCAATATGGCGAGCATTGGGCCCGCAAGTGGCTCGATGTGGTCCGCTATGCGGAAACCAACAGCTTTGAACGGGATAATCCCAAGCCTCACGTCTGGCGTTATCGCGACTATGTCATCCGCTCGCTCAATGGCGACAAGCCGTATGACCAGTTCGTCAAAGAACAACTGGCGGGGGATGAACTGCCAGAGGCATCGGCGGAATCGCTGATTGCTACTGGCTTCTATCGGCTAGGGGTATGGGATGACGAGCCCGCCGACCGAGACCTGGCCCTCTACGATGGCATGGACGATCTGGTCAGCACGATTGGCCAGGGTTTTCTTGGTCTTACCTTCAATTGTGCCCGCTGCCACGATCACAAAATCGATCCCATCTCGCAGGCCGATTATTACCAACTCGTGGCTTTCGTGCGGAACATCACCCCGATGCAAACGGGGGGGCCGAATATCGAAGAGCCGGTCTTCTTGAGTGATGAAGCCCGGCAGAACTATGCCCAGGCCGCCGCTGGACGGACGGAGAAGGTCAACCAACTTCAGGCGGATATCACTCGCCTGGAAAAGAAATTCATCGCAGCTTTCGATGCGGACCGAGTCACCACGCGCGATATCGATGACCTCAAATACGCATTCTACCGCGACACTTGGGAAAAACTCCCCGATTTCGACGCACTCAAAGCCGAGGACCAGGGGAAGATTGAATCAGGCCTTTTCGACATCTCCCTCGCCAGCCGCGAGCACTCGTTCGGCTTCGTTTTCTCGGGCACTCTGAAGGTGCCAGCGAATGGAGAGTACACGTTCTATCTCGACTCGGACGACGGCTCGCGCCTCACCGTCGATGGCAAAGTCGTGATGGAATACGACGGGATCCACGGCGAAGGGAATGAGCACGCCGCGAAGCTGACGCTGAAGCAAGGGCGCGTGCCGATTCGGGTCGACTATTTCCAGGGGCCGGGGGGCGACAAAGGGCTGTCCGTGGCCTGGCAAGGTCCAGAACTGAAACGCCGCTCCCTTTCCGCCAGCAAAGTAAAGGGGGGTAAACAGATCGACATCGTTCGTCTGTTCAAGGCCAACGGAAATGAATTTCTCGGAGCAGAAGATACGGATCGGTACAAAAAAGCGCTCGTACAATTGGAAGAGCTCAAGCGAGATTTGCCGGTCGATAAGGCGCTCTGCGTGAAAGAGATGGGGCCGAATGCCCCCGATGTGTTTATCCTGGGCCGCGGCATGCCGGCCAGTCCCGGTGCGAAAGTCGAGCCTGCATTCCCCACGCTCTTCGAGACTCCCAAACCAAACTTCCCGGCACCGAAACCGGAGCAGAAATCATCCGGCCGGCGGCTGGCGCTGGCGAACTGGATTGCCTCGCCAGACAACCGGCTGACCGCTCGCGTGATGGTCAACCGCGTTTGGCAGGGGCATTTTGGCCGCGGCATTGTTCGCAGTCCCAATAACTTTGGCGGACTCGGAACTCCGCCGACTCATCCCGAACTGCTCGATTGGCTCGCCGACAACTTCATGGAAGGGGGCTGGAAGCTCAAGCGGCTGCATAAGCTCATCATGATGAGCTCCACTTATCAGCAGTCGTCGCGGGGAAATCCGGAAGGGCTCGCGAAAGACCCGGCCAACAATCTCTTCTGGCGCTATGACCTGCGACGGCTTAGCGCGGAAGAAGTGCGCGATAGCATCTATGCCGTGGATGGCCGGCTGAATTTCAAACAATTTGGGCCGAGCATTTATCCGGAAATTCAAGCCGAAGTCTTGCAAGGTCAATCGGTCCCCGGTTCCGGCTGGCACGTTTCGTCACCCGAAGAACAGGCTCGCCGCAGTATCTACGTTCACGTGAAGCGGTCCTTGATATTGCCCGTACTCGCCGGCTTTGATTTTCCTGAAACGGACACCAGTTGCGAGGCCCGCTTCACCACCACGCAGCCCGGCCAATCGCTGACTCTGCTCAACAGCAAATTCATCGGCGAGCAAGCCGCCGCATTCGCGGAGCGGCTGAAGAAAGAAGCCGGCAATGATCTCGATGCCCAAATCAAGTTGGCCTATCGACTGACCACCAGTCGCGAGGCAACGGAAAGTGACTTGGCTCGGGCTCGCAATTTGGTGGCCAGTTACGAAGCCAAGCATGGCAAGAATCGTGATCAGGCTCTCGGCAAGTTGTGCCTGTTGATGTTTAACCTGAATGAATTTATTCACCTCGATTAGTGATTAGCAAAACGATCATGGATACTCCTCAAAACACCTTCTGCGGTCGGACGCGGCGGGAATTCCTCTGGCAAGCCGGAGCCGGCTTCACGTCGCTGGGGCTCACGGGCCTGCTTTCCGGCGATGGCTTTTTTTCGCGCCAAGCCCGCGGCGAGGAAGCCCAAGCCTCGGACAATCCGCTCGCCCCCAAGCCCCCCCATCATCCGGCCAAGGCCAAGAGCGTGATCTTTCTGTTCATGTACGGCGGGCCGAGCCACATCGACACCTTCGATTACAAGCCGACGATGTACGATCTCGACGGCAAGACGATTGCCGTCAAGACCAAGGGGCGCGGCGGGGCAAAAAACCAGGGGCGCATCGTGGGCCCCAAATGGAAATTCAAGCAGTATGGTGAATCGGGCCAGTGGGTTTCCGAACTCTTCCCTCATCTCGCCAACCATGTCGACAAAATCGCCTTTCTCAAATCAATGACGGCTGAGAGCCCGATCCACGGCTCTGCCATGCTGATGATGAACAGCGGCAAACTCCTCAGCGGCAGTCCCTGCCTCGGTTCGTGGGCCAACTATGGGCTCGGCAGCGAAAATGCCAACCTCCCCGGCTTCGTCGTGATGCTCGATCCCACCGGCGGACCGATCAGCGGAGCAAAGAACTGGTCGAGCGGTTACATGCCGGCGACCTACGCGGGAACCATTCTCAAGGCCAAGGGGGCTCCGCTGGTGGATCTTAATCTGCCGGCAGAAACCACGCCGGAAGACCGCCGCGAATTGCTGGACGCCCTGCGGAGCGCCAATGAAGAGCATCTGCGTACTCGAGCCGACTACAGCGAACTGGCCGCGCGGATTTCGTCGTATGAACTCGCCTTCAAGATGCAAAGCAGCGCTCCGGATGCGGTCGATCTCAGCCAGGAAACCCAGGCCACGCTCGATTCGTATGGTGTGGGAGACAAGAAGCGGACCGACGATTTCGGCCGTCGCTGTTTGATTGCCCGCCGACTGGTGGAACGCGGAGTTCGGTTCATTCAGCTTTACTCGGGAGGAAGCCACAACGATTCCAACTGGGACGCCCACGGCGACCTGGTGAAGAATCACGAGTACCATGCCGGCAATACCGACCAGCCGATCGCGGCCCTTCTGCAGGATCTCAAGGATCGCGGCTTGCTCGATTCCACGCTCATCGTCTGGGGGGGCGAGTTCGGCCGCCAGCCCACGGCCGAGTATGCCTCCGGTACAGGCCGCGACCACAACAGCTACGGCTTCACGATGTGGATGGCCGGGGGCGGGATCAAAGCGGGGCAAAGCGTCGGCACCACCGACGAACTAGGTGCCGCCGCAGTGGAACATCCCTTTCACGTCAAGCACATGCACGCCACCGTCCTCTGGCAAATGGGTCTCGATCCCAATCGCCTTTCGTACTTCTACGGCGGTCTCGATCAAAGACTCGTCGGCGTGGAAGAAACCGAACCGATCAAGCAGTTGATCTAAAGGCTTTACTCGCGACCAGGCTCTCTCCGCCAGGACCAATCCCATGAAACACCTCTCCGCACTCCTCATCCCCTTCGCCCTCTTGTCCGCGGCTCACGCCCAGGAAGTCAAGAAAAACATCCCCTACGCTCAGCCGGCGCACGAACGCCAAGTGCTCGATGTGTATTCGCCGAAGGATGCCAAGAATCTCCCCGTGGTCTTTTGGATTCACGGCGGCGGCTGGCAGACGGGGGACAAAACCAGCGTCCAGCTCAAGCCCCAGTTCTTCCAGGACCAGGGATTTGTCTTCGTTTCCACCAATTACCGCCTGCTGCCGGATGTGGACATGGGGACCATCGTGCGCGATGTCGCCAAGTCGGTCCGCTGGGTGCATGACCACATCGCCGAGCACGGGGGAGACCCCGAGCGAGTCTTCATCATGGGGCACTCCGCCGGGGCGCAGCTTGCCGCCCTGATCTGCACGGATGATCGTTACTTAAAAGCGGAAGGTCTGTCACTCAAAATGATCAAGGGCTGCGTTCCCGTCGATGGCGATACCTACGACGTGCCGGCCATCATTGAGACCGCGGAGACCCGTCGCCGCGTGCACCACCTGCCGCAAGCAAAGTTTGGTCACCGGGAAAAGTTTGGCAACAGCGAAGAGAAGCATCGCGACTTCTCCGCAGTCACGCATGTCGCCAAGGACAAGGGAATTTCGCCGTTCCTGATCCTCCATGTCGCCGACCATCCCGACACCACCGCCCAGGCCCAGCGGCTGGGGAACGTGCTTAAGGACGCGGGCCTTCCCGTCACAGTCTTCGGCGGCAAGGAGACCAACCACAACAAGCTCAATGCGGATCTTGGCCTGCCCGATGATCCAGCCACCAAGGCGCTGCTGGAGTTTCTGGACAAGGCCCTGAAAAAGTAGCCCGCTGTCGAATCAACCGGCCCAGTCCTGTTACCTGAGCTTCGTTTCGCTTGCGGCAAAGGTTGCCTCGCGCTCGTCGGCAACATACGCGGGCGACTGCTCTCCCAAGGTTTTCGGCGTGCGGGACCATTCCATGAGCAGCTTGCGGCCGGGCAAGGGGGGACGATTATCCTGGGGATTTTGCGGCGGCTGAGTTGTCGGACGGGCAGGATAGGCACTCACGGGGGCAAGGTCGGTTTCGCTCGCGGCAGCTTCCACGCTGCTTTCACTCTCCACCGTGGATTGGCTCAAAGGCCGGTCTTTCTGGCGGGCATACCAGCCGGTTGTGGAAGGTCGGGCGACGTTCTGCTCACCTTCCTGAGTGGATGCTTCCTCCCTGCTTGGGCCGGCAAAGGTGCTGGGCCGAGGCGGCACCTGATAATTCTGAGCGGCACTCATGTCTTCAATCCCGCGTGTACCGCCAGCCGGCTGAACGGGGAATTGCTCCTCGTCGCGTGGACGCGGGGCATCATTCACCAGCCCTTCAGCCGCGGACGGAGCAGCATGATCCTGGGCCGGCAGCAGATTGGGGCTCCCCTGCTTCACCCATTCCAGCCAGGCGATTTGCAATTCGGAAAGGCTCTTGTAACCATAATGGTCGCTCGTCGCGCGGGTCCAGTTATTCCGCCGCATGCCATCGCCGACGTAGCTAACAAATTTCCGTTTCCCCTGCTCGCCGCCGCTTTGAATCAGAAAGCGAGTCAGAGAATAGCCCTGGGAATAAAGCGGCAGCATCTCGCGAGGATACTCCTTCATCGCGAACATCTGGTTGAACGCAATCCCCTTTCCACCTTTGAGAAAGCGAATGAGATTGTGGTCCTGCTTGGCTTTTTCGCTGGCATGCTCCACCGTGGTGCTCCCTCCTTCATCCGCCCAGCGGGGGAGCGGTGCGCCAAAATGCGTGGCAAAAATGGTGTGCGTGATTTCGTGCGGCAGGACCGAATCGAGCACCCGTTCCCGCGTCCCATTCACTTCCATGTCCCAGCCGTACGGCTCGCCGCTGCGGAAGTAAAAGCTCGTTCGGCCGCTGGCGGGTTCTTGCGGACGAACGCGGCTGAGGTTGATGGGGCAGGGCTCTCTCCAGGGGGGCAACTCCTGACCGAGCCATTCAATCGCCAGATCGCGACGATAGGTCTCGGCCGCGGTGCAGATTTCCTGGGCGATCTGATCCGACGACGACGAGTGGACGATAAAGTTTTGCGACCGGTAATTCGCGCCGCAGGCCAGCAGCGCCGCCGTTACCACGGCCAGGGAGAAGAGTCGAGCTTCCATGCTCACGGGTCCTTAGGTAAGCGAATCGGAACGGCCCAAATCCATTCAGGCCGCATGGCTGCCGTTGCTGCGGGAAAGCAAACGGCGGGCCACTCGTTGCCAGGGAGTCGCGAGGGGAAATTCGCCGCAAAAACAGCGGTCTTGCCACGCTTTTCCTAGGCCAAAGTTTGTAACGCTTACAAAGCCTAATCCACCCGCGGCAGAATCTCCAAGAGCAGTTTTTCGCGAGCGAAAAGTCGTTGATGGCGCGCCGGCCGACGAAGCGGCTTAAGGAGATGGTTCTGTACTGCTCGTCCGTGTGGATTACCAGGACCAGTAGTGCCAGGCGGCAAGGAAGGCGCAAAACAGTGCCGTGCCGGCGGGAGCCTGATACTCCCGGTTCTTCCGCCACTGCGCCAGCGACCAGCCTTGCAGAGTCGGCAGCTTGGGAAGATAGGGAATGAACCGCGGAGTACTCGCCGCATAAGCCGGCCAGGCGTCCGGATAAAGAACGGCGAGGACTCGTTCTTCGCGACTGATGAGTACCCGATAAACCAACATCATGGGGACGAGCAGCGCCAGCGTCGTGAACAAATCCCAGATGATTAGCGAAAAGCCCACCATCATCAAAAACGATCCAAAATACAGCGGGTTTCTCATGTGCCGATACGGCCCGCCAGTCGTGAGGGCCTTCATCTTGTGCAAGGTACCGGCAGCCCAGCTACGAATGGCCAGCCCTAACAGAATCAGCCCCAATCCGCCCATGGCCCGCCCGTCCCCTTCGTCCAGCAAGTTGCGAGGGCGAAGGTCGCGCGCCAGCACATCGAAGGCGATGAGAATTAACACCAGCCCAATGGAGAGCTTGATCCGCCAGGCATAGAGCGTCTTTCCCATGTGCCCCAGCAGCGTCGTTTCCGCCGGCAGGCGCGACCAATCCTCGCGAGACGTTGAGATCGAGGTGGCTGGGGAAATGGATTCGGAAGCCATGTTGCGATAGCACCTGGAGTGAACGGCTTGGCCTGAAAGAGCGGCTCAGCAGGCCAGATTCCTCCTTCAGTGCCGGCAGGTTATATCGGTTTCCCGCCGGGCCTGCAACGTGAAAGAAGGTGCAGGACAACGCAGCAAAGAAATCCATCGTGCTAGCGGCAGCAACGTTGAGAAACAGGCGCATTGCCATTGAAGGGGCTGCCCCCATTTGTTAGCTTTCCCCCACATTTTCCGGCCGTATCCAATCTCGCACGGGATCCCTCCCCAGGGCCTGCACCAGGAGACAAGATGTCCATACAACGTCAGGCAACGACTAAGGCTTTTGGCGTGGAAGAAGGACACCCGACCTACCGACTTCGCCAGGCTCGCTACTATGAGTTGGCGACGGACATCGCCCGCCTCGCGAAAGAAAAGGAATCCCGGGGCGAAGGGCCTCTTTCCGTGCTCGATGTCGGCACGTATGACGGCGTCACGCGGAAATACGTCGAAGCACAAGCCGGAGATCTCCCCATCGAATGGCATAGGGTAGACATTTTTCCCTACGGACACGAATACGTTCACAAACACACCGATTGGCAGCTTTATCACTGCGATCTGGAAGAAGGTCTCAACGGCCTTCCCAGCAATCGCTTTGACGTCGTCGTCTGCGAACAAGTGCTGGAGCATCTGCACGGCGCCGAGCATGCCTCCCGCGAATTGACCAGGGTCTTGAGTCCTGGGGGAACACTCTTTGCCGGCGTCCCCATTTTTCCTCATGGCGTGCATTTGGTCCGCAAGCATCTCGTTCCCGTGTCGGATCGCCTGCTGAAGGTCAAGAAAGTCCGCGGCCATGTGCAGGCTTTTTCATTGGCCACCTTTCGGCGTCTGGTCAAGGATTCGGGCCCGATGAAGATTCAGCGCGCCCGAGGCTTTCGCATCATTTCCGGCGGGTTGCTTCGGCCCCTGGAATACTGCCGCTGGTGGTGGCAACTCAATCGGCTGACGGGATCGCTCGTTCCTTCCCTCTGTATCGAGACGCAAATCGTCGCCGTCAAAACCGCGGCGACTCCTCAGCCTGAAGCGGTGGCGGTCCTCTCCAAAGCAGCCTGACGGGGACCGAGGAGGGTTCAGCTTTCTGGGAACAAGCCCGGCCCATCATCGGCGCGCACTTTCCACCCCATAGGGCCCCGGATTCGCCGGTGTGGTTCATGCCGTGCAGTTCGTCGTGATGAAATCGGTGATGGCCTGCCACACTTCCTTGGGATTGACCTGAATAAGCAGATGCGGACCTGTAATTTCGCATCGCCGGAAGGAGGGGGCAATCTTTTCCATGGTGCGGCTGGCGCGGGCAGAAACCAGGCGATCTTTGGTCCCGCGGAGACAAAGCATGGGGACCACGCACTGGCCGAGAGCCTCGTGAGCGTTTTCCGTTAAGGCAGTTCGCAGCCGAGATGCGAGGATTTGTGGGGGGACGCGGGAGAGTTCCCGCCGGAGGTCGGCGAGGAGACAGGTGGGGGCGTCGTTACCAACCAGGTAGCGTCGCAGCAGCAAATTGGGGGGCGGGATGCGAAACAGGGTTGTCCAGGGCAGCATTTTCCAAAACGGGGCGCGGGGTGGGGAGACAAACGAGTTGCACAGAATCAGCCCGCGAAGGTTCGGCGGCCGCTTTGCGGCCAGGCGGATGGCCAAGGGACCGGAAAACGATTCACCAAGGAGGACAAACGGCACGTCGCGCGGGAGACGAGGCTCCATCAGCCGCTGTAGGTTCGAGTAAGACAGCGGCTCGTTAGGAAGCTCCAGGACGGTCGCTTGAAAGCCCGCCGGCATCATGTTTTGAAACTGCAGAAAGAGCTCTCCCGTTCCGTGCATGCCTGGCAAGAGGACCATGTGCCGCGGCGGGGAATCGTGGGAAGGGGACCGCATCATCGCTGCATTCTAGCGGCGTTTCGCTTTGTTCCCAGGCTCTGTCTCTGAACGAGAATTTCTAAGACGGCCCCTTGACAAATTGAACATATGTATAGAATAGGCTCGCTGGCCAGCGGAGAGTTTGGCGTGCGCGCGGGGCTCAGGAACGGGATTGCTCTTTTACAAATCGGTTGCGGAAAAAGTGGGCACCCTGGTGCTAAATAGCTGTGCACTGGGAAGTAGTCCGCTGGAGGAGCTGCTTTGGCTGGAGAGAACGACTGGGGCGCGAAAATTGGCGAATTGCACTTTGAAAAACACCTTATAATTTGCCGATCGGCAGGACATTATTCGGTGTACAAAAATCGGGCCAAATCACCCCCTGTGAATCAAGTTTGCGTCGAATCGAGTTATCGAAACACCTGTTCACTGAACGGGTTGCGACCAGGCGATTCGCCGCAAGTCTCTCGAATGGATGAGCTTGAAAATGTGAGTCAAACACACCCAGCCGAGGGGTCTAGAGTCACTTATACCGCTTATCGGGTGACTTCTGCTCATGCGCGACTTGTTCACCGCAGAAAGCCGAAAGAGGCTAATGGTTGGGCAAGGCCAAAGTCAGGCCTGCCTGGTTTTTGGGCAAGACGAACCCCGTGGGATGGGATTCCAGTCGCATCCGGTCAGTCACAGCGGGTAGAGGAACGGACGGGACTGGAGTCCCGTCCTACGACCGCTGTTCTGGCGGAAGTATCAAGGGGCTGACGCCCCCCGCTCACCAGGTGTGCTACGCCGACTCTTTGAGTTCAGCCGCTTGGTTGAGTTTGTTGTAGAGCGTCTTGAGACTAATGCCGAGTTCTTCGGCAGCGTCGGGTTTGCTGCCATCGTTGCGCTCCAAGGCGTCGTGGATGGCTTGCATTTCCAGGTCCCGGAGGGACGTGGGGCCAGCGATTTTCAGCTTGGGGCCGGTCTTGCGGCTGGCGAAGCGCTGGGGGAGGTGCTCGGGGGTGATGGGAGGAGAGTCGCAGAGGATGGTGGCGTGCTCGATGACGTTGGCCAGCTCGCGAACGTTGCCAGGCCAGGAGTGGGACTTGAGAACATCAACGGCTTCTGGCGTGAACAACTCGTCGTCTACCTTGAGGCCAGGACGGAAGCGGCGAAAGAGGTGGTCCGCAAGTGCCGGAATGTCACTCACCCGGTCACGGAGCGAAGGAAGCGTGATTTCGAACGTGTTGATGCGATACATCAGGTCTTCGCGGAAGTCGCCATGCTCGACCATTTCCGAGAGGTTGCGATGCGTGGCACAAACGACTCGGACATCGACCTCGAAGGAGGTGTTTTCACCAACGCGGCGAATCTCGCCGCTCTCGAGTACGCGAAGGAGCTTGGCCTGCATTGATTTGGGAAGCTCGCCGATTTCGTCCAGGAAGATGGTGCCGCCGCTGGCGACCTCGAAGAGGCCGGTCCGATGTTCGTCGGCTCCGGTGAAGGCCCCTTTGCGATGGCCGAAGAGTTCGCTTTCGATAAGGGATTCCGGCAGGGCCCCGCAGTTGATGGCGACGAACGGCATGTTGGCCCGGACGCTCTGTTCATGAACGGCGCGAGCGACGAGCTCCTTGCCGGTGCCGG
Source organism: uncultured Pirellulaceae bacterium (assembly GCA_964444865.1). GTDB lineage: Bacteria > Planctomycetota > Planctomycetia > Pirellulales > Pirellulaceae > SXOA01. The sequence continues at coordinate 569 of CAYUJE010000084.1, read as the reverse complement.
TTTCGCCCAGGATGAGGACCGTGGAGCTGGTGGGGGCAACTTTTTCGATCAGTCGCTTCACCTGGTCCATCGCTTTGCTGCCGCCGACGAGTTCGGTTTTTCCTTCGGCCCGCTCCAGCTGGTGCTTGAGGGCCCGATATTTGTTCATCCACTCTCGCTTCGACGCAACCCGTTGCAGCAGGGCTTTCAGTTCCAGGAGCTTGCAGGGCTTGGTGAGAAAATCGAAGGCTCCAAGCTTGAGAGCTTGCAGCACGGCGTCATACGAGGCTTTGCCGGTAAGGACGACGGTGTCGGTCTCGGGGGCGAGTTTCTTGCAGCGGTCGATGACTTCGATGCCGTTCATTCCGGGCATATCGAGGTCCACGATGATGCAGTCGTAGGTATTGCGGCCGAGTGCGGCCACGGCGGTGGCACCATCCGGGCAGACGGTCACCTCGTGCCCCATCCGCGGGATTTCCAGGCTCATCAGCTCTTGCAGGGCCGCTTCGTCGTCGGCGAAGAGGAGCTTGAGCCGGTTAGGCTGCTTGGTATCGAGTTTGGGTTTGTCTTTCATGCTGCTTCTGGTCCGT
>CAYUJE010000083.1:0-21713 GCA_964444865.1 uncultured Pirellulaceae bacterium | reverse complement strand
CTGGAATCAATTCCCCGCAGGGGCTTCAATCGCCACGGCCGGCGAATCTTCGTCCCGCGAAGGAATTTGCGTGAACGCTGCTTTCCAACGCAGAAACGGCTTTTCGAGCCATTCGTAAGATGCCGAGGCGACGACAATCGTCAGGGGAAGCGCGTATAGACCCAGGGCGAAGTCTCCCTTGCGCAGGAAGTGGAAATAGCACAGGGCGACGATACAGGGGAGGTGCCAGACGTAAAGGCCATAAGAGATGCGGCCGAGATAAACCATCGGCGCCCAGGCCAATATCGGTGTTGAATCTGGCGTGGTTGCCGCGTTTGTTCTCAGGACGGCGACCAGGACCATGGCCGAAGCGATGGCCCACAGAGAATAGGTGAACAGGTCCGCACCCTGAAAGTGCTCCAGGGCCAGGTAGCGGTAGGTTGCCACAAACAAGAACAGCCCCGAGAAGAACAAGATTTTTCGCGACCCCGGCGAAAGAGTGAACCGCCAACGGCGCAGCGCAAGCGCCAGCAGTGACCCGCACGCCAGGCTGTCCAGCCGTGCCAGCGTGTTCCATTTGATGGCATGCGGATCGGCGTCTTGCCAGCAAAGAATCGCGCGGGTCGCAAGCGCCACCACGATCATCGCCAGCGAAAGCCACACCAGCCGCCGTGGTTTGAACAGCTTGATGAGCAAGGGCCAGGCGAGATAGAACTGCTCTTCGATGGAAACGGTCCAGAGCACGATAGCCGTGGTGTTGAGTTCCGTTCCCGTCAGGGCAATCGCCCAGTTGCCGACAAACCCAAAGAAGGCAAGCGTGAACGGCCAAGGCATGCCAAACGGTTCCCCCGCGCGCAGCGAAAGAAGCGGCTCAATACAGGTGGCCAGAGTCAGGAAGAAAAAGTAGAGCGGCCAGATGCGGAGCGTGCGGCGAATGTAAAATGCCTTGACGTCGATCTTTCCAGTCCGCTCCTGCTCTCGCAGCAGCAGTTCCGTAATCAAAAACGAACTGAGCACAAAGAACAGGTCGACGCCCGCCACGCCGGCTTGCGGAATGCTGCAAATCCAGGCCAACATTTCCCTTGCGACCGCACTCTCGGGAGGATTTCGCGGAGGGAGAATCGGGTAGCAATGCAGGATAAACACGCCCAGAAAGGCCAGGAAGCGCAGCCCATCAAGTTCCGGATGATAGAACCGTGAGCCGCCGGCTTTCTCGCTGGCCCCTTCCTGCTTAGGCACAGAAAGCACGGCGTCGGCAGTTTGCAAAGCGGCGCTCATGTTGGGAATTGGCGAAGAAGCAAGAAGTCTGGACGCGAACACACCTTGGGCGGGGAGCTCACTCCAGCATAATTGCCATCCTGCCGAGCCGAGAAAAACCAGGTAGCGAGGGGTGCAGAAACACGGCCCCCCGCTCCGATTGCACCACTTGCAACGGATTCGCAGACTTCGTTCACAGACCAACGCAGGCGATGCCTGGATTCAAATCAGAACAACGGCGCTCGGCCGAGTTGCCGCCGCACCACGGCCCATTGGCCGGCATGCATCAGCCAGTGGCTTCCCTGGAGGGAGTACGTCGCGGCTACCGTCGGAGCATAATCGACGCCGGTCGGCTGATCGAGGTGCTCGTCGGTTTCCTTGGCCAGCGCGGCCAGCGTTGCCGCCCGCTGGGCTTTATAAGTGGCCAGGAGTTCGCTCTTGGTGGCGAACTTCGCCGCGTCGTCGCAGGTGGCGGTTTCCTTGACGTACCTCTCCGCAAACCCCGGAGGGAGCGCCGGCATCGAACCAGGCGCAACCTTTTCGATCATCATGTGCTCGGCAGCAACCAGATGACCCACTTGCCAGTTGATGTGATTGCAAACGGGATGCGGCCGACGGAGCAAATCGGCATCGGTCAAATCTTCCAGATAACCGAGCGAGACAAACTCCCCCGTGTCGAGTCCGATCTTGATGGCTTCGCGCGTGTTCATGATTCTCCCTCATGTTGAATAATTTGACACTTGCATTGAAACGCACAGAGGCTCTCGTGGCAAGTTGGCACGCAATTTGAACTGTCGAGGGTTGAATCGAAACTTCTCGATTCAATGAAGGTTCTGCCCCATGAACTGGGAAACTCCAAGCGAAGATCAATTGACTTGCTGGGCGCATTCGCACATCGCGTGCGGTTTCGCACATCCACTTGGTGATTGGAATTGTCTGGTGTAGGGCTACTTTTCGTGTGATGCTTGCTTCCATGGTTTCTCACTCTTAGCGATACCTGCAGAGCAATATTATGAGTAATGAACAACCGGCGTCGGTGGGTTCGGCAACGCAATCCCTGCGGCGAGAGTTTCTGTCGGCCTCTGGAATCGCCATGACGAGTGGATTGCTTGCCGGATATGGAACGTTTGGGTTCATGCTGGGGGAGTCTATTTATCCGGTAGCCCAAAGGAATCTCGGCTGGCTATTCGTATGCACGGCTGACCGATTGGCGGAGGGAGAGTCATTGGACTTTACTGCTCCTGCGGGTACGAAAATTGTCGTCGCACGGCATGGTGCCGGTGTCACCGCCGAAGACTTTTTGGCCTTGTCGAGCGTGTGTCCACACCTCGGCTGTCGCGTTCACTGGGAATCTCAAGGAGAGCGGTTTTTCTGTCCCTGTCATAATGGCGCGTTTGATCGCAGCGGTCGACCGATGTCCGGCCCTCCCAAATCGGCAAACCAAACGCTCGTGCGTTTTCCATTGAAAGTGGAGAGTGGATTGCTTTATTTGGAGGCTCCGCTGGTGAAAATGGCGTGCAATCCGCACAATTCTCAGTCCCCCAACAAAGAGATTGCTTAACGTGGGACGAATTGTCGCATGGCTTCAAGAACGCGTTCCAGTTTCCGCCGAGCAGTTGGCGGAACTGACCAACGAACCGGTTCCCAACCACCTCAAAAAGTGGTGGTTTTGCTTAGGCGGGACGCCCGCCTATTTGTTCGTCGTACAGGTTGTCACTGGAATTCTCCTCGCACTCTATTACCAGCCTTCGCCGGAATCCGCCTACGAGTCGATTCGCTATATCACCGAAGAAGCGACCTTCGGCTGGTTCTTGAGAAGCATGCACAAATGGGCGGCAACGCTGATGATCGCGGCGGTGATCCTGCATCAAATGCGGGTTTACTTCACCGGTTCCTATCGACGGCCGCGAGAGTTGAATTGGGTGATCGGCATGTGTCTGCTGATGGCAACCCTGTTGATTGGATTCACGGGCTATAGCCTTGTTTTCGAGCAGTTAAGTTACTGGGGTGCAACGGTGGCCGCGAATATCAGCGATGCGATACCGCTGGTCGGTCCATTTGCCAAACAGATGTTGCTGGGCGGAGACGAATACAATGCCCGTACGCTCTCCCGTTTCTACATTCTGCATGCAGCCGTATTGCCGTCAGCCATTGTGCTTTTGGTAGTCTGCCACATCGCTCAAGTTCGGATGCACGGCGTCACGGAGTTCCCAGACCCCAACGCACCACCGAACCAGCCGCGCCACTTCAACTTTTTTCCGGACCACATGCTGAGTGAACTCATCATTGGACTGGTTCTGATGATCGTACTCTGCGCGCTTGCCACGGTGCTTCCGGCAACCATGGGGCCGAAGGCTGATCCCTTGACGACGCCAGAAGTGATCAAGCCCGAGTGGTTCTTTTACGTCTCGTTCCGCTGGCTGAAACTATTCTCGTTGTCGTTCGCGGTGATCAGTTCGGGCTTCATCGTGGGCGCGATGTTCGTTTGGCCGTGGATCGACAAGGTTTTGCGGCGAGTCACCGGAATTGAGGAAATCAGCGTTTATATCGGCATCGTCGCTACTTTTCTCCTGATCGGATTGACCGTTTGGGAAGCAGTCGTTGCGCACTAAGGATTCTTTTGCATGACTATCCGTACGAAACAGATCATCATTGCCTTTCTCAGCGCGGCATTCATCGTCTCCTTGATTCTAGTCCAATGGATGGAAGTCGCCCGCAAGCGCCAAGAGGCCGGCGTCGGAGTGCGGCATGTCTCTGTTCCGACGAGCTCCGCCTCCTGTGTCGAATGCCACCAGAAGTCATCCCCCGGTATCGTGGACCAATGGAAGGGGAGTACCCATTCGGTCAAAGGGGTTGGTTGCGTGGAATGTCATCAAGCGGAGAAAGGGGACGCCGATGCCTTCGACCACTATGGTGCCCTGATTGCCGTCGTGGTGACTCCCAGAGACTGCGGCCGCTGTCACAAAACCGAGACGTCGGAGTTCATGGCCAGCCATCACGCACGAGCAGGAAACATTCTGGCCTCGCTGGATAATTTTCTCGCGGAAACTGTCGAGGGCGCGAGAGTCCCTTTCAATCCGCATTCTCCCACGCCAGGCCACGACGTTTCCAAGGTAAACGGCATGGCCTTCGTGGATACCGGCTGCAAACAGTGTCACGGCAGTAAAATTGCTCTGGAAGGAACCGACGGCAGCCTGATCACCCTCGATCAACTGAAGCCCGGTTTCGACGGCAAACCGACTAACAAGAACATCCTCGCCAAAATCAAAAAGGCCACGAATGGCCGGCCTATCTTGGATTCCAGCAGCTGGCCAAACACCGGAATCGGACGGCTGAACCTTGACGGCTCCCTCGGTTCCTGTTCGGCTTGTCACTCGCGGCACGATTTCTCGCCGCGCCGCGCAAGGCAGCCGGAAAACTGTGGCAAGTGCCACCTTGGCCCCGATCATCCCCAGAAGGAAATCTTCGAAGAGTCCAAGCACGGCGTCGCATTCCGCGATCTGCGAGAACACATGAATCTGGACGCCGAGAATTGGGTCCTCGGCGTGGATTACTCGCAGGCACCGACCTGCGCCTCATGCCACATGTCCGGCAACAAAAACAACGGCGGCAAGATCACGCACGATCCGGGAGAACGAATCTCCTGGACCAACCGCCCGCCGGTCAGCCTGGTCATGGATACGGACAGCAAGGGCGAAGTTGTCAAGGAAACTGACCCGGACAAGCGCCGCGACCTGGTAATGAGTACCTGGCAGGAGAAGCGAGCCCAAATGAAGAATGTCTGCCTGAACTGCCACGCGGAAAACTATGTGGATTCGTTCTACAAGCAATACGATGACTTCGTGATTGCGTTTAATGAAAAGTTTGCCAAGCCGGGCCAGTCGATCATGAAGGTGCTTTACGACCAGAAGTTACTAACTCCCACTCCTGCGGAGTTCGATGAGGAAATCGAGTGGACCTGGTATCTCCTCTGGCACCACGAAGGCCGCCGAGCCCGCCATGGCGCATCGATGATGGCACCCGACTATGCCCATTGGCATGGAACATTTGAGGTGGCGGAACGCTTCTATCAAGAACTGATTCCCCAGGCCCGCGAAATCGCGCACAAGGCCGAAGAAAACGGCCAGAAGACGGAATCCGACGCCGTGCGAAAGGTGATCGATGAGGTCTTGGCTCGACCCGAACACCAATGGTTCGAGCAAGCGAAGCCCAAACCAAAGCCAGTCGCGATTCCCCCGCCTCCCGCCAATTCGGCAACGGGAAAATGACAAGGTGCTAGGAAACTTGTTCGGATTCATCAGCCGAGACATTACTCGGCGCGTGCATTCTGCGCCGAGATTTGCGGGCCGATTTGGCGCTGGTCCATTCTTTGGTCAGCGCCTCGAAGACGTCCGGGGACTCATAACGGACGACTTGCTTCCCTTCCGGCATCGGGCCAATCAGCCCGCGGAAGAGCGGATAGCCGCGGAGGGCCAGGTCGGTGCTGCAATCATCGATGCCAATCTGCGTGTGCATCTGGAGCAGCGGCTCGGTGTTCGGATAGTCCTTGATCCGGACGGTGCCGTCAGAAGCGCGGGTCACGACACGAACAGTAGTCTTAGCGGCCATCAAATTTCCCCAGTCAGCGAGAGAGCCGGTGCGAACCCGGCCGAAACCCTCCTTCCTGGAGAAGCCAACTTCCCTGTGCAAAGCAGCAGGGGGAAATATCGGCGAGACAGCTAGCGGCGGCAAAGATTATCTCCCGCCATGGGCCTCGCCGTCATAGTCGCTACAAACGGTAAGCTCACCCCTTACAAAGCCGCGACAACCTGGGCCGCAGCCTGGCAAAGTTCCTCCGCAACCGCTGCAGTAGGCGCCTCCGCAATCGCCCGCACAATCGGCTCGGTGTTACTCCCCCGCACAATCAGCCAGCGATCCGGCCAGTCCAGTCGCAAACCGTCGAGGCGGTCGGCCTTCGCGTCCGGAAATCGCTGTTGCATGGCGTCGAGGGCCTTGGGCAGTTTGGCGGGGGGTAATTGAACCGTCGTTTTGCGGATTTCGTAGCGTGGCAATGCGTCGGCAAGTTCGCTGATTTTCTTGCCGCGACAAGCCATCGCGCTGAGCACCTGGATCATGCCGACGAAACTATCCCGCACCAGACCCACGCGAGGATCAATCGGGCCGCCGTTCCCTTCGCCCCCAAAGGCGGCATTCTTGGCCAGCATTTCATCGACCACATTTGCCTCTCCCACGGCGCTCTGGAAGAATGGCACACCGTGCTTAATCGCCAAATCCTGTGTCATCCGGCTGGTGGCGCAGTTCGTCACGACCGGACCCTTCCGCTGCTGCAGGATGTGATCGGCACAAATTGCCAGCGTGTACTCCTCGCCGATGTAACGGCCGGTTTCATCAATGATCGCCAGCCGATCGGCGTCGGGGTCCTGGCAAAAGCCGATGTCCCCCCGCGCGGAAAGAACCTTTCGCGTCACGACCTGCAAGTTCTCCGCGGTCGGCTCGGGAGGATGCTCAAATTTCCCGTCCGTCTCTCCACCAAGGAGCACCACTTCGCAGCCGAGCGACTCCAGCAATTGGACTCCCAGGATGCTCCCCGCTCCCCGATTGGAATCGAGCAAGACCCGATACTTCCTCTTACGAATCGCCTCCACATCCACCGTGGCCAGCAGGAGTTTCTCATGCTCGCTGGTCGTATCCTCTAATCGTGTCAGATTTCCAATTCCTTCGTGACTCACCCAGACGACTTGTCCCGCCCGGTATGCCTCCAGCACCATGCGCCCTGGCACTGCCGGAATAACCCTCCCCTCGCCTCCGAAAAGCTTGATGCCGTTGTATTGCGGCGGATTGTGACTGGCGGAGATCTGCACGCCGCCGACTGCGAGGTGCTGCCTCACCAGAACTCCCAGCGTCGGCGTGGCCGCAATCCCCGCGTCGAGTACATCGCGGCCTACCGCCATCAAGCCGCTCTGCACCGCGCCCGCCAGCATCGGTCCGGTTCCTCTGCCGTCGCGACTGACGATCATCGGCCCGGGCGGCAGTGTGGCGGCAAAGGCGGCGACATAACGCAGGGCCACTTCGGGGGTCAGGCTCTCCCCCACAATACCGCGCAGGCCGGAGACGGAGATAATCGGTTCAGTCACAGATCGGGCTTTCGGCGTTAAGATAAGAGCAGGTACTCGCAGCAGCGGGTTACTACGAACAGTTTGTCAAATATAGGCCGCTCCTTCCACTTCCGGCGAGATCAATCCGTGCCCTACAGCCTTTACTTTTGGAACCAGCCAGCGGGATTTTCGCTGCCGCACGCTCACATCGCTCAGGAGTTGCAGTTTGGCAACGATGTGGAAGGACTGATTGATTTGCCCGTGAAAGAAATCATTGATCGACTGAAAGCGGATTTTCCTGGTGCCGCGGAGAAGGCGGGGGTTTTAACCGTCAAAACCGAAAGCGGCTCTTTCGATGCCTCGTGGTCCTGGCAATTCGTGAAGTTCGATTGCCACGACCTTGCCGAAGAGATCCGCCACAGGCTCTGCGAAATCATGCAGGAATTCTCCGCCCCCGCCTACGATCCGCAGCTCAATCTCCGGCACCCTTCACCTTAAAGTAATACTTCTGCACCTCCGGCATGCAACAGCGGCCGGTGGGAGAAGCAGTCTCGCAGTGGGCAGCGGGGGACTTGGACTTGGCAAGCAGCGCTCGAATCTTGATCGGGCTGGGAGAGTCCACGTCGTCTTCCACGTCATGCCGGGTCAATCCAAAGCAGGGACAAAGGGGAGCGGAAACATCTTTGGGATATACCGGGGCAACAAAGTCTGTCGCTAAAACAGACGACTCCATGGCATCAAAATAACCGACCGCGCAACTCGGCGTCATGCAGAACAAGGACGACGCCGTCAAAGCCCGCCGCTTCTCCTCGGGCACATGATGCTCCACGGTTATCCAGGGCACCGGCACTCCCGCCGCCCCGCATTGGGGGCAAAACGTTTCGGTCGTATCGGGCTCGCGGACAAAGGCTTTGTTCATGCTGTCTAGGGCTTGGCAGGAGCTTCTAAGGCGGGGGCCATTGGTTTTTGCCCGGGAACTGCGTCTTCCAATGTTTTCACGCGGGCTTCCAACTCGTCAATCCGATCGACAAGCAGCTTCATTTGCGCCTGCATGTTGCTGTAGCTCTGCTGCAGAGCCACGATATCTGCAGCGGTGGGGCCTGCGGCGGCTGGGTTCGTCAAACCGGCGACAACCTTTTCCACTTTGCTCAAGAGGGGCCGCTCGGCTCCGGGGGGACCGAGATTCATTGGGGGCTCACTTCCATATCCCGGTGGCAATGTACTGATGGCCGTAGCCGGAACAAGCTTAACCGACTTTCGCGCGAGCTTATCGGCCACGTAATAAGTCAGCTCCACTTCCGTCCCCGGTTTCGCAGCCCGGATAATCTCCACCAGTTCCTCGGAACTGGAAATCATTTGCCCGTCAATCGAAACCACCACGGCATCCACGGGAACTCCCGCCCGATCCGCGGGAGACATCGGCCGCACCATCGTGATGGCCGCTCCGCGGCGCACCGGCACACCCAGCCGCTCGCGCAGCTCATCGGTCAGCGTGATGACGGTGATTCCGAGAGTGGCTCGCGCGGCCGTGGGTGCCGAACGCGGGGCCAGCAGAGGACCGCCCGCTCCCGGCGGCACAACAACACCTGGAGGCAGGACAACGCCCGGTTCTTCCGCCGGCTCCGCGGCGGCGACCGGCGCATCGATAAGCTTGACTTTGATTTCCCGCTCTTGCCCGCCGCGGTTGACGGTTAAAGCAATCGTCTCGCCCGCACCTTTTCCGTCCATCAGCATTCCAAATTCGTCGGTGTCAGTCACTTTCTTTCCATCGATGGCGACGATTCGATCTCCGACCTTCAGCCCCGAGGCCCTTGCATTTCCCAATTCCTTAAAGCCGTCGACTCGCACTCCACCCGCCGGATCGTTGTCCCCTTCCAGTCCCAAATAGCCCGGCTGCCTGACGCCCGCATCGGGAGCGGGAGGGGGGAGTTCGCCATCTTCCGGCGTGGCGACCGGCTTGGGAGCGGCAATGGGTACAGCAGCATCCGCGGCGGGCGCGGCACCGGGAACGGCTGCCCTGAGCTTCTCTTCGAGTTTCTTCAGAAATTGAGCCTGAGCCGGCAAGGCGGCAGCCACGAGAGACACAAACAGCAAAATGGAACATGAGCGGTGCATGGCAATCTCCTGCAAAGACTTTGGGCGGCAACGGCAATTGACGCGGCTAGTTATTATACCGACAGATGGACTTTCTCGCTTCGCTGAAAGCGGAATTCCCGTTATTCTGGCTGCATGAGTTCCTTGCCCCTCCGCATTGAGTTGGAACCGCTGGCCATCGACTCTTCCACGCTAGCTCTCGCCATGCAGTGCTGGCCGGAAGCCGAGCGAGCGGCCCAATTGGAATCGCTGCGCCTCTTGACGCTCTCCAATAACGGCGGCTTTCTGCTCATGTCGGCCTCTCAAGGGGAAAAACTTGTCGGCGCAATTCTCGCCCAGCAAATTGCCGGCAAAGCCGCCACGCTTTGGCCGCCACAACTTGCCAGCGGTGAGTCCGACCCTGCCATCGCAGGGCAACTTCTCGCCCACATCGAGCAGGAACTGACGGGCCGCGATACTCACCTTTGCCAGGCCCTTCTGCCGAAAGGCCAGGAACAAGCAGCCGCCACGCTCACCGAGGCAGGTTATCAACATCCGGCAGACCTCCTTTACATGACTTGTGAGCCCAATCACTTTCCCGCCGCGGCTCCGGATTTTTCCGGTCTTCTTCTCCGTTCTTTCCAACCGGGAAAGGAAGTGGAACTGGCACAAATCATCGACGAAACCTATATCAGCACCCAGGATTGCCCTTCGCTCAATGGCCTGCGCAGCACACTCGACGTCGTCTTCGGTTATCAGCAGGTCGGCGAGTTTCGCCCCGACCGCTGGCTCATTTTGGAAAACTTCTCGCCCCATTCCCCGCCTCGCGCCGCCGGCTGTTTGCTCCTCGCCCGCCATTCTCCCCACCGCACGATGGAACTGATCTACGTCGGCGTCACCCCCGCTTTCCGCCAGCAAGGCCTTGGCCGCAAACTCACGCAACATGCCCAGTGGCTGGCCGCGCAAGACCAGTGCGAGCGGCTGGTGCTCGCCGTCGATGCCGCGAATGGACCAGCGATCGCCATGTACTCCGCTGCGGGTTTTTGGGCCTGGGAGGAACGGGCAATTTGGGTGAAGGATTTGATCGCTCAAAGGAACCCGCTTCCGCCGGTGAGCGTCGACTCATGTCCGCGATAATCAGACGTCCGTCGTCGCCGCAACTCACGGCTAACAAACAGCTTGCCGCCAGCACGCCAACACCCCACCAAATCGGCCCGACACTTTTTCCACACGCCGGAGAGCTTCCAGCCGCAGCGATTTTTCGGACGATTCCGCGCCCTTCGCGGACTCCTCAAAAAATCTTTGCCAGACCTTCGTCTCACGTCTTGTGAACGATGCTAGCGTTGCTAGAATCGGCAGCCGTTAGGAACGATCAGGTCTTGAGTGTCGAGGTATTTCCTCTCCACTTTCCACTTTAGATCGCGCTATCTTGCCAGTGGTGCTCACCGGGTGCTTCCCATCGTCTTGGGCGTGCTCGGGGAAACGAATTCCCCTTTAAGGTACACCGCTAGGAGTGCGCGCATAGGATGCGTCGGGCGTGACCACGGACGATAGGGAGATCGTGTCTGCAATCCTTTCCAGGATTGCCGGCAGGGTCGGACAACAACGATTGGAAATGTGGCTCGGCAGCGGCGCGCAAATTCGCGTCGAGGACCGCCAGCTCCATATCCTCCTCGCCGACGGCTTCAAGCTCGAACGGCTTCGTCGTGGACGCAAAGACATCCTCGCCGCCGCCGCCGAAGTCCTCGGCTTCGAACCCGAGCTCGTCCTCGCCGTCAACAAACCGCTGCCGCTGTTCGACAAGCTGGAAGCCGCCGACGACGTTCGGCGCGGGTCGCAGGCCCCGCCGAATGCCCCGACCGAAGGTCTCCCCGCTTCTGTCGCAGAGCCTGTACTGCTCCCTCTCCCCGTGGGTGAGGGCCGGAGTGAGGGGCAAACAACCACCGCGGAACAAAAATCCGAACCGGAACCGGTCCCCGCGTTCCAACCCTACCGCCGCCCGTTCGCCAATCTCCATTCCTTCGTCGTCGGCGATGGCAACCGCGTCGCCCATGCCGCATCGCTCTCCGCCCTCGCGCAACTAGGCCAGGTTTCCCCGGTCCTGTTTTATGGCCCCCCCGGCTGCGGAAAGTCGCACCTGCTGGAAGGAATCTGGTGCCAGGCCAAACAGTCCAGCCAAGTGAAGCGCGTTGTCTATCTCACCGCCGAGCAATTCACCACGCACTTCGTCGAAGCCATCAAGGGGGGGACCGGTCTCCCCAGCTTCCGCCGCAAATATCGTGAGCTCGATCTGCTGCTCATCGACGATGTCCAGTTCTTCGCCGGCAAGCAGTCCACGCTCGTCGAAGTCCTTTACACCATCGATACGCTCCTGCGGGAAGGTCGGCAACTCATCTTTGCCGCCGATCGTCCTCCGTCGGAACTCCGTCCGCTCGGGCCGGAAATCATCACCCGCCTCACCGGCGGCCTCGTCTGCGGCATCCAGGCCGCCGACTACGCCACGCGGCTTTCCATCCTTCGCGGCCTGGCCGGCAAAAAATCGCTCCCCGTTCCCGAAGAGGTCCTCGCCTATCTCGCCGCGCAGCTCCCCGGCGATGCCCGCCAACTCGCTGGCGCGATGCACCGCCTGGCCGCGGCTGCCTATGCGTATGAAGCGACCATCAATCTCGAATTCGTGCAGCACACGCTGGCCGATTTGATGCAGGCGACCCGCCGCGCGGTCCGGCTGCCGGAAATCGCCGGCGCGGTCGCGAATCTGTTCGGCCTGGAAACCGAGCAGATGCAATCCGGCGGCAAATCCCCCGCCGTCAGCCACCCCCGCATGCTCGCCATGTGGCTCGCCCGCAAATACACCCGCAGCGCCTACTCCGAAATCAGCCGCTACTTCGGCCGCAAAAGCCACAGCACGGTCCTCTCCGCCGAAGACAAAGTCGGCGAATGGCTCGCCAGCGGCAAAACCCTCCCCCTCCCTCACGGCCAATGCACGGTGGAAGAAGCCCTGCGGCGCGTGGAAGCCCAACTGCGGCTGGGGTAACGCCGGGGTCGGGAAGTGTTTTCGCACGAGCAAGGAACGGACCGGCAAAAAAGTATCCGCGAAAACTCTTCCCGACCCCTTCATGGGATGCACTGCTCTCCGCGCCGTCACCCCCTCCCCAAAATGGTGTCCGCTGAAAAACCCCCCTGGTTTTTCAGCGGCAAGGCCGGGTATGGGGCCCCATAAACGCTGAAAAACAGCCCGGGTTTTTCAGCACCCCTACGGTTCTTCTCCCCCGCCCGAGGAGTGTCCCAGTCGCGGCGAAGTGGCGAGTTATTCTTTGTTTCTTTGGATGGTGTCATGGCGGTTCTCCTGAACACTAAAGACGTACCTTCTTCCGACTTGTGACAATAGTACACTTGTTTAGCTGGCACAGTCGAGAGGCTCCTGGCCAGATTCTTGAGAATAGTTGGTTCTGCTGAGGCGGCCCTTTACACAGTTGTGGGAGACGGAGAGTGGAGACGCAAATCTGACCGGATTCGTCAGGCTTTCTCGCACCAGTACATCTGCTTATGGGGGCGCACCTCGAATTGCTTCACGGTGCATCTGGCGTCACGTTCGCTTGTGGGCTCACCCACCTTGTAGACATTTCCGTTGTCGTCGATGCGCCAGACCTGCCAGGCGTGGAGATTGTCGATTTCTTCCTGGCGATTTGGGTAGTACTGCACGAGTCGTTTCAGTTCCGACGCCAAATCCTCTTCCGAAATGGGATGACTCTCTTCTGGAAGAAATAAGAGGTGCCTTTGGACGTGCGCGACTTCTGGCGAATCGGCAACCACACGGGCACCAATCTTCACGTGAAACTTGTGCAAGCACTCAATGACCACTTGCAAGCCGCACTCAAACTCGAACCCCCAATAATCCGCGTCCCCAATGCCGTCCACCGTGCCCGTCGTCTGCGGCGCGCCTAGTTTCTCTCGTAGGGATTCGCAAGTCGCGTTTGGCAATTGGATAAGAAAACCGGGCACATCCGGAAACGCGACCGGAAAGGAGAGTGTCTTGAATTCATCCTTCGGAAAGGACATTTGCCGTCCCTCTTAGTCCAAAAGGAATCCAACAACCAACTCTTTGGCGACCGGTTCGCTTAACTGCATTCGAGCCATTATCATCGGTTTGATTGAACCGCAATTCCCATCACCACCGCAAATCCCCCGGCAGATATTTCTCAATCAGCGCCGTGTAGTACGGCTCCAACTCGGGCCAGTTGGGGCGGGTGGGGCTTTTGGAGTAGAGGTCGTAGGGATTGAATTTGCGGACCCAGGGGAGCATTTGCCGGTCGTGGTCGTCCAGGAGATAGCTGTATTCCTCTTCGCGGTGCCAGGGATAGCAGGAGTGGTAGCGGATCATGGCGAGGGCCGGCTCGGGGAGGGAACAGCCGGCTTGGGTGACGACGTGGTAGAGATATTCGTCGTGCCCCCAGGAGAGATGGACGTTGCCCAGGCCGCACCCTTCTTCATAAACCCCCAGCCGCGTGCTCAGGCGCGGGTCGTGTCGGTCGGGGTTCTGCTCCAGGAACTCTGGATAGACAATCCGGCTGCTGAAGGCGCAGCCGACGGGGAAGGTGTCGCCGACGACGGCCCACTGGGGCTCGCCGAAGAGGCAGAGGATTTTTCCCAGGTCGTGAATCAGGCCGGTGAGCACGAACCAATCCTCGTGGCCGTCCGCCCGAATCGCCTCCGCCGTCTGCAGCAAATGCTCCTTTTGCGAAAGGTCGGTATCCGGGTCGGAATCATCGACGAGCGTGTTCAGGTAATCCATCGCTTCGAGCACAGTCATCTTTCGCTGCTCGAAGGCCAGATACTTGCGCTTCTTCTCCAGCACGAAATCGTACGTTTGATAACGATGGTTCAGCCGATAGAATTCGCGAACGCTGTCGCGACCCGGATGGTCGTAGTTGCGATAGTCGTCCTTCCCCTTCGTGTCCGGCTGCGGGTAGCGATCGGCGACAAAATCCTCCCACTGGTCGAGGTTTTGCAGCGGGTTGGGGGAAGGGTTGGGGGGCATAGGATTGTGGGGTAGGCTTCCAGCCTGCCCGTCGGCTTTCTTTTCTTCCGGGCAGGCTGGAAGCCTACCCTACTTTTCTAACTCAGAATCTCCAAAATCGGCCGCCCGCCGTGGGCGATGGGGACCGGTCGATTCGCCCGGTCCAGCACCGTCATTTCCGGATTGATGCCCAGGATGTGATAGATCGTGGCGATGACATCCTTGATATGCACCGGCTTGTCCTTGATGAAGGCGGCCTGGTCGTCGGATGCGCCGTAGATCGCTCCCTGTTTGATCCCCGCCCCGGCCATGAGGACGCCGTAGCAATAGGTCCAGTGATCGCGCCCGCCGTTGGCGTTGATTTTGGGGGTGCGGCCCATCTCTCCCATCGTCACGACCAGTGTCTGGTCGAGCAGCCCCCGAGCGTCGAGGTCGGCGAGGAAAGCGGAATAGGTCTGGTCGAAATTCGGGAGCAGCGTTTCCTTGAGCATGGGAAAATTTCGCTCGTGCGTATCCCAGGCGGCTTTGCTCACTTCGAATCGCTTGGAGTAGTTATCCCAACTGACATTGACGAATTTGACGTGCCGCTCCACCAGGCGGCGGGCCAGCAGCGTGGCCGAGCCGAACAGCGTGCGGCCATAGCGCTCGCGGACTTTGTTGTCCTCGCGGGAGAGATCGAAGGCTTCGCGAACTTTCTCCGAAGTGAGGATGTCGTAAGCAAGCTGTCGCTGAGCGGGAAGATTCCCCAGTCCGCCGCGCCGCTCGACGTCCCGCAATTGCTCGTCGAACTGCTCCACGAGGCGACGGCGGGTATCCAGCCGGTCGAGGGTGATCCCTTCTCGCAGTTTGGTATCCGTCAGGTGCGGCTCGCCGCGGACGACCTGGGGCTTCCAACTATCGTCGGGCGGATGATCGACGAAGGCGGTGCATTCGGTGCTGAAGGCATCGTACTGCCTTCCCAGAAATCCGCCGTGCGGACCCGCCTTTTTGCGGTTCTCTCCCCAGCCGAGCGGGCAGGGGAGATAGGCATAGGTCGGCAGTTCTTTTTGCCGGTCCCGGTCCAAGTAGGCACACACCGAGCCCATGCTCGGCGGGTCGCTGTCGCGAAATTCTTCATCCGGAAGATTCACGTCATAGCCGGTGTACATCGGCAGGTTCTTGTGGCACCCACCGTTGTGGTAAACGCTGCGAAGTACGGCTCCCTTGTGCATCCAGTTCGCGGTCAGCGGCAGATGCTCGCAGACTTGCAGTCCCGGCACGCTGGAGGCTATCGGCTGGAACTCGCCGCCGACTCCGCCCGGCGCATGGGGTTTCAGGTCAAACATGTCCTGCGTCGGCGGGCCCCCTTGCAGGTAGATGAGGACCACACTTTTTGCCCGGGGCAGCGGGTGGACCGTCGAGGAAGTTTTTGTCTCGGCCGCGAGAGCGTGACCGCTCGCTGCTCCGCCGAGCAAAGCGAGGCTGCCGGCCTGAAGCAGCGTCCTTCGGGCAATTCCACGGGGTGTTCGCTCGCCATTGCCAAGGAGCGAAATAGTTGGCCAATTCCGCATAGTTCACCTGTGCAAAGTCTACTGGGAACGAGCGAGGATTGCTACTCTGAGAGCGGATGGCGATTGCCGCCAATAAGACAACGGGTGCAAGCATCGAAAGATTGAGGAGACAACTTCATGAAAAAGTTTCATTGGGCAGCGCTGCTCGGCTGGTTCCTGCTGGTGCTGATGATTGCGGCAAGCGGTTACCTGACAGAACTGGCAGCTCAGGAATTGTCCGCGCGGCGCGAAGGCTCCCCTTTTGACTTCCGGGACGTTGGGGAGCAAGCCAACCTGTTCCCCGCCCTTGCCGGCATTCAGGGGCACGCTGCCGGCTGGGGGGATGTGGACGGGGATGGCTTCATCGACCTCTACGTGGGGACGTTTTATGAAGAGGGGAAGCCGAACTTGCTGTTTCGCAATGACGGCAAGGGAAAGTTTCGCCTGGATGGACAGGAGGGCCTGCGACTGCACACGCGAGCGAGCGGGGCGCTGTTTGCCGACCTGGATAACGATGGCGACCTCGATTTGTACGTTTCCAGCATGCCGCAGCCGGCGAAGGAAAACGTCGGCTGCAAACTGTTTCGCAATGATGGCGGGGGAAAGTTCACGGACGTCTCCGACGGGAATGTTGCGTGCCCGGAATCATTTGGCGGACGGAGCGCGACCGTGCTGGACTTCGACGGCGATGGCCTGCTCGATTTGCTGGTGGGGGAAGATCCGCTGCCGCGCTATAACGGCTCAACGACCAAGAGCACGCGGCTGTTTCGCAACTTGGGAAAACTGCAATTCGAGGATGCATCCGCGGCTGCCGGACTCACGGCCGATACGCCGGCTTACGGTGTTGCCACTGCGGACGTGAACAACGACGGCTGGCCGGACTTTTTCCTGGCTTGCAGCACCGGCAATGTGCTGTTTTTGAATGATGGACACGGCAAGTTTCGTGAAGCTCCCGGCTCGCGCCAAGTTTTTCGCTGGGAAGGTTCTGGCGGAGACAACATGGTCTGCGGCGTCAGCTTCGCGGACGTCAATCGGGATGGCCTGCTCGATGTTGTCCTCGGCCAGCACTTCAAAACGCCCTGGAGGGAACCGGTTCCCATTCGGCTCTATCTCCACCGCGGCAACAAAGATGGCATTCCCACCTACGAAGACATCACAGCCGCCGCCGGCCTGCAGGGACTTCCCATCAAGGGGCCACATGTAGAAATCCAGGATTTTGATAACGACGGCTGGCCGGATATCTATGTAAGCATCGTGAAATTCGCCGGGGGCAAACCGTTCCCACTGATTTATAAGCATCTGGGAATCATCGACGGCCTTCCGCATTTCCGAGAAGACGCGATGCAGGCCAACGACTTTCCCACCGCGGAAGACCTTGCTATCAAGCGGAGCGGCGATTTTTTTAAGAAGGTGGTTCGCGACAAGAAGGTCCTTTACACGGCCCCTGGCCCCTCGGGCGATTTTGATAACGACGGCCGGCTCGATCTCTTCCTCCCAAGCTGGTGGACCGATGCCCCCTCGCTCCTTTTGCACAACGAAACGCCCGGCGGCAATTGGCTGCAAGTGCAGTTGCAATGCAAGGGTGGGAACAGAATGGGGATTGGTACTAGGCTCCACGTCTATCCCGCCGGGAAAGCGGGAGATCCGGCCGCGCTCCTCGGCTGTCGCGACATGGCCACGGGCTTCGGCTACGCTTCCGCTCAGCCAGCGGTGGCTCACTTTGGCCTGGGCAAGTTAGAAAGCGTGGACCTGGAAGTGATCTTGCCCCACGGCCAGGGGAAGGTGGTTCGCAAGGATGTTCCTGCGAACCAGAAGCTATTGCTAACGCCTTAACCACGGGTCCGCTAGGTCATGGTCGTTCCCACTCCGATGAATGGCTTCGGGGGCCGAAACGTGCTCATCAGATTCTCGCGCAACTTCCGCCAGTTCTCGCGAATGTCATGCTCGCGTCGGGTCGAGAGGGTTTCGACAATCCACTCGTCCGTATGATGCAACCGGGCGGCGAGAATCTCGGCGGCATTGGTCGTGATACGCAGCGCGATGTGCGGATTCTGTGCGGCAAGTGTGTCAAACTGCGCGCGCGGGAGACGCATCAAGCGCGCGGTTGTGAGACACTTCGCCGTAGCGGCATGCGGGGCAGGGTGGAAAAAGCTCATCTCGCCAAACACACCCCCCGACTCCAGTTTCGCCAGCACGCGTTCGCCAAGCTTCGGCACAAGGAGATCAATTTCCACCGTTCCTTCAAGCAGCAGATACAAAGCCCGAGACGTCTCTCCGGCTTCGAAAACGGTCTCTCCTTCGTTGAATTTCAAGTCGTCTGCAGCCGCCAGAAGTTCCAGCACTTCGTTGCCGCTCAGGCCGTTAAATAGTTCGACGCCGGTAATCGATGCGGTGGAAACCTCCACCGAGGTTACTGATAGCGTAGCCATTTGTTTCTCCCTTCGAGTTAAAGTACTCCTCTTGGAAGTTGCAAACGGTGTGCCCAAGCGAAATGATTCTGTCTAGGCCGGCGAGTTTTGGCCGGTCGTGGCAGTTGGCATCACTTCGACGCTCAGCAACGTAGGCGTACTCCGCCGCAATTGACCACAAGCGGCATCAATTTCGCTTCCCTTGCGTTGGCGGAACTTCACGTTGATACCCCCAGCGATAAGAATGTCCCGAAAGCGATTGGTGGCGTTGCCCGAGGGCGTTTTGTACGGCAGGCCGGCGACGGGATTGTAGGGAATCACATTGAGCAGCATGGTTCGTCCCTGCAGCAGTTCCACCAGTTCCTGGGCGTGCTCGGGGCGGTCATTGATCTCGGCCAGCAGCACATATTCGAATGTCAGCCTGCGTCCCGACGCCAGAAAATATCGGTCGGCTGCGGCGAGGATATCGGCGAGCCCCGTGCTTTTGTTGGTGGGGACAATCCGCGTGCGAATCTCGTCATTGGGGGCATGTAGCGAAACAGCCAGTTGATAAGCGGTCCCTAGTGCCGTCAGCCGGTCGAGCGGCACCGGCAGACCGACGGTGGAAATGGTGATGCGGCGGTGACTGATACCGAGCCCCTGGTCGCTGCAGGCGATGTCGAGGGCCGGCAGCAAATTGTCGAGATTGGCAAGCGGCTCACCCATTCCCATCACCACGATGTGGCTGAGCCGTTCCTCCGCGGGCAATAATCTTTGAAGGAGGAGCATCTGCTCCACGATTTCGCCGCTGGTCAAATTGCGGTCCACCCCGTCCAGGCCGCTGGCACAAAAAACGCACCCCATCGCACAGCCCACCTGCGTGCTGATGCAAATGCTCCGCCGCTCTCCATCCCGCAGCAGCACACATTCAATCCGGCCGCCGTCCTGAAGCTGCAGCAGCAATTTCTCGGTTCCATCCGGAGCCGTTTGATGGCGCACCACCTGGCTGGTCCAAAGGGTCCAGTCCGCCGCCAATTCCTCGCGCAGCTTTTTGGGAAGGTCCGTCATATCCCCAAACCCGCCGGCCCGGTTTTCAAACAGCCACTTGCGGATTTGTCCGGCCCGAAAAGCCGGATAACTCCGTTCTTTCAGCCAGGAAACAAGCGGCTCGGGGGAGGGATCAAGGAGGTGTTGCATGGCGTCATTCTATACGCTGGGTTATTCGTGGGCAGGTCGCATGTGCGTCCAAAAACCTGCTCCGCAGGCTCATTCCCGGCGCGTGCCGCGCGGATTAGGATAACGTGTTTATCCCAGCCGCTCACGCTCCGCCCGTTTCGCATCATGAATCCTGTGCCGATGCAGTGCCCCCTTTGTGCGGGCACGATCCAAATTGATCCGGCTTATGCTGGGCAGCAGGTGGGCTGTCCGCTGTGCCAGGGCGTGATGGTGCTGCCGCCGCCGGAGTTTTTCGGGCTGCCGGCGGGATTCCACCCTGGCTACTCCGCGGAACAACAGGCGGGATATCCGCCGCCCGGCTTTCCACCTCCTTATCCTCCGCAATATCCGCAGGAAGCTCCCTCCCACTTGCCACAGCTTGGTTGCCCCGTTTGCGGCGGAGCTTTTCAGGTCTCACCGGAGATGGCGGGGCAGCAAGTCGCTTGCCCGCATTGCCAGAATGCAGTTACCATTCCGCCGGACCTGTTTGGCTCGGCTCACGCGTCGGGCTTCTCGCCTCCGCCGTCGGCACCTCCTCCCCCGGACTTCTCGCAGCATTCGATGCAGTTCATCGGACTGCCGCCGGGAGGGATGCCCGGTGCAGTGCCTTCGCAGTGGCCGACTGATTTTGGCGCGGCGAATCCCGCTGTTCCGGTCGGCAGAGCCATTGAACCAACTCCCCAGCAGCCCGCGCCGGCTTATGCGCCCCCTCCGCCTGCCCAACAACCACAGCCGGCTCCGCCTCCGCAGCCTTCACCGCCACAGCCCGCCGCCCAATCAGAGCGGCACGGGGATGCCCACCTGTATCCCCCCGGTATGACGCCGAAAGATGCCGGGACGAAGCCAGAGAGGAAAGACAAGTCTGCGGACCGCTCGGAGCAACCCGAGAGGGCGAAGGACGATCGCTTTCCCCCCGGCATGGAGCGCCGCGAATCCAAGGAGAGTAAATCTTCGCAGCGCGACAAACCGGTGACCGAGCGCGAGCAGCGATACCCACCGGGTTTCAAGCCGGCGGAAGCGCCCAAGCAAGAAGCTCCCAAGCCGCCGGAAACAAAAGCCGCCGAAGTTGCTCCCGCGGAACCTTCCTCCGCTGCGGAATCAATCCCTCGAGTGGACGACCTGCTCCCTCCCGGCGCTGCCGCCGTCGGCACCTCAGCTCCCGCGGTGGATTCGCTGCTGCCGCCGGGTGCGCCTCCCACGCGCCAGGTCGATGCCCTGCTCCCTCCCGGCGCTGCCGAAGCCGGGTCGCATGCCGCCACCGCCGACCAAGGAGTGTCGCGCTATTCCGTGGTCGATACGCTGCTCCCACCGGGAGCGCCGGCGGACCCCTCGACGGTCCCGACGGAGCAGGTCGCCCTTCCCGATGCACCCGCCCCGGCTCCCCGACCCATTCCCACTTCCGGGCCAGGCCAGTTGGTGCTGCCGACGCCAGATGGGGATTTTGTAACCGTGGAGAACAAGGAAGGGGTGAAGACGATCACCGACCACGGGGCCGAGATCGAAATCCGCAAACTCACCCCGGCCGAACGCGCCCGCCGTCGCCGCGTGAAAAACATCGTGATGTTCACCTTCGCCATCGTTCTCTTAGTCGTGGTCATCCTGATCATGACCCGACGTTAGAGAGTCGACTTTCGCTTCGCGAAAGGCGACTTTGGTGTGACAAGATGACAAAAGGGGGCTACGATAAGGCAGCTAGGAAGCCCTTGACGGAGAGTTAGGCCGCTCGATTGCCGTCTATCCAAGGATGCGGACATGGCTTGTTCTTTTCCCAAAGAGGGCCTATCCCATGAACCCAAGTAAAACCTCAGCGGAACTGGCGATTCAGAACCTGATCCGCGGCACGATTTGCCGGGCCTGGACGGAGACGACGGCTTGCGCGGTGGTTCTGTTGGTCTTTACTCGAATTCTCTTATCCACTGAGGCGGGCTCGCCCCAATTCTATGGGTGTCTGCTCATCTTGATTGGAACGGGCTTCGTCGCCGGCGTGGTCTGGTCCTTCACGTTAGGGTACAAGCTGCTGGAATCGCACCCGGCGAGCGATTTAGGTTTCTGGCGGACCGCCTTTCAAACGCAAGCGAGGCTGCTGCGGCTGGTCCCTTTCTGGTACTGTGCCCCCCTGGGTGCAGGAATCCCACTATTCTTCGCTCCCCTCGAGCCGGGA
>CAYUJE010000082.1:0-21737 GCA_964444865.1 uncultured Pirellulaceae bacterium | reverse complement strand
CGAGATCCGCTTGATCGCTTCAGGATGCAAAAATCTTTTTGAACCGGGCATCGCTGAGAAGCTCGTCTTCCTTGGTGGGGGTGCTGGCAATGAGGCGGTCAATAATCTTGTCGGCCGAGACTCCATCGCTCTGGGCGGCGAAGTTAACGACGAGGCGATGCCGGAGGACCGGGCGGGCCAGGGACTGAATATCCTCGGTCGAGACGTGCGTGCGTCCGCGAAGGATAGCCCGAGCTTTGCCGCCGAGAATCAGAAACTGTACTGCGCGAGGACCGGCTCCCCAGCCAACCATGTCCTGCACGAAGTCTGGCGTCCCGGGGGTTCCCACGCGAGTCTGGCGGACCAGGGAGAGAGCATAACGGATGATGTGGTCACTGACGGGAACCTCGCGAACAATCCGCTGCAGTTCGATGATCTCCGCGGCGCTGAGGGCGGGGCTGATGGTGTCGTGCTGCAGGGCCGTCGTCCGGCGGGCGACTTCAAATTCCTCCTGAAAGCTGGGGTAGTTCACAAAGACCTTGAACATGAAGCGGTCCTGCTGCGCTTCGGGAAGCGGATAAGTCCCTTCCTGCTCGATGGGATTTTGCGTGGCGAGGACGAAAAACGGATCCGTCAGCGGATGGCGAACGCGGCCGACGGTGACTTGCCGTTCCTGCATTGCCTCCAAAAGGGCGGCTTGCGTCTTGGGGGGGGTGCGGTTGATTTCGTCGGCGAGAATGACGTTGGAAAAGACCGGCCCTTCCATGAAGCGCCGTTCACGCGAACCGGTGCTGCGGTTCTCTTCCAGAATCTCTGTTCCCGTGATATCCCCCAGCATCAAGTGAGGTGTGAATTGAATACGGCTGAAAGTAAGATCGAGCGAGCGGGCCAAAGTGCTGATGAGCAGCGTCTTGGCCAGCCCCGGCACCCCTTCTAGCAGACAATGGCCGCGGGCAAAGAGGCAAATCAGCAGTTCCTCGATGACCTGATGCTGGCCAACAATGACCTTGGAAAGTTGTTCCAGGATTTTCTCGCGGGCTTCCGCCAGTTTGCGGATGGCGGAAGACTCGGCGACAGTTGCGGCAACAACTTCGCTTTGGCCAGGGGAACTCATGCGGCATTACCTTGCGGACAAGAGGATGTGGCGGGAGTAGGCGTGATAGGCACTAAAGGCAGGGAGAGTCTAGATTTTAGTGCCCTGGAAAGGATGATTCGTTCGCGCGGGGACAGCGGTACCTCCCAGAATAATTCAAAATGGAGCAAATGCATAGCGCTGGCAATATCTGCGGATTGTTCCGGCAGACTCGCAGGCCGAACCCGAGTCAAGAAGTAAGTATGGCCCCGAACCTGCATAGGCTCGGGGCCATTCTTGATTGATCACCTTTGGCAACGGCCCCTTTTTAGGCTTTGCGATTGCGGCGAGCAGACGTTCCGATTTCTGCCAGAATTTCCTCGTAATCATGGGACGGTTTGGACCAGGGAGAATCCTCGCTCCGGCTGATGCCGGGCTTGGTCCAATCGGTCTGGCCAAATACTTGGTCCACAGTGGCCGCGTAAGAAGCAACCTGGGGCTTTGAGGCATCGCTGCCGGAAGTCGAGCTTGAAGAACTTTCCTTCTTTGCTCCGCTTACGGTCAATACAGCCGGTGAAAGAACAGCGTCCTCTTCCCCCTCTCCTTCTCCTGCAGGAGCTACGGGTGCCGCTGGCTTCGCCTTGTTGAGGGCATTGATGATGATCAGGGCATCCACGGGGCTGATCTGATTATCGTGGTTGACATCCCGCTTGTAGAGAACCTCAGACGCTTCGCCACTTCCCGCCGGATCGCTGTACTGGTTCAGGTAGTTGATGACGAGCAGGGCATCCAGGGGTGAAATCTTGCCATCTAAATTGACGTCGGCAGGGATCAACAGATTGGTGTCATACCCTTCCCCTTCGCCCATGACGGTGATACCGGCAAACGAAGGCTTGAAGTAGACCTGCGAGTTGGGAATCCGGGTGACGCCAGTCCCGATAACAAATGCATTCAAATCGTGTGCCGGAAGAACATCCGGCGGGTCAGCAACAAACTGCAAGCTACCCGTGCCAATCGTCAGGAACTGTTTGTTGTAAACCAGTTTCGCCGCAGCGCCAGGATTGTTCACGGTCGAATCGCTGAATGAAGCCCCCACTTCGTCCACGAGGCCAGGAGTTCCTCCGGCACCAGAGATGAAATTCTGGTACTGAGATCCAAAGGTGATGGCTCCCAAGGGTTGCACTTTAGTCCTGTCATACAACAGGTCCATGTATGCGGAGTAAGCACCGGCGGAGGGTAGCCCCGAGGTTGGATCGTTGAAATTGCCTCGCAAATCGCTGGCATAGCCACGTACTTCAATCGTGCTCCCGGAAGGAATTACCGAGGTATCCAACTGCTGCACTCCGTTGAGCCAGACTTGCAGTTCGAACTGCAGGACTGCTCCTGAGAAACTTGTCCCGGTACTTGGAACAACTTGAATAGTAACACGGGCTGTCGAAGTGATTCCCAGGGAATCTACGATGGTATAGGTAAAGCTATCCTGGCCTTGATAGTTCACGTTGGGGGTATAGGTAGCGGTTCCGTTGCTATTCACAATCACCGACCCATTCGTTGGATTGGTATTTGACTGAACCGTCAAATTGCCGGGTGCGGTCCCCTTAATGTCGTTGGTCAGCAAGTTGCCCAGACTGCTCCCGGGTGCACCAGCCGAGGTCCGTACGGGAACATCGATGGTGTTGTCCAAAGCGATTGGGTCTCTGGGTGCGAAACGGACAAAAATGCTGACGGTTGCCGGTGCGGAAAGGTGTCCTTGCGGATCGACGGCTCGATACTGGAACGTATCGGTATCGTCGGAGAAGTTAGCCGGCGGTTGATA
Source organism: uncultured Pirellulaceae bacterium (assembly GCA_964444865.1). Classification (GTDB taxonomy): domain Bacteria; phylum Planctomycetota; class Planctomycetia; order Pirellulales; family Pirellulaceae; genus SXOA01. The sequence continues at coordinate 18,870 of CAYUJE010000082.1, read as the reverse complement.
GCGGAAAAAGTCGTCGGTGGGGTCGGCGGGAGTAAAATTGTTATCCAGTGAGACCGTTCCCCCTCGGGTGCTCGTCGTGGGGGCACTGCTGGAATCGATTCCAGCCGGACCAGTAGCACTGCCAAAGTCATTGGCAAGGACGTTCAAGATGTTGGAGGCATCTGTCAGGAACGAACCACCATCCACGGTATAATTGTCGTTAACAGCGACAGGATTCGTGGAAAGGATGTTGGCGGCATAATCTTCGACCTCACCTCCCAAGGCCGACCCGGTGGGGCCAATTCCGCCATTCAAGCTATAGCGGAAGCGAGCATACGTGAGCCCCAAAGTGGCGTCCGCGGGCACGGGGAAGGTCAGGGTGTAAGTTCCCGTCGCGAGTTGCACATCCTTAAAGACTTGCTCACCCGCGTCATTCCAATCGCCGTCCCTGTTGAAGTCGATAAACCCTTGCAGGAAGCCGGCCGTAAAGCTGCCGGTCCGAACTGTAACCGTGGCGGTTCCATTGGTACCTGGAATCAGGCCGGAGAGCACCACGCCATCTTCGTCATCAATCCCGCCGTTTTGCGTCGTAGTTACCGTAGCCGTCGCGCCAACGGGAAGTAGCAGTGCTCCATTGACGGTCATTTGCGGAACATTTTTATTGGCGAGAGTGCCCTGGAAGGTAACGTTCCAGGGAGTGCCGGGACCTGGGCCACCCGAGACGGCAATCTGGCCGGTACCAATATTGCTGAGCGCCTGAAGAGCCGTTCTCACGGTTGCCGCAGTGGCGTTGTAAGCAATGGGGGCGGTCGTTTGGCCCGAATAGGTCAAGGTGAATGTGCCCGAGGTTGCCGTCGTTCCACCGAGAGCCACGCGTTGAATTTCATTTCCCGCAAAGTCATCGCCTACCGCTCCCACGGAGGGCTGACCATTGGACTCCGCATCCACGGTGGGACCGAGCCCAAAGCCTTGAAGGATGCCATGCACGGCACCGTTCTGCGAGATCAGGGTTGGATAGGGACCCGGCGCATCGCCATAATCGAAGGCGGCCCGGTTGCCGAAGTTGATATTTCCGGAAATACCGTTGGTTACCACGACGGCGTTGGCACCAAAAGTGACACTGGCTGGATCAGGAAAGATTTGCTGATAGCCTGGCTGATAGACTTCGCGGACGTTATAGGTTCCCGGCTGGACATTCTTGATGGTGTAATAGCCATTTTGGTCCGTTACCGCAGCAGGTTCTCCGATGCCGATCTTGCTGTCGTTGTTCACGTCGACATAGATCACCACTCCTTGAATACCGGGCTCGTTGGCATCCATCACCGCGTCGCCGTTGAGGTCGTTCCATTTTCGGCCGTGAATCTCGCCCGGCAGAAGCTGGTTTCCGAACAGGACGTTGTTCACGACGGTTGTTGAATTCAGAATCGTTATGATGTTGGCGCCATTATTGGCCGGCAGTGTTTGCTTATAGCCTGCCTGCACAATCTGGCGAATTGCATAGGATCCGGGAGCAAAAATGCCCCTGAGCACATAAGAGCCATCTCCCTGAGTCGCCGTGCTCGGTTCGCCACTATCTAACGAGCCGTTGTTATTCTGGTCCACATACACCGTCCAGCCGACCAGACCAAACTCGCCTGTGTCTCTGGACAAATTACCGTTGGCATCCTGGAATACCGTCCCACGAATCTGGTTGGTGGGAACCAAATCGATGGAACCGGCCGCATTGAGGCGTCCACCGGATCGCACTCGAGTCGTGAGGTTCTGGAACCTATCGGTTCCGTTCATGATCAATGCCTTGACCTGATCTACCGACAGGCCGGGGTTGACCGACTTGAGCAGGGCCACGGTCCCAGCAACATGGGGTGCGGCCATGGAGGTTCCGCTGGCATAGGCGTAAATAGCAGGCGGCGTTCCCGTGGGAATTGTGGTCGTGAGAATCTGATCGCCAGGTGCCGTCAGGTCCACGGAAACCTGTCCATAGTTGGAAGTGGCCGAGAGAACATCATTGTTGTCGGACGAAGCGACGGAAATGATTCCATTCAACGTATAGGATGCCGGGTAGAAGGGCGTCGTGTCATTGTTGTTGGTTGGCGCAGCCGCGGTGTTGCCCGCGGATGCCACAAAGGTCACTCCGGTGCCAATCGCCGTGTTGATGGTGTCAAATTCGGCAAACGAGAATGCCCGCAAGGCGCCGTAGCTGTTATTGCTGACGACGATGTTGATGCCATATTGCGACTTCATCCTGGCGATATAAAGTTGCGCGCCGGCAATTGACGCAGATGTTGGCGGAGTGGTTGGACCGGCGGCCACTTTCAGCGCCATGATTTTTGAATTCCAACTTACCCCAACGGTGCCAATGCCGTTGTTGCCGACTGCGGCGGCAATGCCGGCGACCTGGGTGCCGTGGCCGTTCAGGTCCATGACGTCGCTATTGTCATCCACGAAATTCCAGCCGCGAAGGTCGTCAATAAATCCATTGCCGTCATTGTCTGCGCCGTCTGCCGCCTCGCCCGGATTTCTCCAAATATTGGCAACGAGATCCGGATGATTGAAATCCACACCGGTGTCGACAATGGCGATGACGGTATTTGAGCTGCCAGTGGTTGTGTCCCAAGCGCGCAAGGCGTCGATATCCGCACCAGGAGTTCCGGGAGGCAATCCGGGCGGAACAGGAGGATTGACGACTTGGCCCGTGTTATTTAGATCCCAGCGGAACGGCAATGCCGGATCGTTGGGGGTGCGTGCCAGCTGGTGAATAAAGTTGGGCTCGGCGTAATACACCGAGGACCACGCGTGAATCGACTGTATGGCGGAGATTTGAGCACCGGGGGACGGAAAGTTCATCGGAAACTTGACCTGCGCCAAATTCAATTCCGGCCAGAACTTCTTGATGGTCGCTCCTTGCCGAGAAAACAACTCCGTTGCTGCTTGCTGCTGGGTGACGTTGCTATTGAAGCGAACCATCGCCTCATTGTTAACAATTGGCACTGACGCCCACTCCATGGGGGAGATTTCCACTGCGGCCAGGAGCGCACGCCCTTCGAGGGACTCAAACATCATCTGGCGGAAGCGCTGGCGAGCCAGAGATCGACTGGAGGATTTTCGCATGGTGGAGGACTTGGAATTTGGCTTGTTCGAGGCGGATTTCACGACAATTTCCCTCTTGGGCGAGCCTTGATAATGATGCCTAAAAACGACAGCAGTCGCAAAAAGTAACCGTCAGTCTAATTGCTCCCAAAACGAATTTCCATTTTTTTGCGGAAATTTGCCCCACTTAGAACATTATCCCCGAAAAAAGCCGCATAATCGGAATCTCGGGAATGTTGATCGGGGTGGGGTGGATTGCAAATGCCACAAAATCACTGCCAATCAACGTGCAGCGGTTGATTTTCAGTAGAAACCAGGGAAATACCAGTACTGACCCCCGGTTTGACGCCCCCCCCTGCGACTTAGTTCCCACGGCACGAAAAAAGCCCAGCGAAACCGAAGGTTTCGCTGGGCTTAGATAGTTGTCTTCGTAAGTCTCATCCGCCGAGGGCGGAAGGGGTTGCAGCTACGCTGTTACCACATGAATTCCAAGCCAGCTTGAAAACCGTGGTAGAAAACATGGCCATTGTCGTTCATGGAGACCGTGCGATTCACGCCGGGAGGCGGGAAAAAGACTGCGGGAGGCGTCGGGTTAAAGTTTTCAGTCGCCAAGGCAACGCCGTCGGCATACAGGAATTGGTAGCCCAATTTACCGGTCCACTGGTAGTTGAAGCGGTAAGTCATCATGGCCGTCGCATCACCGACAAACGCCACGTCTTGGGTGTGGCCATTCTCCTGAAACGTCGGGGTGAAGGAAGTTGCGGCGATGTTCGTGTGCTGTCCGGCATTGTTGCCGTAGACACCGACCTTCGCTTCGCCACCTACCCGCAATCCTGGCAACACGCAGAACCAAATGTCGCCGCCGATCTGTGCACCCGTCAGGCTATTAAAGACCGCGGTGCTGTAGTTGGCTGAACCTTGATTCAACGATGAATTCGTGAATAGATTCATCGTCTCATCCAGTTTGAAGTAACGCGCACCGACCAGCCAGGATCCTTGGTAGCGGGCACTTGGTGCAACCCAGCGGCGGCGGTAATTGAGTTCGAAGTTATCAAATTTCGATGTGTAGCGGGCAGTTTGGAGGTCGCTCTGGTCGGTTTCGGCAAACCCCTGGAACGGCAGTGTGCCGAAATTGCTGAAGGCGGAAAACAGATTGTTATTCGGATCAGTGACCGTGGCTGTGGAATCGAAGAAGAACAATCCGTAATATACGAATTCCGCACTACCTCCAGGACCGATCTGGAACTGACCCGTAAAACGAAAGCTGGAGCTTTCGTTAAAGCCAAAGCTCTCGCTGCTCAGGACGATTGGCCCGGCAATTCCCTGGCTTGTGTAAGGAGTAAAACGGCCGGTCCCTTCCCGCTTGAGCATCATGAAGTCAAGCGATAGGTCATACCAGCGAACGGCACCACAGCCGCCGTCCGGATACGGACCCACAATCCCCAGCACGTCGCCGAGCAAACCGTGGTGCCCGCCGCAATGATCGCAGCCTTGGCCGCCGCAGTAGGGGCAGTCAACGCCGAAATCCTCCGCGTTCGCGGGACCATAATTTCCACCTGGCATTGGAATCGGTCCAGGCTCACCCCCTGGCATCGGTGCCGGAGTAGGGCCGTCCTGTTGCATATAGCCAACTTGCTGGCCATAGCCTGGCGGCATTTGGCCATAGCCCGGTGGGCCGTAGGCCGGCTGGCCTTGGCCATAGCCGGGCTGTCCGCCGGCCATCATGCCCGGCGGGGCGTACATGGCGACCGAAGGGTCATAGCCCATGGGGGCATAACCCGGCGGCGGGCCACCCTGAGGGTAGCCTTGCCCATAACCCTGGGGATAGCCTTGTCCCCAAGCGTTTCCGCTCAAAGCAAGGATTGTCAGCACGGGCAAAACCCAGGCCCATTGCATCTTCATCGAAGAGTCTCCGCGGCTCCAAGGACTTCGGCGCCTGCCTGCAGGGCGGCCAGACGGTGTGATATTTCCAGCGATGACAGGAGGGGTCACCTTCGGGTAACACCGCCAGCCACAGGAGCGACGCATTTTTCGCTCGACAGAACCTATCGGCGCTGCATTACGCTCAAAATCAGAACTTTCGATACAAACGGCAATTTTTCCCAAAATCGGATAATTGGTACGGCTTCCCTAAACCGCCAATTACCTGTCTTAAGCTCGTTCGCTAGCAAATGGATCGCTTCTCCAACGAGCCTTCCATCCAGGAACTCTCCCGCCAGTTCCAATCCCAAACTTTTTCTCCTCGCTAACTTGCCCAAACTGGTTGCTAATCTGCTGGCACCTTGCCAGAATCAAAGGGGGATGGGGAGGTCACACCGTCGATTCTGCGCGAGAGACCGTCATGGCCAAAGTTGTTCCGTTAGCAAGTGCCAAGGCTTTTTTAGATGCCCTGGAAAAGAGCAGCCTGTTAAGTGCTGATGAAGTCGTCTCCTTGCGCACCTCCAGCGGCGACGATGGCGACCCTAGACTCATCGCCCGCGATCTCGTCCGCGATAATAAACTCACCAAGTGGCAAGCCGGCCAATTGCTGCACGGGTTCTATCAGTTGATCGTGGGCAAATACAAACTGATGGATCAACTGGGCACCGGCGAGATGGGGCGGGTCTATCTAGGAGAGCACGCACAACTGGCGAGAAAGGTTTCCCTCAAGATTCTGTCTCGCAAATACACTGCTAACCCCGAGATTCTCAAGAAGGTTCTCGACGACGGTCGCCAGGCTGCGGCCCTTGATCATCGCAATCTCAGCCACGTCTTCGATGTCAATTCTGAAGACGACCGTTATTATCTCGTGACGGAGTACGTCGAAGGCAAAGACCTGGGGAAACTGGTGGAGGCCAGCGGTGCAACTTCCCCTGCGCAGGCCAGCGACATTGTTCGCCAGGCAGCTGAGGGACTGGAGTATGCCCACAGCAAGGGGGTGAATCACGGTGACCTGAAGCCTGCCAACTTGATTGTCGATGCCAGCGGCGTCGTCAAAATCCTGGATTTGGGGCTGGCACGTCTGACCGAATCCTCGCCTCCCGCCAACGTCGATGAGTCCACCGAAGTCGCCACTCTGGCGGCTCAATCCTTTCATGCCCCCGAGCAGGCGAGCAAAAGAGTGGTTTCACCGCTGGTTGATATTTACTCGCTGGGAGGAATTCTCTTCTACCTCCTGTCCGGCAAGTCCCCTTTGGGTGGCGTCAAGTCCGCACAGGATGTGAAGGATGCCTGCCCAGCTGCGAATGACGAATTGGCTGAACTTTGCGCCAGCATGCTGGCCGAAGATCCCGCGGATCGGCCGCAGTCAGCCCAAGAAGTGATTGCAGGACTTGCAGCTGCCGCCCGTGCCAAGCCCAAACCGGCCCCAAAAGAAGACAAAAAACCGGCCAAGCAGAAAAAGCCTCTCGTTGCCAAGCCCTTGGTCGCCAAGCCGCTGGAAATCCCCTTTCCTACGGCTGCGGCGGCAGCACCCAAAAGCATTCCGCTCCCCAAGGAAAGCTCTGCGAACGACCTTGGCGATATCAGCCTCGATGACGCCAACATGGTGGAGCAGCCTCCGCCCGCTGCCGAAGAAGCTTTTTCCTCGGACGACGAGGCATCGAACGGCGAATCCGCCACGGACGATCCCTTCGCCGGCTTTACGTTGGAGACTAAACGCAAAAAATCCAAGGCCGCAGCCAAGCCTGCGGCTGAGCCGGTTGCTGCTCCCGCGGCGGCCGCTCCTGCCGCCGTGCCCCAAGAGGAAGCGGCTCCTGCGCCTATTAAGGCAGCCAAAAAGCCGAGCATGGCCATCGTCATCGGCGTGGGAATCGGCGGCGGTGTGCTGATTCTCGCATTGGGAATTACCGTTCTCGTTTGGGCAATGACGCGCGGCAAGCCGGTGGATAAGATCGCCATCGCCAAGGTTGAAAACAAGCAGAAGGATGCGACCACTCCACCGGAAGAAGCGAATCCCGAAGCCAATCCGGAACTCAACCCCGAGGCTAATCCCACGGCGGAACTTCCAAGTACCGTTCCGACAAAGGGTCCGGAGAAAACCACTCCGGCCCCAACACCCGAAGGGCCAAAGACAACCGTCCCCATGCCGATGCCCGGCGCGGGTGATCCTACAAAGGCCGGCAACCCTCCGATGCCGATGCCCATGCCCCCAGTCACGACGCCGGCTCCCATGCCGATGCCCCCCAAACCGGAGCCGGTCAAGCCCGCCCCCATGCCAGAGCCGATGGTTCCCATCGGGGATCCGTTTGTCGGCTTTGTTAAGGTGGTGACGCTGCCGCCGTTGGAAGAAAAGGGGAAAGCCCTGCCCGATGCGAACAAGCCGCTGTTGCTAGGGGCCGTCAAATTGCCCCCCAAAGCACTTTGTCTGATCAATTTGAAGGGCGGAGAAAACGCCATCGCTACCAGTGCCAAGCAGAAATTCGTGCTGGAAGCGGGCAACAACGGCACCGCGGAGCGCGATTGGGATTTCAAACTGGTGACCGAAGGAAGTGGAACTCCCGTCACCGTCGCAACACTTTCGCTACAAAACGATCAACTGAATTTCCAGTGGACCGACGACGCTACCAAGCAACTCACGGCAGCACCGTACCTTTGCAACTGCGCATTGGCGATGTCCGCCGGCACAGGTTCGCATCTGCTTTCCCTTCGTCAGCCCATCACTGGCGAGCCGCTAAAAATTGACCTCGAAAAGCCGATGTCGGCGAAGTTCAAAATCGACTATCCACCGAATCCTAAGCAAATTGTCATCCAACTTGGTCCTCCGGAGGGTCCGTTTCCCAAATTCAAATTCGAAAAGCCGGAACTCACCGCCAAGAGTGACAACACCATGTTCATGACCGGTCCGGGCGATGACGTGATGCTGTTGCACTTCAGGATGGTTTCCAGCATGTCTGGCCCGCTCCTCAAGATCGACGCGTTCTCGAATTACCAAATTCATGGCATGAATAAACCAGAGAAGTACGTTAAAGCAAAAATGAACCGATTGGAGATGGATGCGAAAAGGGCCAGTGAGCTAGCCCTTGCTCAACAACAGCAAGTCAGTGCGAATCTTAATCAGATTCCCCCCGACCGACGCGCCCAGGCCGAAGCGGAGATGAAGAAGCTGGTGGACGATACTGCGACGCAAAAGGCACAGGCCGAACAGCTGATGCGACTCATCAAGGAGGTTCAAGGGGAAGGAAAGCTTCACTTCCACATCTACTACGAAGCCGACACCGAAACAAAAGTTGACCTCGTCTCCACCGGTGCAGCGCCCCCCATGGCCGCCGCACCCTAGTCGCCTGCAAGGATCCGCTTGTAGGATGAACCTTCGCAGAAAGGTCTTCTGCGCCGTGCACCCGGTTCACGCCTTCCGCAATCCCGACTACCGACCATGAGCCTTCAGCAGCGACTCCAGCGCCAGCTTCAGAACACGCGACAGTTGAGCGAGAAGTTGCTCGTCGATTTCAAAACTCCCCAAGACTGGGTTCACCAGGTTCATCCCGGCTGCAACCACGCCCTCTGGTTCGTGGGGCACATGGCCAATACCGACAATTTCCTCTTGTCGTTGGTCTCGCCCGCCAGTGCCGTCTTGCTCGACGGCTTTAATACCAGCTTTGGCATGGGCTCTCAGCCGACCGACCAGCCGGACCAATATCCGCCGTCGGAAACGGTGCTGGCCACGATGCGGGAACGGCGGGCCAAACTGTTGGAAGTTCTGGCAAATCTTTCGGACGAAGATCTAGCCCAAAAGACTCCCGAAGGTGCGCCGGAATTCCTCCCCGACTTTGCCTCCGTCTTCGAACTCGCCATCTGGCACGAAGGTCTCCACGCCGGCCAGCTCTCCGTCACCCGCCGCGCCCTCGGCCATGAGCCGCTGTTGGGCTCTTAAATTCCCGGAATGCGACTGGGTAACAGGTCGGCACGATTTCTTGGAGTCGCCGCAAGTCCTTGCGTCACCATAGGTTCTGGGGTCAGAAAAAATCTTGGCGGAATTCCGGCCCGGTTTTGAGCGCCGATTGCGACTGTAATAGATAGGAGGAGTTGGGTCGATTTACTCCCAAAGTCACACCTCTCTCCGCAAGGACAGGAGAAGTGTCAATGTGGTTAATTGTCATGAACCATGTCGCTGGTGTTGAACCCTTTGAGCTAACTCAAGGGGTTCATGTCATTGGCCGCGGGCGGGACTGCGATTTTGTCATTCGGGAACCGACTCTCTCCCGCCACCACGCTCGAATTCGTGTCAGTCGTCAAGGAGAATTCGTACTTGAAGACCTGGAAAGCAAGAATGGCACCTTCATCGACGACGTCAAGATCTCCCGTCAGCCTTTGACCACGACGTCGGTGATTCGAATTGGTGGTGTCAGGCTTTATTTGGCATCGACTTCCGGCGAGCAAGACGAGGAGTCCTCCCAAGAGACTAAAACCCGCCGGGGAGTACGTAGGGAACCAGTCTCGAAACTGCCGCTAGAAAACCTGACTCCCGTCCAGCGAGAGGTGTTTGATTTGGTGGTTGCCGGCTGTGATGAACACATGATTGCCGGGCGTACCAGCCGCAGTTTTCACACCGTCCATCATCATGTGCAGGCCATTTTTCGCAAACTAGGCGTGCATTCCCGCACGGAATTGCTGGCACTCGTACTTAACACTTCCCATTAATTATGCGACCCCATGGCCTGATTAGGCCATATTCACGCCACGGCTATTGCGGAAAATGCGCCAGTAAAGACAGGCTGAATTCCTAATTCGAAGATTTCGATAAGGTGTCCATTTTATGACTACTCCCCAAGTCGTCGCGTTTCCCCAAGTGCGTGCTGAGGAGCTCAAGGACATTGAGGATCGCCGCGAAAGAGTCCGCTTGCCGACCGACGTCGAGAACAACCTCGTTGGGCTGTCATTGTCCGGTGGGGGCGTCCGCAGCGCCTGCTTTGCAACTGGGTTCGTGCAGGCGCTGCACGCCAAAGGCTTGTGGAAGTGGATCGATTACCTCTCCACAGTTTCCGGGGGCGGTTACCTCGGTGCGTTCCTCAGTTCCTCCGTCGTCAAGCAGCAGGAAGTCCAGACTCGCGATAACTTTCCGCTGCGAGAAGCTCATGGAAACCGCCAACTGCCGCATGTGCTGCGGTTCATCTATGGCGGCAATTACCTGCTTAGCGCTTGGGAACTGGCGAACAAGTATCTCATTGGGCTGGTCTTCGTCAATCTGGCCATTTTTTCGGCACTGGTGGCACTCGCGGCCTTAGTCGCCTTGGTTTGGCGGAGCTTTGATACTCACTGGTTCCGCGACCGAGCGGAACTCTTGGACTTGCAACAGGACTTTTACGCGGCCTTTTGGCCATTTCTGTTGTTCGCCGCAGGTTGGCTATGTGCCTGGGTGTTGTCTTATTACCGTCGAGGCGCTGAAGCACCCGGCATCATCGCTCGCTGGCTGCTGCATGCCACGGTTGCCGCCTTCGTCTTTGGAATTGCCTTGCTATTGGGAAACGGGGACATCGGTCTGCCCTGGTCCGGAGACCCGCTTACGGTCCACCGGAGTTGGTGGGGCTCCATCATGGGACTGCTTCTAGGAAGTCTCTTGCCAATTTTGCAACCCAAACGGCTGCTCATGAGCGGAATTCAGCCCAAGAACGAAATGGAACGCTGGATTTTTGTGATAGTGACCACAGCCATGCTCGTCGGCGTTCCGGTCGCCATCGTGGGAACTCTTGGTCGAGAGAATATCTCGGGATACAGCAATGCACCCAACCGGCCATTTCTCCGGCACGATACGGACGATTTGACAGGTCTGGCCAACTTGATCCATAAGAAGATTGAATTGCCAAACCTACTTTCCGCCAATTCACCAACCCGCCAGGGACCCATTCCGCAATTGCTGGTGGAAAAATCGCAGGAACTGGCGAGTTCAATTAAGGCCTTCAACGAAGCTGAAATCGCCTTTAAGAAATCCGACAAGTACTTTGCGAACTGGCCAGGACACTATTTCGGCCGCGCCTATCAAGTACTTGGAGCCTGCCTCGGTGACGAACGCAGCAGTGCCTCTGTCTATTGGGAGGCCAAGCAAAATCAGTTCAAGGTCGCCAACGAACTTTGTGCGAAGATCGATACCACCCTTTTGCCCAGTCCAGAACTCTTTCAATATCTCAAGCGGTACCAGGACGAGGAAACCAAGAAAAAAGGGGAAAAGGCCGGTTTGTCGACTGTCGCCGAGGAGAAAGTGCCCTTACCCAATACCCGCCCCAAGGAATTTACCAAGTGGTATCAGAATGCCTTGATTGATCCAAATAATGTTCCGCCGCATCAGTACAAGCTGCTAAATCGCGTGCTCCTCGAAGAGCGGTTTCCGGAAATCTTCCGCTCTAGAGCTTCCGTCAAACGGACGGTTTGCATTGAAGCCGACCAGTGGCGGAGGCTGGCAATTTTCCTGGTGGCCCTGGGTTCGTTTGCCTTGTTCGGGGCCTGGGTCGATCTGAACGCCACTTCGATGCACGGTTATTATCGCAATCGTCTGGCCCGAATCTTCGTCCTGCCGAAGACGAACAAGTCACCCAGCCTGCCGATTTCCGAGCTCAATACCACAGACTACGGTGCCCCTTACCATTTGATTCTGGCGAGTGTCGGCTGGTTTCAGCGTCAACTCAGCCATGAAGACCCCGACACATCAGTAGCCAGTGAGCAAGTTGCGACTCCTCCCCTCGCTCGCTCGGCGGATCGCCCAAGGAGTGCCGCGGAACTTGCCAACTGGGTCGATAGCTTCCTTTTTTCCAGACGCTATTGCGGCTCGCGGGCAACAGGCTATGTCGATACCACCGCTTACGAAGGGTCGATCCGGGGCGAGTTAAATCATATTGACCTGGCGGAAGCAATCGCCGTTTCCGGTGGAGCCGTCTCTCCGGGACAGGTGCGTAACCCTTTTATCGCCTTCCTCATGTTCGCCCTGAACTTGCGGCTGGGGCAGTGGCTTCCCAATCCCAGACGCGGCGAACCGCGCACTCGCCCCACGGTCCTGCCGTTGTTCATGGATCTGCGGGAAAAACCGGAAAACCGGCAATACTGTTTCGTGGCGGACGGTGGGCATTGCGAAAATCTGGGGGTGCTGGCGCTCCTGCGCCGCCGCTGCCGGGTGGTGATTGCCGTCGATGCCGGGCAGGATCCAGATCACTACTTTGACGATCTGGCCCGCGTGTTGCGTGATGCCAGAATTCATGACGGGATCCGCATCCTTCCTCTCGCTTCCACCAGCGGCGAATGGGTGGAGGGGATTCAAGCCCAAGAATTGAAGCTCACGGGAGATGAGCAAAACCTGCCGAAGGCCGAAAGGCACTTTCTGCTGGCACGCATTTTCTACCCGGACGGAATGTGCGGACTGCTAGTCTACGTCAAACCCTCCATGGATGGCGACGAGCCGGTAGAACTCCTTCAGTATCGCAACCGCAACAAGTCATTCCCTCACGAACCGACTTCCGACCAGCTCTTTGACCCCACTCAGGTCGAGTCTTACCGGCAGCTTGGCTATCACATCGGAATGCAGTTGCTCCGAGGATTGCCACCAGCGTTTGGGGAGGATCACGCGACGGACAGAGTGAACGCCAGCGATCTGAGCGAAGCGTTGGAGAACCTATACCTGAGCCGCGCTCGCCAAACAGCCGCCCCTGACTCCGTCTCGCCGGACTCCTTGTCTGCATCGAGCATCGCCGTAACCGTGGGAAACAGTGAGGAAGCATTCGTTACTCACACGTCGTCCTCCAAACCCAAGCCCAAATGAAGACAATCAGGTGCTAAGCTGGAACGGCACTCACGTAGCGTTCTAACCATTTGCCTTGTGGAGTTCGATTCGCGGACGCGTCAACAGTTTGATGGGAGTGGCTCGGCGTTTTGCCTCGTTCGGCGAAACAATTCATACCTCTCACCGCTCTCATTCGCGCGCCTTTGAATCTGTCAGGCAGATGTCAACAGATTTCCACAATCATCGCCACCGCGTTTCCGCCGCCGAGGCATAGAGCCGCAAGGCCGCGGCGTAGTCCGCGATCGGCTAGTGCGTGGAGAAGCGTGACGAGAACGCGGGCTCCGCTCGCACCGATGGGATGTCCCAAGGCAATCGCCCCGCCGTTCACGTTCGTCTTGTCGTGTGACAATCCCAGGGGACGCATGCAGGCGAGACACTGGGCGGCAAAGGCTTCATTAAGTTCTACGAGGTCAATGTCGGCGAGAGTGAGGCGTGCTTTGGCCAGCACACCTTCGATCGCACTGACCGGAGCAATGAACAGGTCCTTCGGTTCGACGCCGCTGGTGTGCGAAGCGACAATGCGAGCCTTGAGCGGCAAGTCGCAGGTGCGAGCAGTTGCTTCATCCGCCACAATCACCGCGGCGGCACCGTCGCTGATTTGCGAAGCATTGCCGGCCGTGGCGGTTCCGGTGGGGGAGAAAGCGGGGCGGAGCCGGGCGAGGTCGGCGAAACTGGCATTTTCGCGGGGCCCTTCGTCGGCGGCGACTTCGATGTCTTGTTTGCCAACACGTATTTGGATGGGAACGATCTCACTATCGAACTTGCCGTCTGAACGGGAGGCATTCGCCCGCTGATGGCTGAGGAGGGCGAACTGGTCCTGATCTTCGCGGCTAATGTGGTGCTTGCCGGCGATGTAGTCCGCCAGGTTTCCCATCGCAGTGTGTTCGTAGGCGCAGGTGAGGCCGTCGTACTGCATGCTGTCGAGCAGCGTCTGGGGACCGAATTTCCAGCCGCTGCGGGCCTTCATCGCCAGATGCGGGGCCAGACTCATGCTCTCCATCCCACCGGCCACAATCAGTCGGGCGTCCCCGGCCCGAATCGCCTGATCGGCCAGCATCACCGCCTTCAGGCCAGAGCCGCAAACTTTGTTGATGGTGACCGCAGGTACGCTGGCCGGAATTCCCACGGCCAGAGCCGCCTGCCTTGCCGGTGCCTGTCCCACGCCGGCTTGCAGCACATTGCCGAGAATGACTTCCCGCACCTGATCGGGCGAGACATTTGCCGCCGTCATTGCTCCGCGAATTACCACGGCCGCCAGTTGCGGAGCAGGAATATCGGAAAGTGCCCCCAGCAGTTTGCCGATGGGGGTCCGTTTGGCGGCGAGGATGTAAGAGGAGGACATGTGCTTATTCTACGCAATGTACCGCCCCGCTGTGCTGGCGGGAGCACCGCACCCCTTGCCAATTCCAGTCTTGCTCTACAATTCAGTCAGGGATGGAACCCGCTCCACACTTCTCACTGAGGTTTGTCACCATGGTCTTTATGACGATACTGCTGGGTCAATTCGGCGGCCCTTTCATTTTTGATCTGCGCTACTTGCTCTTCATGCTGCCGGCAATGGCGCTGGCGGGGTTGGCGCAAATGTGGCTTTCAAGTGCGTATGCTCGTGGCCAGGCCGTTCCCACGCGAATGACCGGCTTCATGGCTGCTCGGCAAATTCTGGATGCGGCAGGACTCCATCAGGTGCAGATTGAACCGATTCCCGGCCAACTCAGCGACCATTACGATCCGCGGGCCGATGTGCTTCGACTTTCCGAAAACGTCTACCGCGGTCAGTCGGCAGCCGCCGTGGGAATTGCCGCCCACGAAGCGGGGCATGCCCTGCAAAAACACGCCGGCTATATCCCGCTCGTCATCCGCAACATCGCCGTCCCAGCCGCCAACTTCGGCAGTTCCGCCGGCATGTTCATCCTGTTCTTCGGACTGATCTTCCGGCAGCCGTGGTTGATGGGGATTGGAATTGTCGTTTTCAGTTTCGTGGTCTTCTTTCAACTCATCAACTTGCCAGTGGAATGGAACGCGAGTTCGAGAGCCAAACTGCTGCTGGAAGAGATGGGAATCGTCCCCTCGCAGGACATGGGGGCCGTCCGCAGCGTCCTCAACGCCGCCGCCCTCACTTACGTCGCCGGAGCTTTGCAGTCCGTGATGACACTGCTTTACTACGTCATGATCTTCACGAATTCCGGGTCGCGGCGAAGAGATTAGGACTTGGTGGCAATCAGGGCATCGAGCTCTTGCCGCAGGCGGGGGAGGATGCTGTCGTAGGGAAACTGGCCAAGCTCCGCGGAGCCGCGCTTGAGGTTGACGAAGTTAGGGCCGCACCAGAGGCCGAGATCGGCGTCGTCGGTTTCGCCGGGGCCATTCACGCGGCAGCCCATCACGGCGATGGTGATGGCGTGGTCCTTGGCGTACTGGGTCATCTCCTTCACCTGTTCCGCCAGGTCGATGAAGGCCTGATTTTCGACGCGCGAGCAACTGGGGCAGGAGATGATGTTGAGCGTGGGGAGGCCGTAGGTAACGACGGAGCGAACACGCCCAGCGGCGATGTCCGCCAGGATTTGCCGGCCGGCGGCAATTTCCTCGATCTTTCGCGGGTTGGGAACCGTGAGCGAGACGCGGATCGTATCTCCAATCCCGCGGCTGATGAGCTGTTCGAAGGCGATGCGTGTTTTGATGATGCCGTCCGGCGGCAGGCCGGCTTCGGTCACGCCAAGGTGCAGCGGCACATCGGGGCGTTTTTCGGCGAAGCGGCGATTGACCTCGATGACTTTTTGCGGGTCGCTATCTTTGAGCGAGACATTGTACCGCGTGAAGCCGAGAGAATCGAGCAGCTCGCAGTGCTCGATGGCGGACTCGATCATCGGAGTGATGGAATCGTGAGCTTCATATTTCTCTTTCTTCGCCGGGTCCACGCTGCCGCAGTTGACGCCGACCCGCAGGGCGCAGTCATTGTCGGCAGCGACCTGGGCGATGTACTTCACCTTGTCCTGCCAGGGGCGGCTCGGCTCATGATGATAGAGATGGCCGGGGTTGTAGCGGACTTTATCGACGTGCGGAGCGACCAGTTCCGCCAGGCGGTAGTTTTCCTGCAAATCGACGGAGAGATTCGCCTTGGTCTGCCTGCGAATCTCCGCCAGGGCCTCCGCGTCCTTCTTGCTATCGACGGCAATTCGCACAATGTCCGCTCCGACGTCGTGCAGCGCATTCACTTGCTCCACAGTCGCGTCGATATCCTGGGTATGCGTCGCCGTCATGCTCTGCACGGCGATCGGATGCCCCTGGCCGATGGTGGCCGAGCCAATGCGGACGGAACGGGTGGGGTTGCGGGGGAGTTGCATATGCGTTTGTCAGCTTTTAGAAAACGTGGCCCTGAAAACTCGAATTGATCGTGAGTTCAATGGTTAAATCTTTACCGCAAAAAGTCGCGTCGAAAAACTGAAGACAGCCTCGAATTCCAAAAAGTGCGTAGGGGATTGGTGCCGGTGAGAAGCCGACCAATGCACTCCAGCGAAAACCGGCTGAGCCATCGGACAATTCCAAGTCTACCGTCCCGAACTGCAACGGAAAGGCTTGGCCGTGCCACACAACCCGATGAGTGCCTGCTGATCCTAGTAGCACACCCAAGACACCCGCTAGCTGGAGAGGGAAAATTGAATCATTTGAACCCGTGTCGACAACTGCCTTTGTGCGCCTACGGGCGGAAGATGCCCTGACAACCACTGGCACAATGGGCCTCCAGCAGGGAACCCCTGTCTGCAGGTCAACCAAGTAAGGAAAGCGGATCATTCCGCACTTACAGAGAAAATGTAGGAGACATCGGGGTCGGGTACCCCTTCATAGACGACCTCTTCAGGATCTTCCCCCAAGGCAATAACTTTAGCATCCAAGGCGGCCAAGTCCGCGTCGGCCGCAACGATACGGGTGCCATCGGGACTCATGGCGACCCATTTGCCAACGTGGCGTCGCCACTCCTCAATCGGAATCGCCATCCGATTGCGCTCAAAGGGACTTAGCCTTTCCAATTGCTCAGGGGTAAGTGTTTCCATGATGAAACTCGCTGAAGTGGGAATTACTCCATTTTACCCCCGCAATCCCGCGATGTCGAATAGTGATCTGGACAGATTCGAGCATTACCTGGCCGCGGGTGCCACTTCGCGTCCCGCCACTTCCGGCGGGCGGCCCCCTTCAAAGACGCTGAATTCGGCCCAGACAGGGAGATGGTCGGAGACCAGCAGGGCGTCATCGAGCGACAGATTGTATTCCCGCATGAAGTCGAAGACGCCACCGCGTCCGGTGAACTCCACGGTGGCCCGACTGTCGAAGAGAATGTTGTCGTACTGGTGAGTGCCGCGGGTGTTGGTGGCGTGGCCAGCAATGACGTGCCCCAGGTTGGGAATGCTCCCCAGTTCACCCAGATGCTTCTCGTCGGTATTCAGGTCCCCCAAGATAATGACGTCGTCCTCGGGAATCCCGTCTTTGTCTCGGATTGCGTAGAACACATCGTCCAGCACATTGATTTCCTTGACGACTTCATCCGGGTCGGTGTGGATGTTGACTAGCTTAAAGGTAAAAGCCTGCTCTGGCGGCAGACCGCGGACGCGGAACAGAGCCACGAGC
Organism: uncultured Pirellulaceae bacterium; assembly: GCA_964444865.1. Lineage (GTDB taxonomy): Bacteria > Planctomycetota > Planctomycetia > Pirellulales > Pirellulaceae > SXOA01. Next base: position 1,445 of record CAYUJE010000082.1, on the reverse strand, counting down.
GGTTCGCGATGCAGCAGGTCATCCGGATCCTCCAGCGTATAAAGCTGATTCCGGTCGACTTCAATGCTGTCGGTGTCAAAGATATAGGCGTACTGCTCTTTGCTTGGCGTGCGGCCCAGGCGCGGACCGATCACGAAGTTATAGCGTGAGCCGTCGCGATTGAGTTCCTGCACAAACAGAGGGAGCACATTCTGCTGTTCTGCGCGGATTTCCTGAATGGCGATGATGTCGAAGTGGCGGCAGACCTTTACCAGCACGTCCACAACGCCGGGATTCGACAGTTTTTTCTCCCCAAACACTTGGATATTGAACGACGCAATTTTGATGGCGTCCGTGGGGCTTACCGGAGGTGCTTTTTGAAAGTCCTCCTTGGTCATCAACTGACTCAGCCCTTCCTTGATCTTCTCCTTGATTCCCTCCGGACCCAACGTCTTAAACGCCAGCCAGCCGAGACCCAGCAGAATGATGCCGAGGAAGAGAGCGGGGAACTTTTTCACGGGAATACGGGAGTTAAGGAGTTGGTCGCGAGTAGAACGACGCGGGTTTCGCCGAGGCGCAGCCTAAGCCAGCGAACGAGGGTGGCAAGAATAGCCACCGGCAGACCTTTGCCCAAGGTCATTTGCTCACGACCGAGAATCTCCCCACCGCGGAAGAATGCTAGCGTTCCCCTTTGCGCAGCAGATTCCCACACCAGCCCGACGCGCAAGCAAGGAAATCAGACGGGGCGGCGGAAAGGGGGCAATTTTTTTTGCGGTGCACTACGGATTCCCCCCGCTGGCGCGCCGGGCTGGTGCGAAAAACGCCCTCACGCCCTTAACGGCCTGGCATGGGCTCGCACCTCGCACTCGGCCCATAAGCGGTTGACATCCCGGGGGTGATACAGGTTTTCAGGTCCGTCTTGCGCCTGAATCGGAATCACCCGTCTGGTCGCAACCCCTGATTCTACTGGCACTTCCTGCGAAACCTCGGTGCGACTCCGGCCTGTAGCACGGGTTTTTTTGATACACCAAACCCCCGCCCATTTCGAGGGGTGTGTCAGCGATTTTATAACCTGTTTTTCAAGCACATTGACACAATCCATCAGTCCCTTAGCGGCATTTTCTCTTCCCTTGCTTAGTAATCCGCCCCGACGATATCAGCCCCCGGCGAGCGTTCAGCGTAAGCTGTCTGATACTTCACTCTGCCCTCAATCCCCAATTCTTCTTTCTACAATCTACCATCCTCAATCTGCAATCTCCTCCCTCCTTCCCCCGCGCGCACCTCTCCCGTCGCCCCCCCACTACTTATCACTTGTCAAAGAACAATTCCGGATTCCCGAGTTTGGAACTCTTGCTTCCTCTCATGGTGACGGGATGTATGGAACGTAGCGTCGACTTGAGCTTGCTTGTGCGCTGTCTGGCCTACAATCCCGCGCGTCACTTCCGGCTGGTTCCGCGGAAAGGCGC
>CAYUJE010000081.1:20621-21740 GCA_964444865.1 uncultured Pirellulaceae bacterium | reverse complement strand
CATAGCTGGCCATCTTCACCGGCGGCTTCTCGATGCCAATGCCGATGAGCTTCATCCGATAGTCCGCTTCGACCAGAACCTGGGCGAAGTGCGTTTCCGGCGAGATGCCGAGCACGGTGACGTTTTGCAACCCGAGGTTTTCCTTGAGGCCATCCACAATCATGCCCGAGTCCCCTGGCTTCACGTTGCCGCGAATGTTTGCCAGGAACTGCTGCATCTTCCGCAGACCTTCTTGCGTCGGGTCGATGGAGACGGCAATTTCATGAGTCGCGTTGCCGCCGGGGCCATAGGCCCGAAGGGCGACGATCAGATCTTGAAGTTCGAGCACCGCCCGGCCGGAATCGACGCCGAGTGCCCGTCCCGAGGCATCCCAGCTAAAGGCTTCCGCGGGACCGGCAATGACGATGTCATTGGTCTCGGGATAAAAGAAAACGTATTGCAGCCGGGTGAGGCCGGCCAGGCAATTCATTTCCTCGGTGGCCGGTTTGCCGGCGGCCAATTTCTCGGCCAGAGCAGCTTCCAGGCGATTGAGAGAAATCTTGCGAAGCGGGCTTCCCTTGGCGAGATCGCCGGGAAGGCGAGCCTTGGCGTCCGCTTGCCATTTCTTAACAAGGACGGAGGCGTCGCCAAACATCTTGATCCGCAGAACCCCTTCTGGGCTTACGATCACGCCGGCAGCTTGAACACCGCCGCCGCCGCCTTGATTGTTTTGGCCTTGATTATTGTTTTGTGCACTGGCCAAGGAGCCCAGCACCAGGGCACCGGCGATGGCCAAAAGTGACAAACTGCTCTGAACCGCGTACCTTTTCATCTGTTTCGCTCCAAGATCCAGGTCTCAAATGCCTCTGTAAATCAATCAGTCCGATGTCGTCGGCGGACTGAGGAATTGTCCGGACGCTCCCGCGCCCGTCCATGTTCTTTGTAGCACGGGAACGTTCTGTTGAATCAATCAGCCGCGCAGGCGAAGCCCGCGGGGCGCAGCCAAAGAACCACCCTGATTCTAATTGTGGAAAATGGGCAAATCAACAAAATTGGGAAAGATTTGCCGAAACCGCCTGGATGCGGGAAAAATCGGCCCTTTCAAGCAGCTTGCGGCTTGAGTGGGGACTTGGCGAGGCT
>CAYUJE010000081.1:0-20521 GCA_964444865.1 uncultured Pirellulaceae bacterium | reverse complement strand
GTATCCGAACCGACAAATAAACGAGCCCGCCGCAGCAGTTCGCCAAGTTCCAGCAACGAAGTCTTGGGAGCCAGAATGGCGGCACCATCGGAGAAGTCCTTGATTTCCTCCGCCCATACTCGTTCTCGATCTCCCGCCCAAACAATGACCGTGGGAAGTTGTTGGGCGTGCGAAAGATACTTTGCGACTTCGCCATACCGGTCCACGGGCCACAAGCGGCTGTCCCACCCTGCGCCGGGGTTCACCACCGCAAAGCCGTTTTGAAGAAGAGGCTGGCCTAAGAAAGGAGCCAGGCTTGTCTGCGCGGCCGCATCGGTGGGAAATTCAAATTCCGCCTGGTGAAGATTCACTTTTAGCGGCCCCAGCAACTCCAAATAGCGGTCCACCACATGCGATTGCTGGCTGCACACCAAATCCGTCTGCAGCCAGGGGCTGATTTCCCTTGCCACGGGGCGTGCGAAGCCAATTCGTCGCGGCGCGCCGGAGAGCCAACTCACCAGGGCGCTCTTGGTGAGTCCCTGCGGATCGAGCGCGATATCAAACTTCTGTTCTCGCAGTCGTTTTCGCAAGCTCCAAAGTCCCATCGGCGAGGAAAGTTCCTTTTTTGAAATCTTGATCGTCAGATCAACGCAAGAATGAGCCTCGATCAGCGGCGCGCTGGCCCCCTGCACGCCCCAGGCAATGAAAGCCCCAGGAAACGCACGCCGCAGCGCCACCGCCAGCGGCATCGTGAGAATGCAATCCCCAATCGCGCTCAATCGGCAGATAAGAATGCGCGGCGAGCGACCATCCTTGATATTCAATTTTCTAGCAGTTCCATCCATGACAAGGCACCTCAATCCAGGTAGCTCCCTTCCCACCAGGCTCCCAATGCCCGCATCATAGCGGATGAGCGGCGGATTACCCAAGAGAGTCCGCGCTGATTTCTGCTTAATGCCTAATGACTATGCCCCACAATGCGGTGCGTTGCCGCGTCGATCGTGTAGGTGCTGCCGTCTACCGGGCAGACGGGGATGGCAGTGGGGTAGTACTCATCCGATTGAATGTCGTTAAGGCTGGTCGCCCAAGCTCCTTTGTCAAAGTAGTACTTTTCCAGAGCATCGTTAACGTCCGCTTTGTACTGGGCACAGACATTGGCTTTGGCTTTGACGGTATGTGTGCCAATTCTGGGAATGATGACGGCGGCCATGATCCCCATGATCATCACCACCGCTAAAAGTTCGAGCAACGAAAACCCACCGCGGCAACGAATCATTGTATGCTTCGGTTTGCGGTCTGGAGACGTCCCATGAGTCATGGCATGGCAAGGCAAAGTACTTATCCTTGGGGCAATTCGCGTGAGCGAGGTTGGGTGGTTGGTTGCGGGGCGGGCTCGACGAAATTGACAGGGGGAGCATTCCCTGGATGCGGCTCCGACAAACGCTCGCGTGCACCATCCACGGCGCTGTTAACTTTATCCATATACCCCTTCGGCGGAGCGGGCATGCCGGGGAGCTTCGGCGGGTTGGGCATCTCCACCTGCGGCTGGCGGGCGAAGATTTCCGGATCTGGGCCGGCTCCTTGAGGCATCATGGCAAACGGATTGGGCCCCACGAATCCACCGACCTTCTTCTGGAAGTTGGGCGAAAGCTGGCCGGGGGCCGGGGCCATTCCCGGCGCCGAATGTAGGGCCATGTCGGGCAAACTCCCTGGGACCGCGCCGGGGATTTCCATAGGCGGCAGGAGGGGTGACTGCAACTGAGGAATATGCATCTGTTTTCCGGGTTGCCCATCCGCTGGTCCGGCATGACCGGTCGCGGGGTACTGTGGAAGTTGTTCCAAGCCTGGCCCCCCTTTCGTCATGGGGCGAGACGGCCGCAGATTTGTGAGATCGGGTACGTCAAAGTCCGGCATCCGGAATGGCGCTCGCAGGGAAGACGGTTCTTCCGAAGGCGATGGATTGGCAAGTTGCAGAGACCTCGGAGTCTTGTACTTGGAAGGCGACAGACTCCAACAGGCCATCAGAAACGCGCCCAGACCAAGCAGACACGCCAAGCCGATTTGCCACGCCGGATAATCTTGCAGTCGAACTTTGATAGGACGCTTAGAAACCATAGCCAGCACCTGTGAGATTTCGACGAACGAGGCGGGCCGCGCGGCTCGCCCCGCAAGTGTAGGTCACGGGAACTGGATATTACCCTAATTATCCACTTACTTTTTCTCGGACCAAGTGAGTGGACGAATGCTGCCACTCTTATCGAGAAACTCATAGGCCCCGATTTCGGTCACACCATACATGGGCCGTGAGTTGCCCAGCATGTCGGCGTCGACCATTCCCGGAGCGTTCATGCCGGCGTTGATGGCAGGTGAGCCCTTTGCCAGGCGATAATCTCCGGCGGTCACATCCATGAACCGCGGCGGCTTGTTGGGCTCATCGGGAGTCCGCATGGCGGCAGCCTGAGTCGCGGACAGACCACTCTTCCAGAAGTCGGTGCCGGGAGTATGTCCCGAAACCAGATTGTGGGAATGGCCCAGAGTGGCCTGATAGCTGCCTAATCCATAGGCCCCGTTGTTCGTAATGATATTGTTGCGGACATTCACGGTTCCCGTGTAGGCATAAAGGCCGTAATTGTTCTTGTTGTTCGTGATGGTATTGTTCCAGACTTCCGCTCCCGTCCCGGTATCGCCGATCCAGGCACCATAGAGGTTTCCCGCCACGATGTTGTTCTTGACGACCGCGGATTTGTTGAAATACGAACCGAGTCCCCAGTTGCCATTATTCATAACCTGACAACGCTCGGCCACAAAGGAGTCGGCGTACTCCGAGATCAGGCCCCAGTCTGACGTGTTGCCAATCGCCTGGCAGTCGCGGAAAACGTCGGACTTGTCATAAACCGTGACCACTCCGCCACGACCATTGTTGAAGGTGCAGTTGTTGGCCAGAACGTTAGAATACGCGGAATACATGTTCCAGTTCCGGAAGCCATTAGCAGCAACATTTCCCAAATCAATATTGGCGTAATGTCCATAGACACCTAGGCCATTACCCCCGGAAACCGCGCAGTTGCGGACCGTGATGGGCTTGGGCTCGTAGCGATACCAGGTACCTACTAAGTACAGTCCATAGCCGCTGTTCGCGGAGCTGCAATTGCTGATGTTGGTAGTGGCATCGTACTGATAGAAGGCAATCGAACCATTGCCATTAGCAATGCAATTCTCCACAACCGAGGAGAGGACTCCATCCTCGCGGCCGTGGCCAAAGTGGAATCCGTAATAAGTATTGCTATTAGCCTGACAGTTGGAGAATGACCCCTCGTCATAAACATTCATGGCTCCAATATAATAGTTGCCATTGACGGTACAATTGGAAACCACGTGCCGATTGAATTCCTTCTTCCGCACGTTGATGTAACCACTGGATCCCGACTGATCATCCAAGATCTTTCCCGCGTGGGCAAAATAGTTGGGAGTAGCAGGCGTGTCCTCATAATAGTAGCCGCCGTGATTATAAATACCCATGGCCCAGTTGGGGCTTGTGCTCCAGCTGTTAGGCTGGCCATTGTTATTGGCAACGCAGCCGGTCATCGTGGCATCGTTGAAGACGTTCAGGAAACCGTGGCCTCGGTTACCGCTGGACACGCAGTTTTTGGTGTCGGTCTTGCACCAGTAGGAGATCAATCCGTCGTAGGCATTCCCGGAAGTCGAGCAATTCTCGACCGTTGCCGTGGGCGTGCCCGACAAACTTCGGTTCGGATTATAAATCTCGATTCCATAACCATAGTTGCCATTCGCCGTGCAGTTCTTGAACACGTGGGAGTAAGGAGCCTGGTAGCCGTAGCTGATCATGCCAATCCACCCGCTGTTTGCATAGTCGCGATTGTAATTGTTATTCGCCGTGCAATTTGTGAATGTCGCGTTGGCCTCATAACTATACAGTCCGTAGCCATTGTCGTTCCCGGTGCAATTGGTCATCGTCAAGGGTGAGTAGTAGTGCACGAATCCATAACGGGCATTGCCAGAAAACTCGCAGTTGGTGACATTCGTGGCCTTATCCCGGATCGGCGTCCAGGCACCCGTGTTGAAGTTGTAGGTATCCGGAGAATCCACAAATCCATAGTAACCAACATAGTTCTGGCCGTTACTGCTCAGCAGCTTGCCGTTATTGCGGAATTTGGAATTCGACATCGCGTAGGACGTGTGATGAATTACCGCACCATGATAGTTACAGTTGTCGACGGTCACGTTGTCGAGCACCGCATTTACGTCGTAATACCCACTGTTATAAAGTCCATACCAATACGCGCCACTCACCGTGACATTTTTGTATTCGCAGAGTGACATGGGAATCGTATGCCGCCATGTATGGATGCCGTGGGCACCTGGCTGCCAGGTTCCATAATCGGGCCGGCCATAAGCGACATAGCGAGTCGCGTTCTTAACCGTTGTATCTTTGATGGACAGGCTACTCGGATAATCGAGCTCCAGTCCCCCACCATCGAAGGTACAGTTCTGGATGGCGAACTTGCCGTATCCAGGAGAAGGATTTTGATTGTTCGTCCCAGGATTATACCAGCCGTGGCAATAGACATCCCAGGTATTGACCGCCATGTTTAGGTTTCTAAGCGTGGCGTTGCCGTACCAGACGCAGAGACCGTAAGCGTTGTCGCGGATGTTCATCCCTCTGAGTCCGTCCATGACCACGGACTGTCCGTTGAACACAATTCCATAATAGTTGTTTTTGGTCTCCAGATTGAGGATGGAGTTTGTGCTGTCCAGGCAGGTGCAGTATCCCAAGTAGATCCCGTACCACATGTTGTCATCACACGTGATGTTTTTGAGGGCAATGTACTGGCTGTCACTTCGGAGCCAGGGTTTATCCTTCGCAGGAGTTGTGCTGCCGGTGCCCTCGTAAGAGTAGAAGTGCAGGCCACCGGAGTAATAGTTTTTCTTCGCGGTGACATCTTGAAAACTGATCGACGGCACAAACGTGGGCCGCTTGCCATCCTTAAAGTAGCTGCGGTAGCTTTCAATTTCATCCCAGATGTACTTGCCGTAGTTGGTGTACAGCACCGTTCCCCAGTACTTGTTGTCGTTGCAAGTCAGCCCCTTTACGTCAACGCTGGCTGGCTCCCAGACATAGAGCCCATAGTAGCCGTTGTTGTTTGCAGTGACATTCTTCAGGGAGAGGTTTTGACAGTATTCAGGCAAGTACCAATGGCCGTAGCTGAGAATGCCATAGTAGGTGTTATTGTTTGCGGTCGTGTCAGACAGCGAAAGCGATGTGGTGTAGTAATCGAGGAACCCATAGGCATAATTGTTGGAAATGTCGCACTTGGAAACATCGACGCTCTTGTTGGTGCTGGAATACAATCCATGAACGTTCTTGCTGATCGTCTTTTTGGCGACGGAGAGGCTGTTGTTGTACCAGCCGTAGATGCCGATATAGAAATTCTCGACTTTGAACTCGTTGTCGGCGGTGAGCTGGTAATCTCCGCCGGCCAGGGAAAGGCCGTACCCAGTGATTCCCCACCCTGTGGTTGCGTCGTATGGCTGGGCTTTTCCGTTCAGGACGTTTCCTTGGAAGGCGCAGTTTTTTCCTTTGAACCCGCCGAGCCAGAATCCGTATCCCGATCCTTCCACTGTGCAATTCTTGATGGTCACCGTCGAGTCGCCCGGCTTGTAATCCCAATAGTTCGTCGTGTCGAAGCGGTTTTCAAAGGTGCGGTCCTTGCGGCCATAGTAATACATCGTCCAGGCCCAGGCGGATTTGCCGTCGGGGCCGTTGCCGTTGTTGCTGAATTTGGTGTTGTCGAGCGTGACGGACTGCGGCAACCAAAGGGCAAGCGCGGTGGACCTGATGTTTTTGACGTTGCAATTGCGGAGCGTGAGTTTTCCGTTGCTATTGATGCCATCCCAGTGGTTTTCCAGCGTCACGCCGTCCAGCGTCACGTCGGTTTCGCCCCCGACGATTGCCGTGCCGCAAGTCTTGAGCGTGACGTTTTGTGCCCCGGTCAACGTGAACGTGTCGCAGCCGCGATAGGCCCACGGTCCAGTTGACGTGAAGTCAGTTTGATACCAATATCCCCACATGTAGATTCCATAGCTATGCTGCCAGTCGGATTTGACTTGCCAGCCGCCGCTTCCGTTGGAGACGTAGGGATCGCAGCCGTACCCTTCGACTGAGCAGCCAGTTAAGTCGGTGTTGTTTCCGCCGACATAAATGCCGAGATAGTAGCCCTTGATCGCGTTGTTGGTGCAAATCACTGGTGTTTTGGTGGCCTTGAACCCCGCGGTACCCCAGGCCTGGCTGCTGGTGACTTTCTCGCCATAACTGTAGATTCCCCAACTCCATTGCTTGTAGCCGGGCGCGTCGGATTTTAGTTCCAAAATGTTGTTCTGAATGGCAACTTCGGCGGCGTGGCCGTGAATCGCGTAACGGCAGTTTTGGAAGGAATTTCCCGTAATCTTGGCGGTCTTTGCCCAACTTGTGCCAACTGCGTAATAGCTGGCGTTCTTGAAGAGGCACCCCTTCACATCAAACGTCGCCGTCGAGGTATTGTCCGATGGGCCATACGACCATAATCCATTGCACCAGTCGTCCCCGGCACGCCCCGCTCCGGCGCCATCATAAGTGCTGTTGCGCAGCTTGACTTCGGAATAGAGGGCGTACAGTGGATAGGAATAGCCCCAAGCTGTTTCGGCGACCGGGTTGGTCCCAAACTGGCACTCTTCCATCTGCCAGTTCGTGGACATATAAGGATACACCGGCATATAGCGGGACTTGGTAAACTGGCAGTCATAGAGGGTCACATTCTGGGCGGTATTCGTATGCAATGCGTGGTAGTAGCCCTCAAAAGTGCAGCTAATGAACGCAAAGTCTCCCCCCATGTAAGCGCCAATTCCATAAAACAGCCAACCTCCGGCAGACGTGTTGTAGGAATTCGATTCGCCAAACTTGTAGGCTTTAGAAGTGGGATCTTCGACGAAAGTGAAGCCGCTGAAAGCGTAGTTGTTGATTTGATTCAGGTAAAAGGTCCAAACGCTCTTATCCTTGGGAGCCATCACCTTGACCGGCCCAGCGTCGCCAGTATTTGCACCGCTGATATCGGCGACGAAGTAGCAGGGGTTGTACATCGTAAACGTGGTATCGGAACCTGCCTTGGCGATGATGGTCTTGGAGGGAATGGAAAATCGGCTCGCCCAGGACTGGGTATTGTTGAAGTAGATGGTGTCGGTGTGCTGGTAGGTACCGGCGCCGACGTAGACCATGTCTCCCGGTCCCGCGACCTGGGCGGCTTTATAGATGGTCTTGAAAGCCTGGTTTTTGTTCTGTCCGTTGTTGGCGTCATTGCCGCTGGTGCGTACATAAAAGGTTCGCCCAAATACCAGATTCCCACTGGTGATGGTAATGGCCGTGGGGGACGACTGCCCCCGGCCGTACTGAGCCTGGGCAAAGGGTGCCTGAACCAAGAGGAGTAAGGCGGCAGTGAATTGTGCGGCAAGCAACGTTTTTGATTTCATCGAAGGAACCCCAGGCATAACAGGATGTTGATTCAGAGTGCTAAAAGACCCACCGACCCATCGTCTCGATGGGAAACGGCTCACTTAGTTCAGGCCACCACCACCACCGGGCATCGCGCCACCACCACCGGGCATCGCGCCACCACCACCGGGCATAGCTCCACCACCACCTGGCATAGCTCCACCACCACCTGGCATCGCTCCACCGCCACCTGGCATCGCTCCACCACCACCGGGCATGGCTCCACCACCACCGGGCATGGCTCCACCACCACCGGGCATGGCTCCACCACCACCGGGCATGGCTCCTCCGCCACCTGGCATAGCTCCACCGCCTCCTGGCATAGCTCCACCGCCTCCTGGCATGGCTCCCGCTCCGCCGCCACTCGGCATCCCGGGTATGGAGCCCAACCCGGGAATACCACTACCTCCGTCGCCAGAGTTCATGCCGGGAATCGAGGGCATACCACTTGCTCCCCCGATACCGGGCATTCCTCCTCCCATTCCACCTCCAGGCATGCTGGGTCCACCAAGTCCGCCGGAGCCGTAGGACGTTGACGGTGTGGAAGTTCGCGTCGAAGAAGCCACGGAACTGGACCGCGGCGTCGAGCGGGACTGGGATGTGAAGGCTCGGGTAGCACTGGGAGACGAGGCAACGCCTGTCTGCTCATTGTGCCAAGGTTGTTCGAAGAGTTTGGTCGACCACCGCGCGCTGGCATATTGAAAGGTCACGTTGGGCTGCTCAATGCTGACGATCTTAACGCCTTCGATAGACTCTCCTACAGCCACCGCTTTGACGTCCCCTTTCGATTCCACCAGTGCCTTGAAGCCGTCCACGTTGACAAAGCCCAAAAGTCGCAGGCGGGGTCGTTCCACCTGTTTTTCGGGGGCGGCTTGCTCCATGGGCTTGGGCTCTTCTTTGGCCGGCAAAAATTCCTCGGGAATATCCGGCATTTGAAATGGATTGATAGAAAGCTTCTTGGCGGGTATTGGATCGGGAGCAGGCTTGATGTCCGCGGGCTTGGCGACGGGAGTTGGGGTCGGGGTGACTGCGGGCTCGGCCTTCTCGCTATTCTGCTCCGCGGGCGAATGTATGGCCGCCACATCCGGTGTTTCACCCCCGCAACCGACAAAGGCTGCCAAGGTGGCCAGAAACAAGCAGGGCAGGCCGTGGCGAATTCGGGATAAGTTCATGAAACCCTCAAAGTAATTCGGGAATAGCGACCTGCGCGCATTTCGGCGAGCTAAGCAACTCTAGTACATACCCGCGACCAAAGCGGCCTATTGAATTCAGAAATAATTCGCTGCGCGGCAGGACTGGTGAAATCGATGTAATCGGACCGCCGTCAGAAGCGGGACCATTGCACTAGTCTTTTTGACTCTCACTATCGCAGAGCTAAGTTTGGGAACCAGATTCCGGAATTACCGGCATCTCGATCCGACCTCGTCTCCCCAGGAACCTGTCCATGCTGGCCGCCCGTCAGTCCCATTTGCTGATTGTGGAAGAAGAAGCAACCCTGGCCGAAGTCACGGCATTCCGTCTGGAACTGCTGGGCTTTTCGGTTCAGGTCGCTCGCAATGCCGAAGAGGCGTTTTCGCAAATCAAGCAGAAGAAACCGGACCTGATGATTGTGGACCTCAAGCTATCCGGTGCCGGCGGAGTCGCCTTCATTGAGCAACTCGCCAGTGAAATCGAGACCGCAACGATTCCGGTGATTGCTCTTTCCTTTGATGCGGAATTGGAACAGGTTCAGCGTGCCTTTTCCGCCGGAGCGGCCGACTATCTGGTTGCTCCTTATAACCCCGCGATCCTGGAAGAAAAGGTTGAGAACCTAATCGCCGAATCCGCCAAGTTGAAATTGGAAAGCAAAGACAAGAAAGTTCTCCAGAAAGCCTGATCCCGTGATGAACGCGAGGGCTGGCGCGTTGCCGAGGCCCGTATCACGAGAATAAACATGAACCTGGCTTCGAGCCGCATACCCTTTTCAACAGAAATAAAGCCATGACGCCACGCCTGGGTGATATCCTTGTCGCTCGCGGTTTCGTCACCGAAGAGCAGCTGCAGGCCGCGCTCGCCTCGCATGACGCGCGTGGCGGCCGCCTGGGTTCCGCGCTGATCAAGCAAGGCCTGGTCACCGTGCCTCAGCTCGGGGAAGCGCTCGCTGAGCAGTTTCGGGTTCCGTTCCGGCAGATTGAACCCTCCGAGGTGAATCTGCAGGTGGTTCGCCTGCTTCCAGAAGGGCTGGTGCGGGACCGGCAAATGACACCGGTCGGCGTGGAACGTGGAGTTCTGACGCTGGCCATGGTTGCGCCTGATGACATTGAGGCGATTTCCGAGGTGGAATTGATCACCGGCTATCGGGTGGAACCCGTGGTCTCGCTGGCCCCCGATGTGGTTGAGATTCTGGATCGCGGTTTTGACGAGCGCGTTTCGGCTCGGCAAACCGTGGTCGACATGAAGATCGCCGAACTCAAGGAAAAGCGGCAGCGGGGCGAAACTGCCGTCGAAGTCGTGCAGGACGACAACGAGGCCCCAGTCGTCAAACTGGTTCGTTCCATCCTGATGGGTGCGGTCAACGCGGGAGCCAGCGACATTCACATGGAGCCGCATGTTCCGCAAATGCGCATCCGCTTTCGCGTGGACGGCGAGTTGCAGCAGGTAATGACCATTCCGACGCAGTCGGAAGAAGCCGTTGTCGGCCGCATCAAAGTGATGGGAAATATGGACACCACCGAGAAACGAAAGGCCCAGGACGGCAACCTGAGCATCGACGAAAAGGGGGTACGGGCCAGCTTCCGCGTGAGCACGATTCCTGTTGTCGGTGGCGAGAAGGTGGTGATGCGCGTGATCGACGACCGTGCCAAGACGTTCACCTTCGAAGCCCTCGGCATGCCCCCCAAACAGACCGAAATCGTCAAGACGCTGATTGATAAGCCCCACGGCATGATCGTGGTGACGGGGCCGACCGGTTCCGGTAAGACGACCACGATGTACACCATGCTGATGAACATCAATGCCGACGAATACAACATTAGCACGGTGGAAGACCCCGTGGAATTCAAACTGCACGGCGTGAACCAGGTGCATGCCAGCGCGGAAAACGGAATGGGGTTTGCTAATGCACTCAAGTATCTGATGCGTCAGGATCCGGACGTCATTCTGGTCGGCGAAATTCGTGATAAGGAAACAGCAACCACTTCCGTGCAGGCAGCTCTCACCGGTCACTTGTTGATCAGCACGCTGCACACCAACGACGCCATCGGCACGGTGACGCGGCTGAACGACCTCGGGCTCGACCGCTTTAAGATTGCCGGCGCGCTTCTGGCCGCGCTGGCCCAGCGGCTGCTGCGGAGAATCTGCTCCAACTGCAAGGAGCCGTGCGAAACCAACTGGCAACTCTTGGAGCGTCTGACGGAAGGGCGAAACCTGGTCATTCCCGAAAGGGCGCAGTTCTATAAAGGACGCGGCTGCAGCAAGTGTTTGGGGACGGGCTATGCCGGCCGAGTTCCGGTGTATGAAATCCTGGTGAACACGCCGGAGTTGGAAAAGGCAATTGAGAACAACCAGCCCAACAGTGTGCTGCGGGAGATTGCCATCAGCCAGGGAATGATCGAACTGGCGGCGGGAGGATTGGAGCAGGCGCTGCTCGGCAAGACAACGATTGAAGAAGTGTATTACAAGCTGTCGGTCTAAGGATTTTGGACCGTCACGCAGGAAACCATAAAGGCAAAGCCATGTCCGTCTATTCCACCAAAGCAGCCAAGCCGGCCGAGAAAAATCTGCTGACGATGCTGGCCAGCATCCAATTGGGCGGTTCCAACAAAAAGGTCAAGCTCAAAAAGCGCGATTTGATCTTCATTTTGCGGAACATTGCCACGCTGACCGAAAATGGACTGTCGCTTCCCAAAGCGCTCGATACGATCTGTAAAGAGAAGTCTTTGAAGAAATATTCGGCGATGCTCACCGACATTCGCCAGACAGTTGAAAACGGCAACACTTTCAGCGGCGCACTGGTCAAGTATCAAGCCGCCTTCGGCGAACTCTTCATCAGCCAGATCAAGATTGGCGAAAAATCCGGCACGCTTCCCGCAACGCTGGAGCGTTTGACGCAGCAATTGGAGCACGCGGATAACTTGAAAGGTACGGTGATCAAAAAGCTCTCGTATCCCGTCCTCTTGTGCTTTGCGGGCACGGGGGCAATCACATTCATGATCATGTATGTGGTGCCGACATTCGAAAAAACCTACAAGGAATCCGGTGCCAAGTTGCCGGCGGTCACCCAGTTTTTGATTGACGTGGGGCACGTCGCCAAGCATTACGGCTGGATGATCGTGCTGGCGGGAATCATTTCCATTGTGAGCTGGGTAATCGCGCGACGTAATGCTGCTTCTCGCTTGATCATTGACCGCTATCTCCTGAAGGTGCCGATGGTTGGCGATTGTTTGAAGAATTTTGCCGTGCTGCAATTCATGGAAGTTCTGGGCAACTTGATGGAAGCGGGCTTTACGGTGGCGGATGCCCTGCAATCTTGCGCTAAATCCATCAATAACCGGGCCGTTCGCAAGAGCGTGGAAGAATTACATGCCGCGGTGCTCCGAGGAGAACGTTTCAGCAGCGAACTTGAAAAGCATGGGGACTTGTTTCCGCCGATTGTCAACCAACTCATTATTGTGGGCGAAAAAACCGGCACCCTCGGAAAAGCGACGCAGAATATCAAAGGGCACCTCAAACGAGAGGTCGAACGCTACTTGGGAATCATGATTGGCTCCATCGAACCGATCATGACCGCCAGCCTGGCCGCCGCCATTGGCACAATTCTGCTGGCGATTTACCTGCCGATGTTCGACATGATCGGTAACATGAAATAGGAGCGAAGTACGTGACCATTCAAGCCAAACGTGGATTCTCTCTGCTGGAACTTCTGGCAGCGATCACAATCCTGGGGATCATTGCCGCCATTGTGGTACCACGATTTGGCGATCATGCCAAAAAGGCCAAAATAAGTGCCTGTTCGGTCAACAAAGGCAATATCGAGGTGCAAACGCAGCTCTGGTATCGGACCAAAGGATCCTGGCCGGCGACGGGACTCGGGGATATTGGAGCGAACGGGACCTACTTTCCCGAAGGGCTGCCGACCTGCCCCGTGGATGGCTCGTCCTATCAGCTGGACGCTACGACGCACCGCGTGATCGGGCACACGCACTAACGGCCTTGGGTCTTGTCGCTGGGGTATCTGCCGCAGCTAAGGGACGGAAATTCAAACACCTCTACCGTCCAAAATTTACCTTTCGCGGTGAATTTGCGATCCAAGTGTTGCGGTGTGCCCCTTCTTCCGCACCTTTTCGAGATATCTCGCCAGAGTTGCTTCGCATGAGAATCAGATGGCGATTTTTTTGTTTTCAGTTGGCATCTGCCAGGTCCTGGGCAGAGGCCGAGATTTCGGAGACGCGAGCTTGTCTCCCGTTTTCACCGAAAGCCAAAGGCTGCG
Organism: uncultured Pirellulaceae bacterium; assembly: GCA_964444865.1. Taxonomy (GTDB): domain Bacteria; phylum Planctomycetota; class Planctomycetia; order Pirellulales; family Pirellulaceae; genus SXOA01. The sequence goes on along the minus strand of CAYUJE010000081.1, from coordinate 7,532 downwards.
CGAGGCCAGTCACGCGCGATAATCCTCGTATGCCGTTTGTAGAATCTTTGACTCTTGGTTCCTGGATTTTTCTTAAGGAAGTTAGTTCGCATACTCAGCACTCGTTAGCTTTGCAAACTAGGTTTGAATGAACTCAAATTCCGCCCCTTGTTGTGGCGAGAAGTGGCACTTTCACATGGGAGCTTGTTATGGTTTTCAAGCGTTCGAACAAATCAGCCAAGCGCGGCGGCTTTTCGCTGCTGGAACTTTTGGCTGTCGTGACGATCCTCGGCATCATTGCCGTGGTCGTGGTTCCCCGTATCTCGGTCTCCAGCACCACGGCCAAGCAAAAGGCCGACGCTCAGAACAAATCCGAGATCAACTCGGCCGTCGAGCGGTGGTACTTTGAGAAGGGGACCTGGCCGGCGAATAACCTCAGCGACATCGGCGCTGACACAACCTATTTCCCGCAGGGCCTGCCGGTCAACCCGACCAACGGTGCCGCCTATACGCTGAATGCCGCCACTCGTCGCGTGAACTAGTGAAAAATTCTTTGCATGATTCATTGACTGTTCGGAAAAAAAGCTATGGTTCATTAACCGCCGGATTTTTATGTCCGGCACTTGCAAAGAGATTCGCAGTTCGTAGGCGAGTGCCCAGCGAACAAGATACAGCAAGGTTTTTGTCCCTTGGGTTTTTGGGAGAAGCAGTATGATGATTCGCAGAAAGAACAAGACCAGCAAGCGTAGCGGCTTTTCGCTGCTAGAACTTCTGGCTGTCGTCACGATCCTCGGCATCATTGCCGTGGTCGTGGTTCCCCGCATCTCGGTCTCCAGCACCACGGCCAAGCAAAAGGCCGATGCGCAGAACAAATCCGAGATCAACTCGGCTGTCGAGCGCTGGTACTTTGAAAAGGGAACCTGGCCGGCGGCTAACCTGAGCGACATCGGTGCCGACACGACCTACTTCCCGCAAGGTCTGCCGACGAACCCGACCAACGGTGCTGCCTACACGCTCAACGCCGCCACCAACCGCGTGAACTAACCAAAACTAAGAATCCCGCGATTGCGGGTTCGCCAGACAACGAGTTTTCATTCTTGCCTGCGACATCATGTCCCGAGCCATTTCGCATGGCTCGGGATTTTTTTTGACCTGCTATGACCCATCGCCACCCTCACCGCCGCGGAATGTCGCTCCTCGAGCTGATGGTGGTCGTCACGCTCATGGGCATCTTCGCCACGATTGCCATTGCCCGCCTGGGGCCGACGATCTTTGGCGACGTCGGCACACAGACGGACGCCCGGCGGGTTGGCCTGACCCTGCTGCAGGCCAAGCGGCGGGCAATCATGGCCGGCAACAACTATGGCGTGCTTTACCAGAACGACGCCGCGGGAAAACTGACTTACAGCGTCGTTTCGATCGCCAGTAACGGCAGCACCACGGTCGTCGATGGTCCGTATCCTTTCTCGCAAAACGTTACGGCTACGGTCTCTCACAACACGATGGCGTTCACCTTTGAAGGCCAGGCACTGGCTCCCTATACCGTGAATCTGGTTGGGCCGCACAAGAGCTGGCGGATCTCCGTGATTCCAGTGAATGGGTCGCTCTCGACGGTGCAGACAGCTCCCTAAGCCGGGGGCTGATTCGTGAGCTATGGTTCAATGAGGGTGGTTGTTTTTGCGCCGCCTGTTCGGGGAGATTTCGCTATGAGCCAATCAAAATCCAGAATCCGCCGCGGTCAGTCGCTGCTCGAAGTGGTCGCCGCGGGCACGATTATCGCGACGGCGCTGGTTCCCGCGCTCCGCATGATGCGCGACAGCCTCGAAGTCAGCCGCGGCTTGGAAGAAGCGGACCTGATGTCCACGCTGTGCGTAGACAAGCTGGAAGAGCAGATGAACAACGTGGCAGCCACCTGGGACAAGACGACCACTAGTGGAAACTACGCTTCACTAGAAGGGCGCAGTTACCTGAAATTCAGAATTACCAAGTCCGATGCCGTCTCCGACGGAGGAATTGTGAATCGGCTGATGGCCATCACGGCCGTGGTCTGGAACGACGCGAATGGGAATGGGAATCCGGATACAGGCGAGAAGAAAGTGACCTTTGCCACGAAAGTTTCCAAATTTGTCAGCTACAACGACTATGAAGCCAAAGGGATGTAAACGCCGGGGAATGACGCTGCTGGAGCTGGTCATCGCATCCGCAATGATGGCGATGCTCTTGACCGCAGTCTCGTTGGTGCTGCGCACCGGCCGCCAGGCTTGGGAAGCTCACGAGGCAGACTACACGCGCTTGGAAGGACTGCATGCCACACTGCGGCATATGGTTCGCCAGGTTCGCCAGTCCGATTCCGTGGCCGCCATCAGTGCTGCCAACAGCACTTCGGGCTTTCTTACGCTAACGATGCCCGACGGCAGCACGGTGGCGTGGCAACACGACAGTTCGTCGAATTCGGTCAAATGCGGTGTGACAACTCCGGACCAACTTCTGTCCAACAACATTACCGGACTGAATGTGGTTGGCTACAAACCCGACGGCGTTACCACCACGACCGTTCCTAGCGAAATTCAAAGCCTGAAAATCTCCGTGACCGTCCAGTTGCCCCGGGAAACCAACGCAACCAGAACCTATAGTTCGAAAGCGTGGATCCGATCCTGGTAACGCAAGCCAGGCCCAAGATCGCGATTCCCAGCCCAGTCCAAATATTATGACCATTCGAAACCTACTCGCGGATGCCAAACGCCGTCTCCGTCGCGGAGCGGCGCTGATGACTGCCATGTTCGTGATGGCGGTCAGCAGCGTGATGGTGATTTCCATCATGGATACGGAAACGCTGCAATATGCCGCCTTGCGCAACACGATGGATTGGGACCGGGCTCGCTATCTGGCGGAAGCCGGCTTGCAACACGCGCTGGCGGAAGTGGAAGCGGACATTACTTGGCGCACGGGAATCACAAATACTCAATTCCCAGCCGGTAGTGGGAACATCTATTGGGCGTCTGCCGTGGATGGACCCAATGGTACGGTGGTGGTCACTGCCTTTGGCCAGGCCGGCGGTGTAACGCGAAAACTGGAAACTACTGTGAAACAGGGAGGCTAGTTGTGTTCAGCTTGAAGTCGAAAGGGAAATCCGCACCCAAGCGTTTGGTGGCTATTGAGCTTTCCAATTCGGATCTTGTGTATGCCATTGTCGAGCATCCCGATGCGCCTGGCGGAGACACTCGCCTGGCCTGGAAACGGCTGCCGTGGCGCAAGGAAGCCACCTCGCTAGGTACGCCGGAAGGGAAAAAAGAGCTGGCGACGGCTCTCGCTTCCATCGCCACGGGCGAGAAGCTGACGGGCGCACCTTGCCGATTTGCACTGGGGGGCGATTTCTGCGTCACACGAGTAGTGGCGGGAACCAACGAGCAGGTGCAGAAGGAGCTGCGCAGCCTGGAACAACGCAGTTCGCATTATCTTTCGCTGGGGACAGGGGAAAAATCCTTCTCGCGGTCAACCCGGGCCATAGATGCCAAGCGGGCACAGGGCTGGATGACCGTTACCAATGAAAAGACGTTGCAGGCGATTACCGGTGCAGCCAAAGAGGCGGGACTCAAGACGACCAGCATCGAGCACTCGCTGATCACCCTCAGCCGGGCCGTCGGCCGCACTCAGCGGGACGCGGAGAGTCCCGTCATTATCATTCACTTGAACCATCGCGGCGTGGACATGGGCGTTTCTTATCAGGGACGCTTGCTGCTGGATTATCGTCCCGGTGGAGTCGCGGCGAAAGACCATTTGGCAGAAACCATCACCCATCACTTAGACCGAATTCAGCGGTATTGCAGCCGGCACTTTCAGTTCGCCTCGGCTCGCATCACCCGCGTGGTCCTGTGCGGCGAAGCTGCCGACTTGCAGCAGGTTCAGCACCAATTTGCCGCTCAAGGCCGATTGACTGCCGAAACGATTGATCCTCGTGACGTTTGCAAGGAATGGTCGTGTGAGGGGGTCACGGCCAGCGATGCCTGGCTGCTGCCGCTGCTAGGTTCGCTGGCGAGCAGTTTGGAGACGACCCAGGCGGTCGATTCTCCCGACTTGATGGAGCCACTTCGACTGCGGCACTTGGAGCCGCTGGCGCCTCTGCTTCTCAAGTACGGGTGGCCGATTGCCGCATCCATCCTTCTGACCATCGGGATCTATGGCGGCAGCTTCTACCAGCAAAAGTGCGCAGCCGGCTTGGAGGATGCCGCCAAAGAAGCCAAGAGCCGTCAGGAGCTTATTACGAGCAAGCAGACGGAATTGGCGGCCACCGACGCCAAAATCAAATATCTGTCCAATATCGAAGCCCAGATTTCTCGCCCCATGTGGCATGACTTCCTGGCTCAAGTCGGCGGATGCCTGCCCAAGGGGGTTTGGCTGGAATCGCTGCAGGTGGACCGAGAGGGGAACGTCACCCTGCAAGGTCCGAGCTTCTCCGAGGAGGGGATTTATCAATTCATCAAGCAGCTTCAAGGTATACCGGTTGTCAAGCAACCGGCACTAGAACAAACTCGCCCCATCCAACTCGGCAATGGCCCGGCCACGCTCTTTGACGTCAAGTGTGTCCTTAACGGTCGTAGCGGTCATGCCAAAGGAACCTGATTTTTATGGTTGAGTCACTTTTACGCAGCGTTTTGACGCACCCGAAACGTGTCTGGATCGTTATATCCCTCACATTGGGCATCGGTCTGCTCTTTTCCTGGCCGGCCGTCGATAGCTACTCAGCCGCCAAAGAGCATCGCGCCAAGCTGGAGAGCGAATTGCAGGAAGGTGAGGCGCTGGTCGGCAAGGTGGACCTTTACCAAAAACAGGCAGAGAAGAAGAAGGCCCAACTCAAGCTGTTGGAAGCCAAGACTCTTTCTCCCGCCCAAATCGAGAAGCTGCGAAGTCAGCTTGTCGTCATGGTCAAGGAATCGCATTGCATGGTGCGGCGCGTGCGGCTGGGTGATTCCAGCCTCCGGCAGTGGTATGACGAAGACAGTCCGCTGGAGTCGCGAATGCGGCTGGACTCCGAGAAGAAATCGGAATTTCGGCTGAGAACGCAACTTTTAAATCTGGCGATCACCGGGAATCTCACCGACGTAAGTGAGTTTCTTACCAAGCTCAGCCAGCAGGACCGTTTGATTCATACTGGTGGATTTCAACTGAGAAAATCGGCGGAAGACAAGAACTTGATGGATCTGGAGATAGACTTGCTCTTCTTCGATTTGGTGCCGCTCGAAGTCAAAAAGACTTAGACGCCTCAGTTGGGTCGAAATGGATTTCGGCTCAAAAAAGACGAACGTTGGCAGGGAGGTCAACTTAGGCATGCTCGCTCAATTCAAATTGCACAACTGCCTCTCCGTATTCTCGCTACTTCGTGCAACTAGCGCCTGCGCGCTAGTCTTGTCATTGGGCGTTGTTCTGGCATCGCCAGCACTTGCCCAGACCAATGTTTCCGACACCTACAAGGTGACGGATGCCATGAAGGCCAAGCTGGTCAAGACGGGCGATCTCACGTTGCGCGACGCCAACTTTGTGGAGGCCCTGTTTGGCATCCGCCGGGCCTGGGGCGTGAACATCGTCGTCGGCAACGAACTCAAGGGTGAAACGGTCAGCTGCGAATTCGTGGAAGCGCCCCTGTTTGAGGTGCTGGATACGATTCTCGGCCCGCGAGGCTATGGCTATAAGCCGGTAGGCAACAGCCTCGTCATTATGAAGCAGGACGCCTTCGGCCCCCTCAAGCCGCTTTTTCAAACACTTACCATCCGGGTGGCCCATGCCGACGCTAATGAAGTCAAAGACGCCGTGACGGTCTACCTTTCCGAACATGGACAGATTCAGGCCATCCCTTCCGCGAAGCGGCTCAATGTGATCGATTTTCCGGACCGGCTGGAAATGATCGACGAGAAGGCGAAGGAACTGGATGATGCGGCCAAGGAAGTCCAGGACGAAGACAAAGCAGCCGCGGACGAGGCCGCCCGCCTGGAAGCAGCGCGGCTCGCCGCTGCCGCGGCAGCCCAGTCGGGCAACAGTGCCAGTGGCGGAGGAAACGGCCAAAATATCGCCGGAATGCTGCCGGCGGCTCCCGCCGAAGCGGCTTACTTCCATCTCAATTTTTTGAAAGCGGAATCGGTCGCTTCCCAGTTGCAAACGTTGCTGAACGCGAACGGACGAATTTCAGTGTTTCCCAGAGACAATCGGGTCCTCGTAGTGGATACAGCTGACCGACTGAAGCTCGTGGCCCAAGCCATTGAGCAACTAGATATCGCTCGACCGCAGGTCCGTATTGACGCTTTGATATACGATGCCAGCCTGGAAGACGTGCGGCGCTGCGGAGTGAACTGGGCCAGCGCAGGCAAGGGAAATAATCTAGGTGGCACCGGGCTCCCTCAAGATTCCATCTCGCTGCAAGCCGTCACAGCAGTCAATCCGGCGACTTCAACCGCGAATGGAGCCCTGACGTTTACTTCGCTCGGTTCCAATTTCGACCTGACGACCGTCATCAACGCCCTGTCCCAATCCAAAGATTCGCGACTGCTCTCGGATCCCAGCGTCATTGTCTACGACCAGGAAACTGCCAGCTTTGAGGCGGTTACCGAAATTCCGTTCCAGCAGTTGACGCAAGGCCTGGGGGGCGGCTCGATCGGCACCACCGCCTTTCGCGAAGCAGGAACGACCCTGACGGTCACACCGCAAGTCTCCCGCGATAAAACGATCACAATGCTGGTCAATCCGCGATTCAGCATCCTCGCCGGTTTGACTCCTGATACCAATCAGCCAATCATCGACCGCCGAGAAGCGCGGACCACGGTCCGCGTGCAGGACGGCGGAACTATTGTCATCGGCGGATTGCGGCAGCGGAGTGCGATTAAGAACATGGCCAAGATTCCGTATCTCGGCGACATGAAATACATCTATCCGCTCTTCCGAGACAAGCAGGCCACGGTGCGTGAAAGCGAGTTGATCGTCTTTATCACGCCGAAGGTGGTCGACGCGGGGTACCCCGGATCTCCGCGGCAGAATTTGATTCGCGAAACCGCGACGCCGGAATTGAATACAATTCCTTACCCAAAATTGCCCGACTATCCCTGCCCGACTGACCAATGGCCGCACCGCTGCGGCTTGTGCAACCAGTGCAACAAATTCCATTGCGGGCCCTGCAACGGAAAGAAATCGGGCGACCCCTATGGACCAATGACTGGCCCTGTCGGACCTTCGCACTTCGAGGACTTGCCCGAACAAGATGTCCAGGAAGTGCCCGAAGGCTCCCAGGAAAGGTCTCCTGCTCAGTCCCCCTCCCAGTCCGATGCTCAGGAATTCTCTCCTCCGGCAGTGGAAAAGACTTCGCAGAAGCAAAAGGCCAAAGTGCAACTTGCCGCGGCAACCCGGGTCTCCCCATTTAAGTCGCCGACTGCTCAGCCGCGATCCACCTCGGGAAGTCGTCCGGCACAGGGTCCGCTTGCGGATCCTCTCCCGCAGCGCATGGTTTCCACCTTGCCGAGTTTTGTTCCTTCGGAACGGACAACCGACGATCAGGCAAGCACGACCCGCCT
>CAYUJE010000080.1:0-21744 GCA_964444865.1 uncultured Pirellulaceae bacterium | reverse complement strand
ACTATGGCCTTCTCGACGTTGGCGATGATCTTCTTCGCCGTCTGATTGATGTCCGCCACGGAGGCCTCAAGGTGTTCATCTGGTCGCAACGGTAGGGTGCATGAGCGATAGCGAAATGCACGCGTATTGCGGTTGAGAACTCGGAAAAGGTATCGAAATCAAGGCGTCCTTCGCGCGTGTATTTCGCTATCGCTCATACACCCTACACTGGCACTTCCAGCACCACTTTGATCGCTTCCCCTGCCTGCATCAGCCTGAAGCCCGTTTCAAAATCGGCCAGCGGCAGGTGGTGGGTGATGATCGGTTCCAGGTTCAGCCGGCCGGAGAGGAGGAAGCTTTCCACCTGATACCAGGTTTCGAACATCCGCCGGCCGTTGATTCCCAGGACCGTGGCCCCTTTGAAAATGATATCGTTTGGCAGGTCGAGCGGCACCGGCTCCGCGGGAATTCCGAGCAGGGCCGCGGTGCCGCCGTTGCGGAGGGCGGCAAAGCCTTGGCGAATTGCCTTCGGATGGCCGCTCATTTCCAGCAGCACTTCCGGGCCTTGATTGTGCGTCAACTCGCGGGCCTTGGCGGGCCAGTTCTCGTCGCTGGCATGGAAGGCGTGATCGGCTCCGAGCTTTTTCGCCAGCGCCAGTCGCTTTTCGTCACGGTCGGTCACCATGATCGTCCCCGCACCCGCGGCATGCGCAATCGTCACCGCCATCAAGCCGATGATGCCGACGCCTGTAATGAGCACGCTCCGCCCGCTCACACCGGCAGCCATCACGGTGTGCATCGCGTTGCCGAGGGGATCAAAGATCGCGGCAATGTGATCGGGAATATCCGGATGGACGGGCCACAGATTCTCCTCCGGCACCGCGACATACTTTGCAAAGCAGCCGTTGCAGTCAATGCCGAGAATGTCCACCTTCTCGCAAATATGTCCGTTGCCCGTTCGGCACGGCTGACAAACGCCGCAGCCGATGTGTCCTTCAGCACTCACTCGCTGGCCGATTTGGGCCCGAGAGACGGCAGAACCCATCGCCACGATTTTCCCCACGAACTCGTGCCCGGTCGTGATGCCAAGCTGCACGCGGCTCTTGCTCCAGGCGTCCCACTCGTAAATGTGCCGGTCTGTGCCGCAGATGCCGGCGTGGGTCACCGCCACCAACACCTCGCGTGGGCCAATCTTCGGCACCGGCGTCTCCGCCTGCCACCAGAGGCCGGGCTCGCTCTTGAGTTTGCGAATGGCGGGCATCGTGGCTGGGATAAGGTCGTTCATGGGGTTTCTCGAATGTGGGGTAGGCTTCCAGCCTGCCCGGTGCGGAATTTTGGGCAGGCTGGAAGCCTACCCCACGTTCCTGGAAACTGGAATGTCCTTCTGCTATAGTAGAATCTCGGCATCCGGTTTACAAGACGTGAATTCCAGTATTTTGGAACAGGATTTTGGCGAAAGTTGGCAATGAGATGACTGCAAAGCTGAAGAAAGCGAAAGCTGGGCAGGCTGCAAGCCTACCTCAAGTGCCGGCCGAGCCACTTCAACAGCTCGTCTGCGACCGGGTCAAAGCCATGCGCAAGGAGAAGGGCTGGACCCTGGAGCAACTCGCCACCATTTCCGGCGTCAGCCGCAGCATGCTCAGCCAGATTGAGCGGGGGGGAGCGAGCCCTACGCTCGGGGTCGCCTTCCGCATCGCACAGGCTTTCGGGATGTCGCTTGGCGATTTGGTAGAGGCGCCGGCGACGGTGCCTAAAATCGATATTATCCGTCACAATGATCGCGGCTTTTTGTTCCGCGATGACTCCCAGTGCCGCATCCGCACCCTGTCGCCGCTGCACCTCGAAAAAGACGTCGAGTTCTACGAACTGACGCTCAAAGTCGGCGGCGCCCTGGTCAGCTCGCCGCACTATGAGGGGACACGCGAGTTCCTGACGATTGAGGAAGGAACCGTCCGGCTCACTTCCGGCGACGAAACCCGCGACCTGGCTAAAGGGGACTCCGCCCACTACCCCGCCGACGTACCTCACCGCATCGAAAACATCGGCCTCGGCCAGGCGGTGGCGTTCTTGGTGGATATTTATGGGCGAGCCGCGGGGCGACGACGCTAATTTCCTTTCACGAACCAATTTACGACCTGCAATCCGGATACGCGTGAAAAGTGGGAGACATTATTCGTTACGACAGTGGCTCCCAAGGCTACCCCATGAGCGGCAATCAGCAGGTCCATCGCACCGATGGCGGTTCCTCGCTCTTCCAACTCGTGACGAATCCTCCCATAGTGAAACGGGCAGTGGATGGCGTCGTACTCGAGAACTTCGAAAGGCGCGAGAATCTTCTGAACGGCGACGATTTCTGTCGGATAATGGCCACTGCGACACGCCCCGTATTCGAGCTCCGAAACCGTGAGCGCGGAGATGGCGACGCGATCGCCGGCAGCAAGGGCCTGCTGGCAACGGAGTACTAATCCCTCGGCCCGCTTCCGCTCGGGGGCCTTCGATGATTTCAATCCTCGCATCGCGGCGATGAGAAAGTCCGTATCCAGTAAGAAAATCACCGAAGAGGCTCCCGTTTTTGTACGGGGGGCTGATTGCGGCCGCCGGCCATGAACTCATCGGATAATTCCGCGATTCCCTCGCGGAATGTCTTCCAAGGATCTTTCGCCGTCACCAGAAATCCATCGGGTGTCTTTTGCAAGTAAACCTCGTCGCAATTGACCCGAAACTCCTTGGGCAAGCGGATGGCCTGACTGCGTCCATTTTGAAACACCTTGGCAATCACCATTACAACCTCCTTTCCTGCGGTATATACCAAATAGTATCCCACAGTCTCCTCGTTGTCCAGCCAATATTCCCTCGCTTCCACGATTCCGGCAAGCCTAAATAGCCAGCGAGCGAACACGATAGACCTCCCAATTGGCCATTCATGTAACTTCCGTCTTTTGCCGGCAAATCGGACAGGGACGATAGGTTCCAACGTACATCGCGGCTACCTCGAAGGCATGTCCATTCCGGCAGACAACCGGATGAGGTCGGCTACTGAGTTTGCTCGCCGTCTCGACCTCGGGAGCGACCGGCAAATAGGGCAAGTCATTATCGGCTTCCAGGCTTCCGCAACATCCTTGGCTGCAATAGCCCGCCGTTGTCCAAGGCTTATCCGCAACCGGCATGTAGAAAAACCCGCAGCGGACGCAATTCCGTCCGCCATTTGCTTTCTGTGCTTCACGTTCGGTGGCAGCATCCAACTCACGCCGCATTTCCATGTAATGGAATGCACCTCGTTTGTAATCCCATCCTAGACGGGCGATGTCGGCTACATCGGCCGCGGGAATATTGGGGGTTTCCAACTTGATAATCTCGGTCACGCGCTCGATGACGTGAACACCAAATATCCACGTCATCACCCAGGCGACGGGCGACATTGAGGGTGGTCCTTCGTGAAATTGCAGTCGCATCCGCCAGGTAGTTTCACCGCATTTCTTGCACGCTCCGTTCAACTGGCGTAACTGAGAAATCGCCTGCTCGCGCCCGCACAATTCGCATGCAAATACGACTTCGTCGGCTTTTTGATTGTCTATTGGCATGGCAACCGAGATTCACTTCGCAAACCCGTGATTCTTCAGCCACGCAATGCACTCTGTCGGCCAGTTGCTGGTGCCGGGAATGTCTTTGCCGAGGCCGACGCCGTGGCGGCCTTTTTCGTAGACGTGAAGTTCGGCGGGGACCTTGTTCTTGATGCAGGCGAGGTAGAAGGCGATGCTGTTTTCCGGGGGGACGCCGGTGTCTTCATAAGTGTGCCAGAGAAAGCAGGGGGGCGTTTCGGCCGAGACCTGTTTTTCGCTGGACATGCTTTTGATGAGGTCTTCAGAGGCGTCTTTGCCCAGCAGGTTGTTTTGTGAGCCGACGTGGGTGAATTTCTCGTTGAAGGCGATCACCGGATAGCAGAGGATGCCGAAGTCGGGACGGCAGGAAACCTGATCGATCGGGTCTTTCGAGTCGGCTTTCCCCTTATCGAAATGGGTGACGGCACTGGAGGTGAGATGTCCGCCGGCCGAGAAGCCGAGGATGCCGATTTTCGCGGGGTCCACATTGAATTCCTTGGCTCGTGCCCGAACCGTACGGATGGCCCGCTGAGCATCATCCAGCGGGGCGGGATGGCCGTAGCCCTTCCCACGGTGGCGATAATCGCAGATGAAACCGGCGATACCGTTATCGTTAAGCCAGCGGGCAATTTGATGCCCCTCATGGTCCATCGCCAGATGTTGATATCCGCCGCCGGGGCAGATTACCACGGCTCCGCCATTGGCCTTTTCCTTTTCCGGCAGGTAGATGATCAGCGTCGGCTTGTCCTTGGCTTCTGTACCTTTAGCGTCAGGAGCGCCGGCGGGCCAGAGGAGTTCGGTCTTCGGCTCGGCAGCAAAGGCGGGAACCGAAAAAACAGAAAAGAGAACTGCAATCGCAAAGAAACGGTTCATGGGAGAAGGCACCTACTGGAGAGAAGTGAATGGACGTTATGCTAACGGGATATTGTGCCCGTCTCAATCAGTCACCTGCGAGTGGTGCAAGTATCAGGGGGCTGACGCCCCCCGCTCGCCAAGAGGATTATCATGCCCAACGACCTTTCCCTCCGCCACGACCTTGTCGGCGATTTGCTCGAGCTTCCCAAAACCAAAGCGGAATGGGAAAAGTATCGTCTAACCGACGAACAGGTTGCCTTCTACCACGAGCAAGGCTATCTGGCCGGCGTGCGCATTCTTACAGACGAGCAGATTGAAAAACTCCGGACCGAGCTGGCGGAATTCTTCAATCCCAACCACGAAGGGCACGAGCTGTGGTACGAGTACCACACGAATGAATCCAGCCGACCGGACACCGTGCTGTTTCATGCCCTCGGGGCCTGGCGAATTCGCCCTGGCTTTCACGACATCCTCTGGCATCCAGCTTTCACCGTTGCCGCTAGCCAACTTTTGGGCGGAGCCGTCCGCTTCTGGCACGACCAGCTCTTCTGCAAGCCGGCAAAGCACGGGGGCGTGGTTGCCTGGCATCAAGACTATTCTTATTGGACCCGCACCAAGCCGATGGCCCATCTCACCTGCTGGATTGGCCTGGACGACAGCACCAAGGAGAACGGCTGCGTGCACTATGTCCCCGGCAGTCACAACTGGACGCTCCTTCCCATCACCGGCCTGGCGGGCAACATGGACGCCATCCAGGAAGTCCTGACGCCCGACCAGTGGGAGCAATTCCAGCATCCCGTCGCCATTGAGCTCAAAAAGGGAGAATGCTCGTTCCATCATCCCCTGATGGTCCACGGCAGCTTCGAGAACCGGACCGATCGCCCTCGCCGGGCCACGGTCATTAACGCTTTTCGCGACGGCGTAATGAGCGACAAGAACGAAGAACTGTTGCAAGGAGTTCCCCCCATCCCTGTCGGCCACAAGATGGAAGGGCAATTCTTTCCGGTCCTGCTGCAAACATCGCAGTTGTAAGTGGGTGCATTACGAAGCTCGCTGTGCACCCGAGAATACACTGGCAGAAAGGCAACAAAAAAACCGGGCGTGGCATTGGTGCCACGCCCGGTCTATTGTCAAACGATTTGCATCAAACCCTTGCCAGGGCAAGGGAGATCAGCGATTAGTATTCGCCAAGCGGCAACCCGTCACGCCGGCCGCCCATGCGTTGATAGGTCGTGTAGTTGATGGACTGACTCAGCGGTTTAACGCTGCCGTCACCGAACACAAACTGGCAAACCTGGGGGTGGCGGGATTTGAAGCCCCACGACAGATTCCAGTTAGACCTCGCCGTGCAATTCGGGAAAGGATACCCTTTTTGAATTGCTTCCGGCTGACCACCCGTTGCACAGGTGGTAAAGATGTTGATGGGGCAAGACGTGCTGGCGTGAGCGTTACCCATCCCGTTGTAATGCCACCAACCACCGTTATGGTCATGGCATTCAGGAAGGATCTCACCTACAAAAATCGTATTGGACAAGCCATCGCGTACGGCACCAAAATTCATTCCGGAGGTAACGCCAAGTCGGTTAAACACCCCTGAGAGGGACTCTTGATTCGTGGTGTTGCCGTGGTCGGGCCACCCTTGGTAATCAAAATGGTATCCAATGGTTTGCCTGTAAGGATTGCAAGCCCCGTCCGCAGAGACGGTCGCTTGCGAGCCCATGCTGCCACAATAACTCGAGACGGCCCAGTCCGGGCTGTTGGGTGAACCATCCGAAGGACAACGGGCGTACGGGACCTGCGTTTCGCGAATGGGTCGAGAGCCTCTGGAGGTTTGGACCAGAGAATCCCAACCGGTATACGGATTGCCATAATTGGTAAGAGCCCAGTCAAGTTTGTCGAACAGAGGCTGCTGTTCCATCTGTGGCAGAATGTTGGCCTGCCAACCAGGGCACCTAAGATTCCAGTCGCCGTTGTAATTGACCCAGTTGCTATTTGGCATCTTGTTCCAAATATCGTGGTACGTATGGCAGGCGATACCATACTGTTTGAGGTTGTTGGCGCATTGCATGCGCCGGGCAGCTTCGCGCGCTTGTTGCACAGCAGGCAACAGCAAAGCCACCAGAACTCCGATGATCGCAATGACCACCAAAAGTTCGACCAGGGTGAACCCCTGATGCTTGCCAAGAGAACGCTTCATAATAACTCCTCGGAAAAATGGAAATAAAATAGAAAAACTTCTTCAGGGGTCCTAGTCCCTTCCCAGGTTGCGCATTCGCCCAAATCTGGCTCCAGCTAACCCAACCAACCACGAGGGAACTGTGTACAGTTCCTATTATCGGTTGACTTCGATGGATTTGTCCCCCAGCTTCCTGCAACCGGTAATATAGCTGACAATAATGCGTTGACAATAATAATTCGGTTGCAATTCCAAAAAAAACTTCTCGCGCTCTAGACGCGAGCCGAAAACCCCCTTAAAGGGTGTGTTCTGCCCAGTTCTTAACGACCCGCTTGAGAGTTACTCTGCCGCAATCCCGTTCACGATTGTGTTCGGTTTGTCCGGCATCCACAGTTGCCTGGGCTTTCCTGAGCGTCCGCCGAGTGTTGGGCTTTGGCGATCAACCGCCGCACTTCGGCCGCGGAGTTGGAAACCAGTGCCGGTCAAACGCCCTGGACTTTGAGCAGTCTCATCGTGGAGCGACCTGAACTGACTCCCCGCGCAAACGGGGTCGTACCGCTATTCCTTTCACTCTCCGCCCAAAAGTCGCCACCGCTTCCAAATCTTCCTTCTTCAAAAAAGACATCCAGCCGCAAAGCATGATCCAGTGGAAGAGGAAGAGGTGCATGGCCCATTCGTTGGAAAGATGGAAGCCGAGCAGGACGAGGAGGGAGAAGCGGCGAGCTTTGGGAATCCAGATGAGGAACGGGATTGCCAGTTCGACGTAGAGGACGCACCAAGTCATAGCTCGGACGGTCCAGGGGGTGTCGAACAGGTAGTGCGGCACCGGGAAGCGGCCGAAGAGGTCGTCGATGCGAGCGACGTAGTAGAGGGCGGTGCCATCCCGCCAGGGTTCGCCGGCGAGCTTGTAAAGGCCGGTGGCGAACATCACCAGCACCATAAAGTATTGCAACATCCGCACAGCCCAAGGGGAGCAGAGGGATTGATACGCTGGCTCTGCTTTTTCCGAATGTTTCTGCTTGCCGCCTCGCTGCCGCAGCCAGGCGTCGACCGACCAGACTTCGGCTAGCGGCATGAAGATCAACAAGAAGCTGATGATTCGCAGCACGTCGTCTTCGCCGTCGAGGATCATCACGTTGCGGTTCTGAAACGAGACCAGCCACACAAAGACGCTGGTCGCGGAAAATCGGGAAGCGAAGCCAAACAGCAAACAAACCGTTTGCAGCAGGAAGATGGTGTAACAGGCCAGCAAAGCGGCGTGGCCGCGCGGAACCATCGCCAGCAGCGACCAGGGCTGAAACAGAGGGGTCGTGCGGTCGTTGGGATTTCTCCAAACGTCTCCGGGCAACACGCCGGTCTCGCCAAACCACATTTCCAAATACGGATACCAGGCCACCAGATTGATCAGCACCAGGCAGGCGACTCCAATCCGGATCAGCGCGGGAATTCGTGGATCGGAAGGCTGGTGAAAAAAGCGATTCCAGGCGGCAATCATGGGGCTGGTGGAGCCGAAGGGGCTCGCTCCTTCTTCAGGAGTTCCAGCGGCACGGGATAGACCCGTTTGGGAGTGATGACGTCTTCGCGGTCGCGCGGAATCGACTCGGACATTGGGAGCCAGCCAGGACCTTCGGCGTCTGTGGGATCCTCAATGAGGGCTTCTTCCATGATGAAGGTCACTCGCTGCGGGGCCCCCTCGGGCTCTAGGTTCCGGCGGTTCTGGGCTGCCAGATAATCGGCGAAGGCGAACCAGCGATCCTGTGGCGAACCATAGGAAAGTTTGTCGATGTATTCGAGTTCGCGACTGGTCCAGAAGCGCCGCCAGCAGGAAAGCTGGGGCCATTCGGGGGAACGCCACTCGACCGTCGTGCCATCCCGGTACTCGATTTTGGCCCGCAGCCGGTGGTTGGTAGCGTCGGGTGCTGGAGCAAACATGCTCCAGGAGGCGGTGGCAACGCCCGTCAGATTCGCAAGCGGAACCGTCTTTCCCACCAGCCAATCTGCCACCGGCGTTTCGCTCTTCGTCGGATCAACTTCCTCCTCTTCAGCCGGCGCGGGGCGAATCGCCCAGTTCCAAAGCGAATCAACCGGCGGCATTCCCTGAATGGCCAAGAAGGGAGCCAAAAACACAATCGCCACGTTGGCAAACGCGTACTGCAGCCAGGTGATTTTGGGAGGGAGCTTCATGGCGGTGGGAAGGGCGAGATGCCCCCTAATTCTACATCACCGGAACTACACACCCGCGCCGTTGTGGCCGGAAGAATCGTTACAAGACAACCCCATAAAGCCGCTCATTGCCTTGGCCGAGAGACTTCGCGAATGGGATCGGGGTTGATGAGGCTGATGGAGAGGTCATCGAGGGAGGCTTCGCCAAGTCCGGTGAGGGAGATGGTGAGAGTGAGCTCGCCGTTTTTGGGGATGGCCCGGTAGAGGGTGAATTCTCTCCAACCTTGGGAGAGCTGGATTCGCTCGCCAAGCTGTGGGCCGGCGAAGTTGTCGAAAATGAGCAGACCGTCCTGCGTGGCCCCGAGTCGGTTGGGGACGTGGGCCCAGCCATGGATGCGGGCGAGTTGCCCTTGGCGGACAGGAACGGGGGCGGAGGTGATCCAGAGAGGTGGGCGTTCCAAGGCGACCGGAACCTCCTTGGGATTGACGGGCCATGCGGTAAGCCGCAGGGCCGAGCGTCCGCCGTGTGGAGATTGCAGGGCGAGCGCGACGTCCCCCTGCAGTCCATCGGACATGCCGCGATGTTGTTTCCAACCGGCACCGAGGAGTTGATTGAGGTTTTCCATCTCGCCGGCGGCCAGTGAATTCGGACCCCAGGAATTGCGGCGCAGGCGGTTGGCGAATTCCCAGTGAAGCGGCAGCAGGCCGAATTGGGCCACGCAGGGACTGGATGCTGGCGAGGGAAATGCGCCGGCTGTTTGTTCCCAGTAGCCGCGGCGGACCTTGGCAATGGCTTGTTCCGAGCGGTCGGCGGCGAAGTGGAGGACTCGTTGGTCCATCGTCTCCAAACCGCGGCGGGCCTGGTCGAGATGCGTCTGAGCCTCCCGCAGCCAAAGGGTTGCGGCGGAGAGCGGATGCCCGGCGGCCGTCAGTTCGCGATCCACATCGGCGGCCTGCGTCAATTCCCGGGCAGCCACTTCATACCGGAGCCGGCCAATTTCGAGTTTTCCTTCGGCGAGAACCCGGTTCAGATGATGAATAACCAGGGGGTCCTGCGTGATAACTATCGCCGTGGCCAGGCCCGGCTCATCAAGTTGAATTCGAATACCGCCGCTGCCGTGCGAAGTGCGGAGTTGTCGCGGTCCGGCGAGGGTGATCTGGTAGGCTCGATCAGAAATTGGCACGCCGGGGACCACGAGTGAAAGTGGCTTGGTGTCGGTGGGGGCGGCGACATACTGTTGGGCAGGGACATGCCGAGTGACTAGGAGCAGCTTACTCCGTTCGGTTTGCAGAATGCTTACTTGCGTGGAGGCATCTGGCGCGGGAACGTCTTCGACCAGCGTCCCCGCGGCTGCCCACGGTTCCAGCAGCAGCAATTCGAAATTGAGGAGCTTGAGTGCATCCACCCGTTGCGAGCCGGCAAGCGTATCCGTCGAAAGGGGAACGCTGGAATGGAAGAGCAATCCGCGGGAACCGGAGGCGAGCGCGCAGTAGGCGGCGGTCCGAAGCTGTTGCCAGGTCAAAGATTCACGGAGCGGCTTCCCTTCGGTCATCAGCAGGAGTTGCTCGCGGAGCCCTTCCGGCAGATGCGTGGGGAGGGTGCTCCACAGGGGGGTTCCCGGGCGGGCTAGTTTGGGTCGGCTGAGGAGCCAGGGGCGATAGGCGGAAAGTTCAAAGCTGGTGGCAAGGGTGGGTTGATCAAGAACGAGGATGTCGGCGATGCGGCTGTAATCAAAGAGGTCGGCGGCGGGTTGGCAGATCAGCGGGCGGTCGCGGCGGATGTCATGCCGGCGGACTTCGGAGGCGAGTTCTTGGGTGCTGAGGAGTTCTCGCCCCGCCAGATTGGTGCCGAGGCTCCAGGCCAGAACACGGTCATACGCGGCACCCATCGGCTTCTCTTCCGAAACGACCGGTGGCGGTGCGACCAGCCACAAGCCCAGTCGCTGTGCATCCTTGAGTTCTTTGGGCGTCGGTTCGGAGCGCAGCTTGACGGCGTTAAATCCGAGCGAGTGCAGCCACTCAAGGGGTTCACCGTTGTGTTCGATGATGCGGGGCATGATCGGCCGGCCATTGACCATGAGGAGCGAACCTTGCATGGACGCGCCGTTTCTCGGATCACGAGATTCAAATTCCGGCTTTTGAGCGGTGGAGGAAGGTCCGCCACGGCTGGCATCGTCGAGGTTGACGTAGCCCTGAATTTCCAAGTCGTCGATCCAGAGATCGATGTTGCCGGGACTGGAGTAGGCGTTGAGGACGACCATATCGACATACGCGCCGCTGTCGTCCACCTTCTTCTTTTCGAGGGCGAGTTGGCGTCGGCGAGCCCAGACGACTTTGTTCAGCTTTTCGGGGACCTGCGTAACCTTGAGTTCCTGCCAACGACCGATGTCGGTGTAGGAATCACCCAGGACGAAGTCGGTCAGAGGCTGGCCAGTTCCTTCGTCGATTGTTTTGGGGAAGACAACCCGCAGGCTGATTTGCACATTGGGCTTGTCGGATTTGACCCAGATGCTGGGAGCCAGCTCGGGAATGACTGCCGCTTTGCCAACAGGGTGGGCCACGCGGACATACGTGCCCGGTCCCTGGACAGTCAGACGCATATACTCGCAGCCGTTGCCGCTATGAGACTGCTGAAAGGTTCGCTGGGGCTTGGCAACGGCAATGACGCCACAATCGGCTTCGCGGAGTCGCCAGGAGGGAATGGTGGATTCAAACGATTCTCGGAACTGGGCCGCGGCGGGCTGCGTACTAATTCCAGCGATGAGTGCCGCCGTGAGCGCCAGCAAGAGCTTCCCCGCAGTTTTGCGACGAGACGGTCTTGGCAGTGGAAACGACATGGCGATCCGTTGACAATCGGCAACAGTGGAGAAACTGGCTTCCACTTGACGTAACATCGGCTTGTATCAGGATTTGCGATGAGGGGCGAGGTCAAGTGTGGTAAAATCGCCCCAGTTGTCGCGAGCCGACGAGTAAGGCTGCCTTGCCGCAACTCCTTGCCGTACATAGAGTTATCAATGACGCGTCGCACATTCTCGCAATCCTTGGCATAGCGGGTGCTTTAGACAACAAGCAACTCGACCCACACCCGGAGCCAAAGAAGCATGTCCACCACCAGCACCGTTCACCAGACTGACGAACTTCCCAAGGATGTGGCCGATCTGGCCAGCGCCATTGCCGCCCTTCCCGCCGAACAACGGTCCAAAGTGGAGCCGCTGATGTTTCGAGTGGTCGACAGCACTCGCCGCCGCCGCCGCATCCTCAACCTGGTGCAGGAAGCCCTGAGCCAATTACGGCTGGATATGAAATATCTGGTCTTTGATTTGGAAGCAACTCGCCGCGAACGCGATGCTCTCAAGCCTCAGAATGGCGACGACTCGCGAGACGAGTAACACGCGCATCTTCGAACAGTTTTTCTCCCACAAGCTGAGTTTTTCAAAACTCCTTGTACCCAAAGCTCTGCCCCAAGGTGCCCTGGGGCAGAGCATTTTTTGTCTGGCGGTCGTGACAAGATAGACCACAATCGCATTGCGGGCATCCGGCCCCTGGAATAGTATAAACAGGTGGTGGAGAGGACTGTTGCGGCGCGGTTGGAACGTGCACTTCAGTCCGAGGAACAGAGATTTCAGGCCGCGAAGCTGGAACTTGGCGGCGACGTATTTTTTTCATGCGGAATTGGCCGCCGGAAAGGCAGCTGCGGCTGCTGGTGGGCTTTCTGCGATAGACTGTGCGCGCCTCATGTCCGAAATGACTGCCGAAAAACTTGGGCAGAGGATTACCGACGCGGGCCTCCTCGAACAGGGCGAGTTGGAGGCCGTGTGGGGTGAACTGGGAACGCGCGAAGTCACTCTGGATCAGTTCACCAGCCTGCTGATGCGGCGGGACCTGCTCACCAACTTTCAGCTTGACCGCTTGTTCAAAGGGGAACGGAGCGGCTATTTCTACGGCAATTACAAAGTGCTGTATCTGACCGGCACGGGGACGTTCGCTCGAGTGTATCGAGCGGTGGAGCGTGGCACTGGCCGGGTCGTGGCAGTGAAAGTTCTCCGCAAGCGATTTCGCGATGACGGCGTGATGACCGAACAATTTCTGCGGGAAGGGCAGATTGGAACGGGATTGAAGCATCCGAACGTCGTGCCCATTTATGAGGTCAGTTCTAATCCCAATGCACCCTATCTGGTGATGGAATTTGTAGAGGGGCGCAACCTGCGTGAAATGGTGAAGGTCCGCAAAAAGCTGACTCCCATGGAGTCCATTCGGATTGCCATCGATGTTCTCACGGGGCTGGCGTTTGCCGCCGAAAAAGGAATGAGCCACCGCGATCTTAAGCTCTCCAACGTGCTCATTACTTCCAAGGGGCGGGCAAAGTTGGTGGACTTTGGTCTGGCAGCGATTCGTTCCACGGAAACGATCAAAGACGACGACTCTCCCAATGCCCGCACCATTGACTATGCCGGCCTCGAACGGGCTTCCGGTTGCCGAGCGAATGACCCGCGGAGCGACTTGTTTTTCGTGGGCTGCATGCTTTATCACATGGTGAGCGGCCAACCCCCCATGTACGAGACGCGCGACCGCATCCAGCGTTTGAGCATCTCGCGCTATCAAAATATCAAGCCGCTGATTCAAGTGGACCCCACGGTTCCCAAGTCGATTGCCGCCTTTGTGCAAAAGTCGATTGAGCTTGCCCCCGAAAAGCGTTATTCCACGCCGACCGAAATGCTGGAGGATGCCAAACGGGTGCAGGCCCGGGTGGAAGCGGGCGAAACGGCCGACTCGGAAGCTGCCGCCGCTGCAGCAGCCGACGGAGAATTGGTGCCAATGGCCCCAGCGTTAAAGATGCCTGCGGAGATGGAAGGGGCCTCGCGGACCGTGATGATTGTCGAGTCGCGGATAGAAATGCAGGATGTCTTTCGGGAGAAACTGAAAAAATACGGGTATCGAGTGCTCGTGTTTAGCGATCCCGAAAGGGCCATCGCTCGCATTGAAGATTCCGCAACCAAGCTCGTGGACTGCGTTCTGTTCAGCACGCTTGCCTTGTCGGATGATGCCTTGGAGGCTTTCAACAAGTTCGGGTCCAGTGACCAGACCAAGAAAATTCCCGCAATTCTCTTCGTTGATGCCAAACAGTCCGACCTCGTCAAGAGTGCGAAACTTTCGGACAAGAGGATTCTCGTCTCCACGCCGCTCAAGGTCAAAGAACTGCGCGAAACGCTGCTGAAGTTGCTGGGACCGCCGGTGTAGGGAGACGGAGAGACGGAGAGACGGAGAGACAGGGAGAAGGAGAGAAGGAGAGAAGGAGAGAAGGAGAGAAGGAGAGACTTGGTTTGGTATATTGACTGTCCATCTCCCGATATCTCCATCTCCTCAATTTCCCCGTGCCCCCCTTTCGCAACTACCACATTCGTGACGAGCTTGTCGGCAACACACTTTCGGGTGCGCTCAAAAAGCTGCTGGCGGGCGAATCCTGGGCGAAGGTGAAATCGCTCATCTGTGGCCGGCATGTGCAGGTGAACGGCAATCTGTGCCTGGATGAGGGCCGACGATTGACGGCAAAGGACGTTGTCAAAGTCTGGCAACAGCCGCTCGCCAAGCCGGTCACGGCTAGCGACGTGCGTCTGCTGTATGTGGATGACCATCTCGTCGTCGTCGAAAAGCCGGCGGGAATGACGACCCTCCGCCATCCCGAAGAGCGGCACTGGCCAGCCCGCCGCAAGCAGCTTCAGCCGACCCTGGACGAAGCCCTGCCTCGCGTTCTCGCAAGAAAACTGGGGATCCCCGTCGCCGAAGAGGAGCGTCCCCATTTGCGGAAGGGGCGAAGTAATCGACGCCCGGAGACGCGGCGAACTCCACCCAAACCCAAGCTTCCCCGCGTTCGCGCCGTGCATCGGCTGGACCGAGATACCAGCGGCCTCATGGTGTTCGCCCGCACTCCGCAGGCGGAGCAGTCGCTGGTTCGGCTGTTCAGCAAACACAAAATCGAACGGGCGTACATTGCCGTTGTGCAGGGCGAGGTGGAGGAGCAAACCATTCGTACCTGGCTGGTCCGTGATCGAGGGGATGGCCTTCGCGGCAGTTCCCCGCTGGGAAAGGAAGCACCGGAATCGCAAGAGGCCGTCACCCACGTGAAACCGCTGGAGACTTTTGCCGCTGGGGGAGTGACTTACAGCCTGATTGAGTGCCGATTAGAGACAGGACGGACGCACCAGATTCGCATTCATCTCTCAGAGCGGGGGCACATGCTCTGCGGCGAAAAAACTTATACCCACCAGCCCGGTGAAAGGCCGCGTCTCGATGCCTCGGCTGCTCCTCGCCAGGTACTGCATGCCGCCGTTCTGGGATTGGTGCATCCCATCACCCATCAGCCGATTGCGTTTCGCACAAAGCTACCGCGGGATCTACGGGAGTGGCTCACGCGGCTCAGGGGCGATTCCCCCTAGCGGACAATCTGGCTATTGCGGTACCGGAACCACTGGATCGCCCAGGTCAACACCGAGATTGTCCGCCTGTCGGAAAATCACGGCTTGGAAGTAGAAAAAAGGAAATTTAGGCCGCTTCTTCTGCGCGTACCTCATCGCATTGAGCACCATGTCCTGCGGCAATTCTCCCGCAGTGATTTTGTCCGCCACGCGCGATACAAAAAGAGATTCCTCTGGACGCCGACAGAGGAGTCCCGCCTTCAGCCGATCCTCCAGGGTCGGCTGTTGCGCTGAATCCTCAGCAAGGAGCCTGATTGCTGGCCAGGCCAGCGGCAGGACGAGCGCGGAAAAGAAACGACCAAACCAATTGCGGCGATTCATAACAGCCACTCTCCTGATTCCTTCAGGACCGATGAACAGAATCCCCCACCCATTACCAACGGCTTCTACAGGCGACGGCGACGGCGTGCAAGAGCATTTTTTACAAAGACCGCATTCCGGCAAACTTGGGCTCGCTTCCCCTTTGCCCACTTGTATCGGAGGAGCAGGCCAAATTGCAGCACAAAGGCCCCTACCGCTCCCCCTTGGATCGTGGCGATGATCAGATGCGGAGCGACCCAAATCCAATCGCGCCACCAATTCCAATAATTCATGCCGCGCAGCATCTCTCCAAATTCAATCGCTAGTGCGAAGCTGGAGAAAAAACCAACTGCGGAACCCAGCATGCCCCCACGCAACGCTGCCGACCAAGCTGTTCCCGGTTTGATGGCGGGAAACGTTGCCGCGAGGATGGCTGCGGCAAGTGCGAGTATGATCGGAATATTTCGCGCTCGTTCAATGGCCTCGTCCAAGTCAAAGGCCGTCATCAAGTAGCCGCGGCGGAGCCAAAAGAATATCGCGACGAGTCCCGCGGCCAGCAGCAAAAAACGCAGCGAGACTTGCATCGGCAAACGGGACTTTGGTGGCGGCGAAGGCATGGGATCTCATTCGCTGCCGCGGCAAGGATTATTCCCGCTTCGATGGAGCGGGCTCAAGTTTCTCCCGCACTCCCGGTAATATCTTCATCGCATTTTCCCGATAAATCTTTTTCAAAACCTCCTCCGGCAAATGCACGCCATAGATATTCCAGAAACCTTGCGGCGGAAATTCCTTTTCGCTGTAGGGAAAGTATTCATCCGCGGTTTCCAGGAATCGCCAGTACAGCCGCAGGCGTTCCTGTGGCCAGGGGCCGTCGGTGCCGAACAGGACCCGATCCTGATATTTAAGCAGGAACTTGCGGGCCGTCACTGGCTGGCGGCCGAGTTCGCCGATGCGACTGGCGATTTCGACATAGAGATTGGGATTCTGGTCAAGCCATTGAGAGACTGCGGCTAGATCCTCCGGGTTGTTGGCGACATGGGCGCTGATAAAAGTCGTCTTGGGGTGCCGCTTGACGACCCGCAAAAACGCGGCGAAGAGCTCCGATTGCTTGGGGAACTGCGGACCAGAGAAACTCCATTCGGGATGCCGGTGCAGTTCTTCCCAGCGTTCGTTTTTCTCGTCGATGGGGAGGAAGAAGGCGGCTGGATCGGCGACATGAATCAGCACCGGCAAGGCTAGTTCGCCGCAGGCGTGCCAGATGTCGTCAAAACGAGGGTCGTCGATCTTGATCAGCGAGCCATCGGCGTTTTTGTATTCCAGGCCGAACTGCTTGAAGACTTTCAAACCGCTCGCTCCCTTCTCTTTTGCGACTTTCAGTTCATCGGCCATGCGGCGGGCGAAGTCTGGCCGCTGGCAATCCCAGCTGGCTGGTTCGTCATTTTTTCCGTCCCCTTGCCAATCGAGATTGGCAAAGATGGCAAAGCGATTGGGGTATTTCGTCCACAGGAATTTGGCGTGCTCGGAGAATTCGTCGCCCAGATGCCCATCGAGACTGACGCACATCGCGATATTGTTTTCGTCCATGGTTTTGACGAATGCATCGAGGTCTTTCTCTCCTCCTCGCAGTTTGATGCGGAAATGCGTATGCACATCCACGACCGGAAACTTTGCTTTCGTCAACCGATGCGAGGGCACTTTCAGCGCCGGCTGGGGGCGGAAGTTCTCCAGCAGTAAGTTCCGTCCCTCGCGTCCATCGAGGGGTTGGACCTGCAACTGACTCGCAGACAGACTGAGCAAGAATATCAATACGCACAGAACACGATTGGACACGGATTTGCTCCTAATACTATGTCTCCCATTATTCTGTTTGAATGATGGCAGAATAATGGGGGGCAAAATAATAAGTCGTGGAGAGAAGAAAAGCTACGACGGCCAGTCGTAAGTCTGTCGCAGGGCGTCTTGCACGACGCCGGTAACTTCCCGCAGGCGGACTGGCTTGGCGAGGATGCTGAAGGTTTGTTGCTTGAGAGCCTCTTCCCGAATGAAGTCATCTAGAGCGGCGGAAATGAGGATGCACGGCAGCAAGGCGGTGAGCTTCGTCTCCCGCAGTCGGCGGATAGTATCCAAACCGGAGAGCCGCGGCATGTGCATATCGAGCAGGACGATGTGAATGTGCTCGTTCTGGATGATGTGCAGGGCCTCTTCGCCATCCCCGGCCAGATAGGTGCGGAATCCCCTCGGCTCGAAGACTTCCCGCAATGTTTCGCGGAAGTCCCGATCGTCGTCCGTGATCAGAAGGGTGGGGGTTTCGAGTTTCATAAGGGCGCGCACGGCAAGTGGCAGATTACCGCTGGCATTCTTTAGGCAGCAATTGAAGTGCCAAGGAGGCTTCAATCTTGAGCGGGCGGCCCATTACGGCCAATTCAAAACTTGTAAGGCGTTGCCACAAAAGTACTTCTATCAAACGCAAAAGCAACTCTAAAGTCAAACCCAATTCTTGCTTTTCCCCTCCCAGCCTGCTTTACTGGCAGGGAAGCTCGGTACTTCGCCCCAACTTTCGGAAGCAGTTCGCTATCATTCCGGGGTTCCATCCCCCCCAGTCCTCATTGTCTGCAGGAGATTCTATGTCGCGCCATTTCTTCTTTCCGCGGACATTTCTGCTTTTCCTTGCATCGGCTGTCGTCACTGCGGCATGGACCCAGCCGGTGTTGGCTTGGGATCCTCCAGGCCCAACGGATGCTGATCGCGAGCTGGCGGAGTTTGATTTCAGCCAGTTTCGATCGCCGGAAACCGCCATCGCTGCGGACCTCAAAACCATTGGCTCGGCAACGACAATTTCCACCAGCTTTCTCGGCCTCTACTTGGAGCCGGCGGAAGGGGGCAAGCTCGTCGTCGCCGAAATCGCTTTGGATTCGCCGGCCGCGGCTGCAGGGGTGCAAGTTGGGGATGTGCTGCAAAAGTTGGACGGGGAACCAGTTGTCTCCGCCGCTCAATTTCGTGAATCCATCCTCGCCCAGCGGCCGGGCAAGTCCGTCAAGCTCTCGCTGCTGCGAAGCGATCAGCCGCTGGAAGTCTCCGCCCAACTTGCCGCCACCAGCCGTCCGCTCACTCCCGCGGCAGGGCGTCCTCGTCCCATTTTGGGTGTGCAACTCGAAGACGCCAAGGAAGCTGCCGGCGCTCTCATCCGCGAAATCATTTCGGGTTCCCCCGCCGAGAAAATCGGCCTGAAGGCGGGGGATATCATCGCCCGCGTGGATGGCAACGAAACCAAGGACTCCACCGGCTTTCGCGAGAAAATGTCCGGCAAGTTGCCGGGTGATCTCGTCAAGTTCATCGTCAAACGGGAAGCGGAAGAGAAGGAGTACGAAGTCCAGCTCGCTTCCTCGGAGCCCACTCGCAATTTCGACCCCACCCGCGGGAGTGCGGCGTGGCGGCGGGACGTTTACAACCTGGCGGTGGTGCTGGTCGAATTCCCCGACCAGAAGCACAACGAGAAAATTCCTCGCGAAGCCTGGGAGCAAGCCCTGTTCAGCAACGGTCGTTACATCGACAAGAGCGTCACCGGCCAGACCGTTTATGGCAGTGTCAAGGATTACTACCTCGAACAATCCTACGGCAAGCTCCGCGTCGAAGGAAAAGTCTTCGACTGGGTTGAGGTGAGCAAACCGAAAAACGACTATACCACCGGCACCAACGCCCAGAACAAAGGGGTCTTCCTCGGCGAAGCCCTCGACAAGCTGCAAGAACGGGAAGGGAAGAATACCCTGACCGATTTCGACGGCGTGTTTTATGTCTACGCGGGGGAGCGTGTGCGGACCAACCGGGGCGGACTGTTTTGGCCTCACCGGGCCAACTTCACCCACGACCGGCGGCGCGTGCAGTATTTCATTTGTCCCGAAGGTGGCAGCCGCTTCAGCGACATCAGCGTGATCTGCCACGAGTTCGGCCACATGCTCGGCCTCCCCGATCTGTACGCCCGACCGGAGAATCCGGGCTCCGAGGGGATGAGCCTGTGGTGCGCCATGTCCAACCAGGTTCCTGGGGGCCGGCCGCAGCATTTTAGTGCCTGGTGCAAGGAGCAGCTCGGCTGGCTGCAGCCGACGGTGATTGACCCGACTGTCAAGCAGAAGCTGATTCTCGATCCGGTGGAATCTGGTTCGAAACAGTGCTACAAGATTCTGCTCCGGAGCGACGGGAGCGAATATCTGCTGCTGGAAAATCGCCGCAAGCTCGGCTTCGACGCCAGTCTGCCGAGCGAAGGGCTGCTGATTTGGCGAGTGGTCGGCAACCGGCCAATGCTCGAGGAATCCCACGGCATCGAAGGCCCCGCCGGCCCCGGCTCCTTCCGCGACGCCGTCCCCTACCCGTCCAAAGCCAACAACTCCTTCACCCCCTTCACCACCCCCTCCAGCCGTTCCCAACTCGGCGGCGGCCTGCCGGTACACATCACCAACATCAAGAAACACGCGGACGGACGG
Organism: uncultured Pirellulaceae bacterium; assembly: GCA_964444865.1. Taxonomy (GTDB): domain Bacteria; phylum Planctomycetota; class Planctomycetia; order Pirellulales; family Pirellulaceae; genus SXOA01. The sequence continues at coordinate 1,721 of CAYUJE010000080.1, read as the reverse complement.
ATAACGTTTTATGTGGGGTATGAGTTTGAGTGAGTGTTGTTTGCAATTCTCGAAAGAGGGAGAGTGTAAACGCTGGAGGAATGCTCTTATGGCCTGGCAGCCGCACCCCTGCCGAGCAGTCTCTGGAGAGAATGTCATTTCCAATTCGCTTTACCGCGCCACTTCACGGTGAATGTTGTGAAGACTTGTGTCACGGAGAAGAAAAGCGAATCTTTTCGGTTGAAGTATCCGGCGACGACGGTTACCTACTCATTCAGCCAGTAGTCATTCTGAATCATCCGCTGGAGTGCGCAGGTTCAGTGCAAACTATCGGGAAACGGAATTTCCCGAGCCCATCGCGGCAACCGCCGCCGCTTTTACTGCCTCCCTAAATTCTTTCCCCGCACCATCGCCGGTGGGCGGGACTGAGAGCGGCTGTGGAGGGAACGGGCTTCTTCGGCGGGGGAGTGTTCGCGGAGCCAGGCGCGGAGGGGGACGTCTTCATCCGCGGGGTCGTAGACGCCGTTGGCGGAGAGGCCAGAGCCCAGGATTTGGCGGCGGATGGGGTCGAGTGTGGGATAGAGATGAGAGACCGTCATTTCGTCCTTGGCCCGCAGCCAGCGGTAGCTGTAGCCGTACCAGATGACCTTGCGAGTCTGGTTCCAGAGGTTGGGGCTGCGGGAGTGCCAGATGCGGCGGTCGATGAGGACCGCGGTGCCGGCCTTGACGCAAAGCGGCTCAGCACCGGGGGGATTTGTGACGCCGTCGGCCGGGCAGTCGAGTTCGTCCCACAGGTGGGAGCCGGGCACAACCAGCGTGTTCCCCCGGTCCGGCTGGCTGGCGTCCGTAAGGTAGTAGCCGATTTTAAGGGAGAGCCGCGGGCGCGGGCTCGACTCGATTTCGTCGTTCACCCGCATGCTGTCCTGATGCCAGGCGACACGCCACTTCAGGGCGGCAGCATCCGCGGGGGGAGTGACGTCAATATGAGAGTGATAGAGATAGATGTTCCAGCCGAGGATTCCCCAGACCTTGGGAAACGTGGCCGGGCAATCAACCAGATCGACGAGCGACGGGTCCTCGTGGACGATGTTCGGGATCGAGAGGAGCTTATCGCGCGTCTCGTCCGTCCGGACGCGGCTATCAACGCGATCGACGACGGCAAGGAGTCGCTCGGTTGTGGCGGAGTCGAGGGCGTTTTCGACGACGAGATAGCCGTTGGAATCAAAGAACTCTCGCTCCGTGGGGGTCAAGCGATTTACAAGGCAGTCGGGGGACATATTCTTTCCCAAAGTTGATGGAGGAATGGCAATGGGGCTAGCTCAGGGCTTTTTCCACTTGATCCTGGCGGCAAAAGTGCTGCCATTCGCGCCGCGAGGATGGGCCTTGCCGCCGGTGATGAATTCGGAATCGGTGACCCACCACTCGTTATTCGCAATCTTCGCCGCCCCGAAATTGCCAAGCATGACTCCCCGCTCGGGCATCAGCTCCTTCTCCGTCTTCCGCAGGACGTGGAGCTTGTCGGCATCCACGCGCGCGAGGAACAGGGGGGCGCGATTGCGCGGGATATGATCGTTCTGGGCTCCACGGCGGGTATAGACGAGGTACAGACCATCGCCATGGACTACCCAGTGCTGCTGGGTGTTGTAGCTTCCCAGGTCTTGGCCGTCATCGAAGGTCCAGGCCTTGAGGGGAGCGAACTTCAGTCCGTCGTCGCTGACGGTGACATAGCCTCGGTTGTCATT